>CAMWWZ010000028.1 GCA_947178095.1 uncultured Treponema sp.
ATCTTTAAGTTTACAGCATAATTTCGTGCGCGTCAATATATTTGTGTGCAATTCCTTTGTCTTTCCGCGAAGCGTTTTGAGTTGAGCCTGCGTTCAACAAACGAACGCGACTTTCCAAAACACATCTTGATGAAATCACAAAGATATGTTATACTGAAAGGATATGAGTAAATACGTTTTGGTAACCAGCGGAGTCTGCTCAAGCCTCGGAAAGGGCGTGGCTTCATCCGCAATCGCGAGCCTCTTCGAATGCCATGGCCTGAAAATCGCAATCGTAAAATGCGACCCATACATCAATGTTGACGCGGGAAACATAAGCCCGTACCAGCACGGCGAAGTTTTCGTCACGGAGGACGGCGCGGAAACCGACTTGGACTTGGGAAATTTCTCGCGGTTTACCAGCGTGGAGCTCACGAGCCAAAATTGCATCACGATCGGCAAAGTCTACGACCAAGTGATTCGCAACGAACGCGCCGGCCGCTACAACGGGCGCACAGTCCAAGTGATTCCGCACATCACCGACGAAATCAAGCGGCGCATCCTGAGCATCGGGGCTCAAAGCGGAGCGGACATCGTAATCGTTGAAATCGGCGGAACTGTCGGCGACATCGAGACGATTCCTTATTTGGAAACTGCGCGGCAGCTCGTCCATGAATTGGGAAAAGGAAATTCGGTGAGCGTTCATCTCGCGCTTGTTCCAGTGATCACGGGCGAGGAATTGAAGTCCAAGCCCACCCAGCATTCGGTGAAGCAATTGCAGGAAGCGGGAATCCAGCCCGACATTCTTTTGTGCCGATGCGAAATTCCGCTCGAAAAAAATCTCAAGAAAAAGCTCGCGCTTTTCTGCAACGTTTCAGAAGGCGCGGTATTCACTTCCACCGACGTCGAAAAATCAATCTACGAACTTCCGGTGATTTTTCACAAGCAGGGCGTGGATTCCGAAATCCTCCGCAAGCTGAAATTCGGCGACGACTTGAAATGCAACATCAAGCCTTGGACGGCTTTTCTCGCAAAGCTCAATTCGCCAGAAAAGAAAATCACGATTGGACTTATCGGAAAGCGCGACTTCCTCGACGACTGCATAAAGAGCGTAAAGGAATCGCTTTTCCACGCGGCGGTCACAGGCTGCAACGCGGAACTCGCCGTCAAGAAAATCGACGCGGAAAATTTGGAGCGCGTCCAGGACATCGCGACCGAACTTTCAGGCCTTGACGGAATTCTCATTCCGGGAAACATGGGAAACCGAGGATTTTTGGGGCTTCTTTCCGCCGTGAAATTCGCGCGCGAAAAAAACATTCCGTATTTGGGAATCGATTTGGGAATGCAACTTATGGCAATCGAAACCGCGCGGAATCTTGCGAAATGGGAAGACGCGGACAGCACGGAATTCATTCAGAACACTACGCATCCTGTGGTGAGTCTTCCCGAAGAACAGGCGGGGCTTTCCACGGCAAGCCTGATGAAGCTCGGCGCGAGCGACGTGAAACTCGAAAAAGGCTCGAAGATAAATTCAGTCTACAAAAAATCCGTGATTTCGGAAAGGCATCGCAACAAGTATACTTTCGATCCGCGCTACAAGGACGCGCTTGAAGAATTGGGATTGACGGTTTCCGCCACCTGCCCCGCCGACGGACAAGTGGAAGCCTTTGAATGGAAGGATCATCCATGGGGAATCGGCGTGCAGTTCCATCCCGAATTCGTTTCCCGCCCCACAAAGCCGCATCCGCTTTTTACGGCGTTCATCGCGGCGGCCGCCGAAAGGAAAAAATGAATTTCGAAAAATCGCGCGACAAAAAAAATAATTTTCTCAATTGGAAAAAATGGAAAAAAAGCCGCGCGTCTTGCAAGCGGAGAAAGGCCGCGTTTTCAGGAAATTCAAACCTCGCGCGCATTTTTCTTGCGACGATTTTCTTCGCGATTTTCGCAGGCTGCTCCGTGGACTACGGCACGGTTTCCGACAGCGAAGAATTCGTTCCCGAACTGATGCTGGACGACGCGCGCTTTTCGCGAATTGAAAGAGGCCAGACCACGGCTCAAGTTTCAAGCGAGCGGCTCGAAGAATTCAAAGGCTCGGGAAAAGTCCTCGCGCAAAAAATCCAGTTCGAAACGAAAAACGCGAACGGCGAAACGACCGCCACAGGAAAGGCAGGTCTTATGCGCGCGGACACAGACGCAGAGCTTTACGAATTTTTCGATGGAATCGAAATCCGAAGCGAAACGCACAACGTGAATATTTTTGGCGAAAGCCTCAAATGGAACGGCAAGACGGAGCAACTCGTCGGCGAGCGCGGAAAGGAAATCACGATAGAAAAAGACGGCGTTTCTTTGAGCGGACAAGATTTTTCCGCCAGCGCGGTGAGCGAGCAATTTTCGTTCGGCGCGGAAGTCCACGGAATCTACATCGACAAAGAAAAAGAGGAAGAATCAGCCGAAGAGGAAATTGACTTGCCCGAGGACTTAAATTAAATCTCGCTTCTGCTCGCGAGCATTTTCCGCATGTTCGCAAGAATGTCGGCGGCTTTTTTGTTGTCCACGGCTTTGGAAGGCTCGTGGTATGTCACCAAGTTCGCGGGGATTTCGTCCAAAAAGCGCGAAGGCTCGCATTCTGCAACGCTTTGCATTTTGCGCCTTTTTTTGCATGAAGAGATGAAAAGCTTTTCCCGCGCGCGCGTTATCGCCACATAAAAAAGCCTTCGCTCTTCTTCCACGTTGTTCTCGCCTTCTTCGAGAGCGCGCGCGTGCGGAATGATTCCGTCCTCCGCGCCTGCGATGAAGACCACAGGAAATTCAAGCCCTTTCGATGCGTGGATTGTCATCAAATTCACCTTGCCTTTTTTCTCGTCCTCGTCGCCGTCGTCGCGGCTCAAAAGCGTGATTCGGTTCAAGTAGTCGTAAAGGCTCGTTCCGCCTTCGTTGTCGGGATCGTTTTCCCAAACTTCGATCGAGTGAATCAGGCTTTCGATGTTCATGTATTTAAATCGGGCGGCCTTTTCGCTTTTCGGATTTTCCAAAATCAAAAAATCCCAATAGTTGATTTCGTCCACCAGCGCGCGCACTTTTTTTGCAAGCCCTTTTCCGCCGAGCATCGAAGAATGGCTTTCGATGATTTTCATAAAGTCTTCCAAATCCGAAATTGACTTTTGCGAAAGCGCGCTTTCTCCCAACGTGAATTCCTCGAACGATTTCATCGTCTGCCAAAGCGACTTTTTTTCCTCGGAAGCCGCGTCGTTCAAAACCGAAAGAGTCGTGCGCCCGATTCCGCGCCGAGGCACGTTGAGGATTCGCCTCAAGTTCACGTCGTCGTCGTGGTTCGCGATTACGCGAAGATAGCTCAAGATGTCCTTGATTTCCTTGCGTTCAAAAAAGCTCGTTCCGCCGCTCATTGTGTACGGAATGTTAGCCGCGAGGAACGCCTCTTCGATTTGGCGGCTTTGCGTGTTCGCGCGCATGAGCACTCCGAAATCGCCGTATTTGAGGCCTTCTTCGGCACAAAGTCCTTGAATCGATTCCGCGATGAAATTCGCTTCTTCGGTTTCATTTTCAGGCATGAAAATTTCTATCGGCTTGCCCGAGACTTTCGAAGACCAAAGCTTTTTGTCCTTGCGGTTCGTGTTGTGGCTAATCACTCCGTTCGCCGCTTCCAAAATCGTTTCCGTGGAACGGTAATTGTGCTCGAGGCGGATTTCCTGAACGTCGGGAAAATCCTCTTCGAAGTTGACGATGTTCTGGTAGTCCGCGCCGCGCCAACTGTAGATGCTTTGGTCGTCGTCTCCGACCACGGCGATGTTCGCGCGGGACTGCTCGTTTTTTCCGCCCGGAATTCCCTTCGCCAAAATCCGCATCATTTCGTACTGCTGGTGGCTCGTGTCCTGGAATTCGTCCACCATGATGTACTTGAAGCGCGCGCGGTATTTTTCGAGCGCGTCAGGGAATTCGCGAAAAATCCTTATGGGAAGCACGATGAGATCGTCAAAGTCTACGGCGTTGTAAAGCTTCAAACCTTCCTGATAGGATTTGTAAAGCTCGCGGTAAATGTCGGTTTCCGCCTTCCAATTTTTTCTGCCAGTCTTGATGTCGGAAAAAAGAATCGCGATTTTGTAGCAGTCGAGCGCGTCGGCGGACATCTTGAGTTCGCGTCCGCTTTCTTTTATCAATGCGATTTTGTCGCTTTCGTCGTAGATCGTAAAATTTTCGCGCCAACCCAGACGGGCAATTTCCTGCCGCAGGATTTTCACGCCGAAAGCGTGGAAAGTCGAGACTGTAATGTTTTTCAATTTTTGCCCGGTGAGTTCCTTTATGCGCCCTTCCATTTCCCGCGCCGCCTTGTTCGTGAACGTGAGCGCGAGGATTTGGCTTTGCGGAATTCCTTTTTCCAACATGTGCGCGATGCGGTACGTGATGACGCGAGTCTTTCCACTGCCCGCGCCAGCGATTATGAGAAGCGCGCCTTCGGTGGTCGTGACTGCGCGGAATTGCTCGGGATTGAGTTCGTCTTTTAGCGTTTCAAGGTTCAATGGCATTTGGAAATTATAGCAGTTTTTCGAATGTTAGTTAATAGCAAATCGCGATTTCTTTTTGCAATGCATAACGTGGAAAGCGAGCGCAGATGAATGCAATTAAAAAATAATGAAATGCACTTTCGCAGAGAACCCGCCACGAAAAAAGGCTCGCTAGAAACTTCGTTGCGAGAACCGCGCTCCGCTTGTGCAGATTTTTTTCGTGGCGGAACCTCTGCTCCGCGCATTTTTTATTCTTCTGTTTTTCAAATCGCTTCCACAACTATTCAATCGCAAATCTTCGATTTGCTTACGAGTTTTTCTTTGCTCGCACCGCTCGCATTTTGTTCGCTTCGCTCACAAAAGCAGAAAAACTCGCCCACCAACTATTCAATATTCAATATTAACTATTCCCTGTTCCTTTCGCTTTGCCCAAATACGCTTCGCGCACTTTTTCGTTCTGCAAAAGTTCCGCGCCGCTTCCCTGCAAAGTGATTTCGCCGGTTTCCAAAACATAGGCGTTGTCGGCGATTTTGAGAGCCATGTTCGCGTTCTGCTCGATGAGCAAAATCGTAACACCGCGCTTTTTTATCTCTTCGATGATTCCGAAAATTTGCTGGACGATGAGCGGCGCAAGTCCGAGCGAAGGCTCGTCCATCATCATAAGGCGCGGACGGCTCATCAAAGCGCGTCCCACCGCGAGCATTTGCTGTTCGCCGCCGCTGAGCGTTCCGGCGTATTGCCACGAGCGTTCTTTGAGGCGCGGAAAAAGCTCGTAAACCCAATCAGTGTCTTTTTGAATCTCTTCTTTATCGTGCCGCAAGTATGCGCCGATTTTCAAATTTTCTGCGACGGTCAAATCCGTAAAAACGCGCCGCCCTTCCGGAACAAGCGCGATTCCTTTTTTGCAAATCGAGTCGATCGCGTTTCCAGAAATTTCTTCGCCGCTAAATTCGATGCTTCCGCTTTGCGCTTTTACCAAGCCGCTTATCGTTCTGAGCAATGTGGATTTTCCCGCGCCGTTCGCGCCAATGAGCGAAACGATTTGTCCTTGCTCCACATCGACGCTCACTCCGCGAAGCGCGTTTATTCCGCCGTAAGAAACGAAAAGATTTTTTACGCGCAAAATGCAATTTGAATTTTCGCCGCGAGAAATTTCCGCCGAGCGTGAAAGATTTTTCTCTTGGATTTCTGTTTTCATCTTTCTTCTCCCAAGTACGCGGAAATTACAATCGGATTGTTTTGCACTTCCTGCGGAGTTCCTTGCGCGATGAGCGCGCCGAAATTCAAAACATAAATTCTGTCGGAAATGTTCATCACCAAATCCATGTGATGCTCGATCATAAAAACCGTGAGGCAAAAGTCGTCGCGAATTTTTTGAATGAACTCGGTAAGCTCAAGCGTTTCCTGCGGATTCATTCCGGCGGCAGGCTCGTCAAGCAAAAGAAGCTTGGGTTTGGTCGCCAAGGCGCGCGCGATTTCAAGCCTGCGCTGCAAGCCGTAAGGAAGCGACGTGCAGATTTCGTTTCGCACTTCGTACAGATTCAAGATTCGCAAAAGTTCGGAAGTTTCTTCTCGCTGGATTTTTTCTTCCTTCGCGTTCAGGCGAAACGTCGCCGAAAAAACGTTGCTCGTGCGGCGCAAATGCTTCGCGATCAAAACATTGTCAAAAACAGTTTGGCTTTTCCAAAGGCGAATGTTTTGGAAAGTCCGCGCGATTCCCGCCTTCGTGATTTTGTCGGGAGTCGGCTCAATTCGCTTGTTGTATTTTCCGCGCTCCGTTCCGCCGTACATTTTTTTCATTTTGCCGCGCGGAAAATTTTCCACGATTTCTGCGCCGTCAAAAAATACCGCGCCGTTCGTCGGAGCGTAAACGCCGGTCACTACGTTGAACGCCGTCGTCTTGCCCGCGCCGTTCGGTCCGATGAGCGAAACGATTTCATTTTTGTTCACATGGAGCGAAAGCGAATTCACTGCGACCACGCCACCGAATTGCATCGTAACGTCGCACATTTTCAAAACTTCGTCGGAGGAATTCATTTCGCGCCTCCAATTTTTTCAGGATTTTTTTTCGAGAATTTTTTCGGAATGGATTTGAAAAATTTCAAAATCGCGCCCACGGAAAATTCTTTTTCGCCCATGATTCCGCGTTGATAAAAAAGCACGATCGCCATGATTGCCACTGAAAAAACGACTTTTCGGAATCCCGGCCGCAAGAAAGGAATGCCGAGCGAATCGTTGTCCAAAAAGCGCAGCCACCATTCGGAGAGCGCGATGAAAAGCATCGAAGAAATGCAGCTTCCCGTAACGCTTCCGATTCCGCCGATGACGACGATGAGCAAAATTTCGTAAGTCATCGCGCTTTTGAATTGGTTCGCCTGAATCGTCGTCTGGAACATCGCCAAAAGCGCGCCGGAAATTCCTGCGAAAAACGACGAAATCGCAAAGCTCATTCTTTTGTGATGCGCCAAATTTATTCCCATCGCCTCGGCCGCCACTTCGTCGTCGCGAATCGCCTTGAACGCGCGTCCGTAAGTGGAATTTATCAAAAGCACAATTATTGCGATGCAAGCCGCGCTCACCGCGAACGGAAAAAGCGTCGAGCGGAAAACCGGATATTTTCGCAAAAGGTTCGAGCCGTTCGTGACAATTCCGAGTTTGTCCCATTGAAAAATCGCGCGCATGATTTCGGAAAATCCGAGCGTCGCAATCGCAAGGTAGTCGGATTTCAAATGCAGGACCGGAAGCCCGATCAAAAACGCGAAGAACGCCGCGACGAATCCCGCCAAAATTATCGCCGCGAAAATCGGAATCGTGAATTGGATTATTCCGCCGTCAAAATATTGGTAGACCGCCGCGCGTTGCGCCACTGGAATCGTGAACACGGCGTAAGTGTACGCGCCAATCATCATAAATCCCGCCTGCCCAAGCGAAAAAAGTCCCGTAAATCCATTGAGCAAATTCATTGAAACTGCGACAAGCGCGTAAATCGCGCCTTTTTTCAGCACCGTAAAAAGCATCGAAGTGCGCGGAAGAATTTTTTCGAGCACAAAAATCAAAACGAACAAAAACGCTAGCAGCGAAAATCCGGCAATCGCGTCGCGCAATTTTTTGCCCTGCGGAATTTCGCCGCCAATTTTTTGAGAATCCAATTCATTCATATTCACATCATTCATAACAAAAAAAGTCGCCTTTATCTCAAACTTTGTCGGTCGCCTTTTCTCCGAAAATTCCTGTCGGCATGAACATCAAAACCAAAATCAAAAGCACGAAAGTAAAAGCGTCGCTGAAAGTGGTAAGCCCCATTCCCTTGATGATGTTTTCGCAAACGCCAATCAAAAACGCGCCGATGACCGCGCCCGGAATCGAGCCGATTCCGCCGAACACCGCCGCAACGAAAGCCTTCAAGCCTGGCATCGCGCCGACTGTCGGAGTGACGCCCGTATAATTTGAGAAAAACAAAATCGAGCCGATCGCCGCCAAAAAAGTTCCGATGATGAAAGTCGTGCTTATCACGGAATCCAATTTTATTCCCATAAGCTGCGCGGTCTCGAAGTCGCGCGAAACTGTGCGCATCGCCATTCCGATTTTCGTCTTGCGAATCAAAATCACCAAAGCCACCACGAGCGCGATCGTCAAAAACGGCGTGATTACGGTAACGCGCTTTGTCATCGCTCCCGCAATTTGAATCGAATCGCTGATCCACGGAATCGGAGGATAATATTTTGTAAGCCCGCCAGTAATGTAAAGCGCGAGATTTTGAATCAAATACGAAACGCCGATCGCGGAAATCATCACCGACATTCTCGGCGCGGAACGCAACGGACGGTAAGCCACGCGCTCGATCGCAAATCCAATCGCGACAGTCACGACAATCATCAGCGGAATTGAAATGAAAAGCGGCAAGACCGTAGCGGCATAAATCAAAACCAAGCCCGCCGCCATGAAAACGTCTCCATGCGCGAAATTTATCAGGCGAAGAATTCCATAGACCATCGTGTAGCCAATCGCAATCAGCGCGTATTGACCGCCCGTGGAAATTCCCGCGAGAATGTAAGGCAAATTTGTTCTAAAAAAATTTTCCATAAAAATAAAAGACACAATATGAATATGGGCGTGCCCGCTACGCAAATCTTTGATTTGCATAGCGGTCGGGCTGCTACAGGTTCCGCTCTCGCTTCATTCCGGTCGTTGCCGCCCGGAACGCTTCGCGCCCTGCGCATACGTCGCTACGCGCCGTTTGCATGAGTGGAAATTATTTAACAAGTCGCTCACGCGCCCTGCACATCCCTCACGCACACTTCGAAAAACTCGCGCTATATTGCCAAAAAGCAAAACTATTTTACGGATTGAATTGCGACGAATTCCCACGCGCCAGTTTTGTTGTTCGCATGCTTTACGTAAGCCACGTCGCGCTTTGCGTCGCCGTTTTCGTCGAATTCAATCACGCCCGTAATTCCCTTGTAGCTGACTTTCGGAAGCGCGTTTTTGATCGCATCGCCGTCCGTGCTTCCGGCAATTTTCATCGCCTCGAGCGCGACATTGTACGCATCGTAAGCCATTACAGGATTCGCCGCCACGACATCGTTTCCGCCGTTGTCCGTAAGATGCGCCGCATCCGACTTTATCCACGAGCGGAATTTCTCGACGAATTCGGAAACCGCAGCATCGGTGCTTCCTTCGGCGAAGAACGTCGTCACGTTGATGTCGATGTTCGTGCCTTTGACCGCGCCCAAAATTACGTTCGAATCCCAAGTGTCGCCCGCCAAAATCGGCATTCCCAAATTCTGCGTGTTCGCCTGCTCGATTATAAGTGCGGCGGCTTCCGTGGAAACCGGCGAGCAGAAAACTTGCGCGCCGGCATTTTTCGCATTGGCGACATAAGCCGCGAAATCGCTCGTGCCTTCGGGGAAAGTTTCGTAGACGATTTCACCGCCGAGTTTTTTGAACGCTTCGATAAAATAATTTGAAAGTCCGACGGAATAGTCGTCGCCGAGTTTCGCCAAAACGTAGGCTTTTTTCGCGCCGAAATTGTCCACCGCGAAATTCGCCAAAACCGTTCCCTGGAAAGGATCGAGGAAGCAAATGCGGAAATAATGGTCGTTGCCCAAAGTGACCTGCGGATTCGTGCAAGTGATTCCGATGGCTGGAATTCCCGCCGCGGCGAAAGTGTCGCTTGCCGCGATCGAAACGCCCGAGCCGTAAGAGCCGAGAACGACGCTCACGCCTTTGCTCACCAATTCGGAAGCCGCAGTCACGGCCTTGTCGTTGGAAGATTCGTTGTCCACGCGGACAAGTTCCACCTTGTATTCCTTGCCGCCGATGTTCACCGCAGGAATCGTGTCGTTCGCAAAAATCGCGCCCAAAGTTTCCTGCTTTCCGCCCGCGCCATTGTCGCCCGAAGCCGGCTCGTAAATTCCGATTTTCACGACGGCGCTTTTGTTTCCGCCGCAACTCGCAAGCAACACCGCGCAAACGGCGGCAAAAATGATTTTCTTCATTTTATTCTCTCCTAAAAAATAAATTCCGTGTGTTTTTAACAGCGAAGAAAGCGCGCCAGAAACTTCGTTTAACTCGTTTCGAGAACGACTTTCGAACTGTCAAAATTGAGTTAAAAACTCAAAATAGAATTGGAAAAAATTATACAAAAATTTCCAACAAAATTCAACACCGTTTCAAAAATTTGTGCAAAAAAAAATTCCGCAACTATTGACAATCAACTATTCATTATTCATTAATAACTATTAACTACATAGTGCGGCTCAAAACCATAAAAAGAATCGTTCCTCCGAAAATCGAAATCATCGAATTTCTTTTCCAAAGGTGCAGAAAAACCACGGCGGCAAGCGCGATGAAATTCGGCGCGCCGAACGGCCGCGCGGCAAAATCCAAGTCCTTGAAACAATAGACGAGAAGCACCGCGATTATGAGCGGCGGAAGCGACTTTTCAATGAACTTGAGCGCGACTGGAACTTCGCGTTTGGAAAAAACCAAAAACGGAAACGCGCGATAAAACGCCAAAATCAACGCCGTAAAAATTATTGTCAGGGCGACCACATTCGCAGAACTCATTTTTTCCTCGATGAAAATTTTCCAGAAAATTGATGCTGCTTTGCCAAAATCAACGCCGCGATTCCGAACGCGAGCGCGAACAAAAGCATGTTGCCTTGCGGAAAGATTCCTCGGCGTTCCAAGATTGCGGCGAGAGCCGCCGATGCGATTCCGATTGCTGGCGGAACGAAATCTTTGGACGACGAAATCTGTTCGACCAAAATCACCGCGAACAAAGCCGTGAGCGCGAAGTCCACTCCTTCAAGCGAAATTTTTATGAGGCTTCCCGCCACCGCGCCAATCGTCGCGCCAAGCGTCCAATAAAAATGGTCGAGCGCGGCAATCGTTCCGTAGAATGGGCCGGGCTTGAGATCCTGCGGCACGTCCACCGAGCACAAGACCGCGTAAGTTTCGTCGGTGAGCGCGAAAATCAAATACGGCTTCCATTTTCCTGCGTCCTTGAATTTCGTGATGAGCGAAAGCCCGTAAAAAATGTGGCGGATTCCGACCAACGCCTGAATCACCATGATTGAAGCGAGGTTCGCGCCGGCAGCGAACATTCCGATGGCGATGTACTGCCCTGTGCCCGTGTACATCACAAGCGACATCAAGGGCGCAAGATACCAAGCGTAGCCCGCGTTCGTCACCATCAGGCCGAAAGGAATTCCGATTGAAAGATATCCGAAAAAAATCGGCAGAGTGATTTTTACTGTCTTGAAAAAATCCGATTTGTTCATCGCAGGACAAACATTATATCACAAAAACGAAAGAAATACAAGATGCGGCGCGCCATATCAAGCGGAAAACTATTTGGCAACTTTTTAGATTGGGTCAATTTAGCCATTGACATTTTGCAATTTATGTTCAATAATTAAAGTGCTTTCAAAATTATTATAGGGAGAATTTCACACTATGGAATACAATCTTCAAAAGCAGCATGACAAAGGCAAGCTTCACGCGATCGAGCGAATCAACGCGCTTTGCGACAAGGATTCGTTCTGCGAAATTTATTCAGGCGTGCGCCACAATTGCACGAGCTTCGGAATGGAAAAAAAAGACATTCCCTATGACGGCGTAATCACAGGCTTCGGAAAAATCAACGGGCGCAAGGTGGCGGTCTACGCGCAGGATTTCACGGTGCAAGGCGGCTCGCTCGGCTTGATGCACGGCGAAAAAATCGCAGAAATCATCGACCTTGCGATCAAGGCAAAATGCCCCGTCATCGGAATCAACGATTCGGGCGGAGCGCGCATTCAGGAAGGCGTGGACGCGCTTTGCGGCTATGGCGACTTGTTCTATCAAAACGTGCGCGCGTCCGGGGCTGTTCCGCAGATTTCAATCATAGCGGGCCCTTGCGCAGGCGGCGCGGTCTATTCGCCTGGCCTCACGGATTTCATTTTCGCCGTGGACAAAATCAGCCAGCTTTTTATCACAGGTCCTAAAGTCGTGAAAAGCGTCATGTTCATGGACATCTCGGCGGAAGATTTGGGAGGAGCTGCGATCCATTCGCAAAAATCCGGCGTGGCGCATTTCCGCGCGCAGAGCGAAAACGAATGCTATGAACAAGTGCGCAAATTGCTGGAATACATTCCGCATTATTATGGCGACGAACTCGTGAAGGCCGCGAAATTCAAATTCGACGAGCATAAAAAAGAAAAAGACATTTTGAGCGTAATTCCAGAAAATCCGCGCGGCGGCTACGACATCCGCAAAATCATCGAGGACGTTTCGGACGACGAGACATTCTTCGAAGTTTCCAAGGAATTCGCCGTGAACTGCGTTACGGGCTTCGCGAAAATTCAGGGGCGTTCCGTGGGAATCGTCGCGAACAATCCGGGCGGAATCGGCGGCGTGCTTGACTGTGACGCTTCGGACAAAATCGCGCGGCATGTTCGCTATTGCAATTCGTTCAACATTCCGCTTTTGACATTCGTGGACGTTCCGGGCTTCATTCCAGGTCCGCAGGAAGAGCAAAAGGGAATCATTCGCCATGGCGCGAAAGTCATCTATGCGTACTCCGAAGCCACCGTTCCGAAAATCACGGTCATCGTGCGCAAGGCTTATGGCGGCGCGTACATCGCGATGTGCTCGAAACATTTGGGCGCGGATTTCGTTTTCGCTTGGCCTAAAGCCGAAATCGCGGTGATGGGCGCGGAAGGCGCGATCGGCATTTTGTACGCAAAGGAATTGTCCGACCCGAACAAGGCTGCGGAAGTGGCGCAAAAGAGCGAAGAATACAAGACCGAAATCATGACTCCGAAAATCGCCGCCCGCCGAGGCTACATCAGCGAAGTGATTTCGCCCGAGCAAACCCGAGCTCGCGTCGTGCAGAGCCTTGAATTTTTGGAAAACAAAGTTTCGGCCGATTGCGTTTGCAAAAAGCACGGAAATTTGCCGATGTAATTAAAAATGAATGCGGTTCAAATCCGTTAGGGAATTTAAATCCCTAACGGAATTTAGGCAAGCCTTTAATCTAGCCGAATGTCATAGCGGTTGATTGCCAAGCCCGATTCCATTCCACGAATCGTGTCAACATAAATGCCGCCGTTCGCAAGAATTGTTTTGTTGCTGCCAATGTTTATGTCACGGCAAACAATTCGCACTTTGCGAAGCCCGAACTTCTTTGCTTTTTGCAAGCCGAGCCTGAGCTGCTCTTTCGCATATCCTTTTCCGCGCTCGCTGGTACGAACCGAATATCCGAAGTTCGAAGCGAATTCCTCGTCGTCATCATCATATTCAAGCTTGTGCCGAAAAATCACAAAGCCGACAATCTTGCCGTCACTTTCACGAACCGACATGTATCAAGTTATTTTGTCCGACATTTCCTCGCAAAACTTAAGCCATTCAATTACATTTTCGTATTTTTGCCCGTCTCCGTAATTTTCAAGATAATCCAAACCGGGAATTCTTTCGGGATCATAAGTGACTCTCATCCTTTCCGCAGGAAATTCCGCGCGGTATTCCAAAATCTTTTCCGCATATTCGGCGGACACCTCGACAAGTTTGATTTTTTCCATTTTTTTATTTCTCCTTTAAATCAATTTTACAAGCCAAAACAGCATGAAAATCAAATTATAATTAAACATTGTTCAATTTAGAATAAACATACGTGTCCTTCCAAATCGGTTTTCCGTTTTCGTCTTTCCAAAAATATACGTTTTTTCGAAAATATGCTTCGCGCAAAAATCCCAACGTCTCAAGCAATTTCCATGAACGCTTGTTGGCGGGATCGCATTCCGCGTAGATTCTGTGAACGCCGTTTGAAAACGCCTGCGCGATTAACGCTTCGCAACTTTCGGCAGCATAACCTTTTCCCCAATAATTGCGATTGAAAACAAATCCGATTTCAAGCGAATCAAATTCGCGTTTTCCCAAATACACATTGCCAATCATTTTGCGGGAATCTTTCAACTCGACGGCAACCATTTCGTCCGTTCCGATTCGCCATTCGAGATTTTCTTTCGCTTCGGAAAAAGTCATCGGCTTGTACGGCTCGTATTCCACGACTTTTGCGTCGGACAAATATTCAAACAAATCCTGCAAATCTTCTTTTTTGTACCGCCGCAAAATCAGCCGCTCCGTTTCCGCTATGATTTTTTTGTCCGCCATATTTCTCCCAATCCACGCTGCGAATTATTTTTTCGAAATCGCCATGACGCTGCGCTCGCCGATTTTTTCAAAACCTTGCTTTTCGTAATATCCGACGAGCGGCGGATTTTCCGCGACGAGAAACAAATATGGAAAATCCTTGTAGCGTTTTTTTACCAGCGTCAAAAGCTCACTTCCGATGCCCGCGCCCTGATACTCGGGGCGAACAAGCAGATAATGAACATAGGCCGTCATTGCGCCGTCGTCGATGACGTTCGCAAGGCCGACGAGCCGCTCGCCGTCCCAAGCCGTAAAAACGCTCTCGCAATTTTGAAGAGCCTTGTAAAGCCGCGCGGGGCGTTTTCCGCTTTCCCAATTCACCGAAAGGAAAAGTTCCTCGGCTTCTTTTTCGCTGAACTCGCATTTGTCCGTATATCGTATTTCCATAATTTCCTCACTTTGCGTCGCGGTAAAAAAAAATCTCAGCATTCTGCATAAGTTCCGCCGGTGTTTTCTTTGTTGAGCGTTCCTTCGGCTTCAATTAAAAGGCATTTGACCAACGCCTTGCAAACGGGGCGATGTTTCGTTCCTTTGGGAATGATTATAAAATCGCCTTCGCACAGGTGCGTCAAGCCGTCTTCAAATTCGATGTCGAATTCGCCCTCAATGCAATAAAACATCTCATCCGAATTTTCGTGCGTATGAAAATCCAAAGTTCGGTTTTCTGCCTGCAAAACATTCAGCATGTGATTGTTCAATGTGCCGATTCTTTTGTAGCGGAACAGTTCGTCAAGCATGTTTGCATTTTCTTTTAAATTTGATTTTTGGATCATTTGGTTCTCCTCGTGAATTGCGATTTGCAAATTCATCAATGCAGCCCGTCCGCTTTTTCGGATTCTTCGAAAGTCTTACGCATTATCATATCACACGTCGCATCAATTTTCAAATCGCTTGTATCAATGCAATTTTCCAAAGACGAAAAATGCGGCAAGGATTTCAAACTTGCCGTAAGCCATTCCGTCGTTCGCCATTCGCAATTTTTGTCATTTTCCCATCTGTTTATCAAAGCGTTTTTGTCGCACACCAAAGTAAAACTTTTTACTTTCAATTCCATTTCGGAAATTCCGTCAACGATTTTTTGATAAACCCATCGCTCGTCCATCAGCCAAACCAAAACGATCATCTTGCATATCGAACAATTAAAATAGGCAACTAAAATGGAGTTGCCTATTTTAATGACGAGTTTGCGTTGCAAACTCGCGTATTTATTGCCATTTCTCACTTCGTTGCGAAATAGCTTTTTCAGCAATTCGAAAGTTGATACTTTCTTCATTGCTGAAAAATAAGGAACATTTTTTATAATTGGCAACCAAATGCAGAATGTTGTCTATCGCCATCATTTTGGTTTCGCGATTTCCTACAAACGGATGAATGTCCAAACACCAATCGCCGTCGATGAAAGCCGTTCCCGCATATTTTTCCGCAATATGTTTTCCTACCGTCGTTTTTCCCACTCCCATAGGACCATTTATAATTATCACTTTCATATCGCGTCTCCTAAATTTCCTTGCGCCGAAAATTTTTCACAAAATGCAAAAATCCAATCGCACCAATTTCTTCCCATTCGGCAATGGATTTTCTTTTTGCGCGAGCATTTTATATCCAACGCCTTTCAAAGTTTGAACAAGCGAATTTTCTTCCACTTGCGTATGAACTTTTTCAAGGCCGTCAAAAGCGTGGATATAAGGCGAGTCGGACACCCAGTCGCCTTCCGCATTTTTCTGAATGATGCACGAAACATATTTCGGCCGCACTTGCATCACAGCCTTTTTAAAGCAATCGTATCCGATGTATTCAATCAGCAAATTGGCGAGCAGCAGTTCCGCTTGGGGAAGCCTTTCTGTTTCTTCAATCAGGTTCAATTTAATGCATTCCAATATGTCCGAAAAATCGGAATACCTTTCCGCGGTCGCCTTCAAATATTTTTCGTTGACATCGATGCCATAGACTTTTTGGAATTTGTTCCTGTCAATGTGTTCCAAGCCGTTGCCGCCTGCGATTCCCAAAATCATCGCGGAAGTCGCAGAAAAAGTGTCAAACTGATTTTTCATCATTTCGTTCAAAGCCTGCAATTGCATGACGGAATCCAATTTCATGTGATTTTCATAATCGGACAAAGATATTTCTTCCCACGGATTTGTCATCGCATCCTTTTCGGCATGTTCCAAAATCCGCTTTTTAATTTCATAAAATTTTTCCATAAAAAATTCTCGCGCAATTTTTTCAATTTCATCAAAAATAAATTTAACTAAACTTGATTTTGAACCTGCATTCCGCGCCACCGGAAAGAACGGTTTCGATTTGCTCTACTTGAACCTTGATTCCTTTCCAAACGCGCTCTGCCACATAAATGATGCTTTGCCGCGAGCATTCGCACAGATTCGGCGAGACTACGCCGCCTGCGGTATGGAGGTCGCACGCGCAGTCCGGGAAAGAGATAAAATATTCTTTGCCGGGTACGGCGACTTCGCCGCGAACGTTGCCCATTTCGCAAAGCCTGCGGTAAAACTCATCGCGGTTGCCGTTCACGGCTTGATGCAATTTCAAGTGTGCCTGCAAAACGCCCGTGTCGGCGCAGCATTTTGCGCAATGCTTCAAAAGGCGGCTTCTGCTTTTTGAATCCATTTCGTCCAAGCCTTCCGCAAAGCCTTTGAACCATTGGCAAAAGAATTCTTTGTCCATAATATTTTTTCCCATAAAAAATCCGCACGCGAATTTTCGCTCCCGCTGGTGCTAGCATCTGCATCGTTTCACTACCGTAAGGGGCTTCAGAAAAATTAAAATTCGTTCGCGATTACTGTTCGGTGATTTTTACGGCAGTGCCATAGACAATCACTTCCGCGGCTCCCTGCATTACAGACGACGACGCATAGCGAATGTTCACGATTGCGTCCGCGCCAAGGCTTTCCGCCTCCGCGACCATCCGCTTTGTTGCAAGCTCCCTTGCGTCGTTCATCATTTCGTTATACGCCTTAAGTTCGCCGCCCACGAGCGTTTTCAAACCTTGCGAGATGTCCCTCACGACATTTTTTGATTGAATCGTGCTTCCCTTCACAAGGCCGAGCATTTCAAGTTTTTTGCCAGTGATGTAATCAGTATTTACCAATATCATTTTTTTCTCCATAATCTATTTTAAAACTAAGTTCCCCGAAAACATCAGTTTCCGAGGAACTTAGTTTCATTTTAGCGACAATTTTAATGTTTCAAAAGCAAGGTTATTTGCTCAACCGCGCTTGTCGCAGCCTTGCGGCTGCTACCGAAACTCGCAGTTGTAAACGTTCAGGCTTTTATTTGCTCAAACGCGCTTCCAAATCATTGAGACATTCGCTCAATTCTTTTGGCAAATGCTTTCCGAACTTCGGATAGTGGTTTTCGCGGATGTCCTTGATTTCCTTTTTCCAGCCTTCCGTGTCCACCTTGGTGATTTCGGGAATCTGCGCCTTGTACACGTCGGAAAGCCCATCAAGGTTGAGCGCGCCATCTTTTGGCATGTAGCCGATCGGCGTGTCAACGAAGTTGTCCTTTCCGTCGCAGCGGTCGAAAATCCATGCGAGGACGCGGCTGTTGTCGCCGTAGCCCGGCCACATGAATCCGCCCGGCAAGTCCTTGTTTTCGTCGTCCTTGCGGAACCAGTTCACATAGAAGATTTTCGGCAGCTTGTCCTGATCCGCCTTTGCGCCCACGTTGATCCAGTGCGCGAAGTAGTCGCCCATGTTGTAGCCGCAGAACGGCAGGATTGCGAACGGGTCGCGGCGGATTTTTCCGACCTGCGAAGCGTCAATCGTGGAGGCCGCCGTGATTTCAGAGCCGACAATTGAGCCGAGGAACACGCCGTGATTCCAGTTGCGCGCCTGATGCACGAGCGGAACGGTAGACGGGCGGCGGCCGCCGAACAAAATCGCGGAAATCGGAACGCCTTTCGGATCTTCCCAGTCGCTTGCGATGCATGGGCACTGCTTTGCAGGCGCGGTAAAGCGCGCGTTCGGGTGCGCCATTTCCTCGCCCTTCGGTGCTTTGTCTTTCGGCAATGCGTCGCGAGTGTTGCCCTTCCAGTCAACGAGCTTGCCTTTTGCAGGATAGCCGATTCCTTCCCACCACACGTCGCCGTCTTCGGTCAAAGCGCAGTTCGTGAAAATCGTGTTCTTTTCCGCAGAAATGAGCGCATTCTTGTTCGATTCCTCGGACGTTCCAGGGGCGACTCCAAAGAAGCCCGCCTCGGGGTTGATCGCATACAAGCGACCGTCGTCACCGAATTTCATCCACGCGATGTCGTCGCCCACCGTCTCGACCTTCCAGCCCGGAATCGTCGGAATGAGCATGGCGAGGTTCGTCTTTCCGCACGCTGACGGGAACGCGCCCGTAACGTACTTGACTTCGCCCTGGGGATTCGTCAGTTTCAAAATGAGCATGTGCTCTGCGAGCCAGCCTTCGTCGCGAGCCAAAACCGTCGCAATTCGGAGCGCGAAGCATTTTTTTCCGAGCAATGCGTTTCCGCCGTAGCCAGAGCCGTAGGACCAAATCAATCGCTCCTCGGGGAACTGGCTGATGTACTTGTGCTCGACATCCGCACAAGGCCAAACTCCGCCGTCGCTTTCGCCATTGTTGAGCGGCTTTCCGACAGAGTGGAGGCACGGAACGAATTCGCCGTCAGTGCCCAAAATGTCCAAAACGGCCTTTCCAGCGCGAGTCATTATATCCATATTCAAAACGACATACTCAGAATCCGTAATTTCGATTCCGTTCTTGGAAATCGGAGAGCCGAGCGGTCCCATGCAGAACGGAATGACGTACATCGTGCGGCCGTGCATACAACCCTTGTAAAGTCCCTTCATCGTCGCCTTGAGCTCAACGGGATCAATCCAGTTGTTCGTAGGACCCGCGTCTTCCTGCTTTACGGAAGAAATGAACGTGCGGCCTTCCACGCGCGCAACGTCGCTCGGAAGCGAGCGGAACAGAAAGCTGTTCGGCTTTTTTGCAAGCGGAGTGGCGAGTCCTGCGTCCACGCATTTTTTCATCAGGCGATCATATTCCGCCGTCGAACCGTCGCAAACGTAAACTTCGTCCGGCTCGCACATCGCGACGCACTCTTCCACCCAAGCCTTAATCTTGGCGTGCTTGATGTCATTGATTGTCATAATTGCTCCTAAAAAATAAATTTCTCGCGGAAATTTCCGCCAGTTCTTCAGTTTAAAATATAACAAATTCCGAGAATAAAATCAAGAGAAAAAATCAAAAAACATTCCAGCCGTTCGCAATTTAATTCGTCAAAACAAATGTCCATTCTTCGCTTGACTGATACATTCCGATATGATAAATTATATTATATAGTAATTTTTGCATTAGGGATATTTAAAATTTGAAATCGAGGAAATTCTCAAAAAAAGCGTCTCTTCTTTTCGCATCATTCATCGCAATATTTTTTTTCGCCGCGAGCGCATTCGCAGAAAAAATTTCTTTTTCCGCGCGGACTATGAGCGGACGCGCAGGTTCGAAAGAAGACACCACGGAACTTTCGGGAAACGCGAGCGTCATCACGGAATCCATCGAAGTCAAGGCCGACTCAATCCAGCTGAGCGGAAAGGAATTCCGATACGTCAGCGCGAGCGGAAAAATCAGCGGAATCCACAAAGAATCGAATTTGGAATTTTCCGCCGACAATTTGAAATACGACCGCGAGTCGAAAGTGGTGACGCTTTCGGGCAACGTGAGCCTCGTTGACATCGACAACGACGTTAAGGCCGCCGCGCAAATCATCGAATACAATTCCAAGACCGACATCGCAGTCTTGCAAATCGACGTTCGCCTCGAACAGAAAAAAAATGTCTGCACGAGCGCGTATGCCGTCTACCAAAAAAAAGAGCAGATGCTAGAGCTCAACGGCAACGCGAAAGTCGTGCAGGACGACGACACGTTCAGCGCGCAGGCAATCACGTTCAACATGGACACGGAAGAAATTTTGATGGAAGGAAACGTGCGCGGCTCTGTCACGGATGACGGCAAAAAAGATTCCAAAGAAAAAGATTCCGCGCAAAATCCTGCCGATGAAAATTCCGCAAAGGAAAATCCGTCGCCGCAAAAAGATGCCGCGGACGAAAAAAGCAGAAGCGCGGAAACGCAGGGCGAAAATTCTTCGGGGGAAAACGATGAGTGATTTTTTTGAAAAGCCGCAAGAAAGAGAAGCCGAACAAAGCGCGGCAAAAAAAGATTCGCTTGAAAAAAATGCGGCGCAAGATTTTGCTTCCCCTCCCCCTGCCGAAATGCCTTCGGGAAAAAGCATGCACACGCTTCGCGCCAACAGCCTCTACAAATCTTTCGGAAAAAAGCAAGTCGTAAAAGGCGTGGATTTTTTCGTGAACACGGGCGAAGTGCTCGGGCTTCTCGGGCCGAACGGTTCTGGAAAAACCACTTCATTCTATATGATAATCGGATTTCACAAGCCGACGAGCGGCGAAATTTTTCTTGACGAAAATCGCCTCACGAATCTTCCGATGTACAAGCGCGCGCAGATGGGAATTTCGTATTTGCCGCAAGAGCCTTCGGTTTTCAGGAAACTCACCGTAGAAGAAAACATTTGGGCGATTTTGGAACGTCGCAAAGATTTGACGAAAGCGCAAAAAAAATCGATGCTCGAAGAACTGATCGATGAATTTTCGATTGCGAAAATCCGCCGGCAATTCGCATACACGCTTTCGGGCGGAGAACGCCGCCGCACGGAAATCGCGCGTTCACTCGCAATCGACCCGAAATTCCTTTTGCTCGACGAGCCTTTCGCCGGAATCGATCCCATCGCCGTGGCAGACTTGAAAAAAATGATTTCGATTTTGAAAAATCGCGGAATCGGAATTCTCATCACCGACCACAATGTCCGCGACACGCTTGAAATCACCGACCGCGCGATCATCATCAACAACGGCGAAATCATCACGCAAGGCTCGCGCGAGGAAATCCTGCACGACGAAAAGGCGCGCGAATTTTATTTGGGCACGGACTTTTCAATGTGATGAAAAATCTTTTCTGCAAATTCTTGCCGCCAATTTTAAAATGATTCGCGTTGACTTTTTCACAATTCTGTGCTAACATCGGATCAATGGCAAGGCATTTTTCGGCGAAAAAATTCAGCAAAATGCCAAGGCGGTTATTGTGAAATTTTCTAGGATTTTTTTTGCGGCGATTTTTTTTGGAATTGCGTCCGCTTTTTTTTCGTGCAAGGCGGAGCGAAGCGGAGACGAAATTTTACGGATGAACATTTCTTCCGAGCCAGACAGTTTTTTTCCGTGGAAAAGCGCGTCCGCCGACAGCGAGGCTTTGTGGCGAAACATTTTCGAAGGGTTGATGACATTCGACACGGACGGAAAAATCGTTCCGTGCCTTGCCGAAAAAGTCGAGCAAAGCGCAGACGGCTTGACCTACACTTTTTCGTTGCGCAAGGGAATTCAGTTTCACAATGGCAAAGAATTCACTTCAAGCGACGCGGAATTTTCCTACAAAAATATGGCGGGGCTGGACGGCTACAAGCCCACTTCCGCAAAATTCGGCGCGGTAAAATCCGTCCGCTCGAACGGCAAATATGAATTCATCGTCGAGCTAAAAGAAGCGACCCCATCATTTTTGCTCGCGGCAATTTCTGTAATTTTGCCAGAAGGCTACGACGATCAGGAAAATCATCCTGTCGGGACGGGGCCTTACGAATTTGTCGAATACGCGCAAAATCAAAAACTCGTTCTCAAAAAAAATGAAAATTATTGGAACAAAAGCAAGGCGGCGAAAATTCCGAATGTCGAAGTCTACATCATCACCGACGAAAGCGCGACGATTTCCGCGTTGCAATCAAATCAAATCGATGTCGCCACGATGGTTTCGCAGGCAAACACGAAGGCACTCAAGCCGCAATTTGTTGACCACGGATTTCCGCACAACTTGGTTCAGATTTTGGGAATGAACACCAAAGTAAAGCCGTTCGACGACATCCGTGTGCGAAAGGCTGTGGCAGCGGCGGTGAACAAAAAGGAAATCATCGACGGCGTGTTCGGTGGAAATGCGATTGAATTGTATTCCAATTTTTCGCCGGTGATCCGCGAATATTACAACGACTCGCTCGAAAATGAAAATCCGTTCGACTTGAAAAAGGCCGAGCGACTTTTGGCGGAAGCTGGATACGAAAACGGATTCGACATCACGATTACAATTCCCGCGAACTATCAGTATCACATGGACACGGCGCAAATAATTGCGGCGCAACTTGCGAAAATAAAAATCCGCTGCATAATAAATCCCGTGGAATGGGCGACATGGCTCGACCAAGTTTACACGAAGTTCAACTACGAAATGACGATAATCGGATTTTCAGGCAAGATTGATCCGGCGGACATTTTGCGGCGATATTATTCGACGTACAATCGAAACTTCACAAGATTTTACAACGACAAGTTCGACGAAAATTTCGTGGCGGCCGCAAAAGAACTCGACCACAAAAAGCAGGTGGCGTTTTACAAGGAATGCCAAAAAATTCTCGCGGAAGAATCGCCGGCGGTTTTCATCGCCGATCCCGAGCAATCTTATTTGGCACATCCGCGCGTTCGAGGCATCGCAGGCTATCCGCTTTTGTTCCACAATTTTGCAGAATGGTATTTTGAATAGGCTGGAATCGAGTGCGATTTTATTTAAAGAAATTTTTCGAATTTATCCTGACACTTTTTTTGGTAACACTCGTTACATTTTTCGCGTTTCAAATTTTGCCGGGAAATCCAGCCGTGGCAATTTTGGGTCCGGACGCAGACGAAATTCAAATCGCGAATTTGGAAAGCGAATTGGGCTTGGACAAAAGTCCATTCATCCGATACGGTGAATGGCTCAAAAAAATCTTTCGCGGCGATTTCGGGACGAGCTACAAATATTCAAAAAGCGTCTCGAAAGTTGTGGCGGACGCTTTTGCCGCGACTTTTTCGCTCGCGATTTTTTCTTTGATTTTAAGCGTGATTTGGGGAATCGCTTTCGGAATTTTCATCGCGCTCAAGGAAAAAAATCCGTTCGCGTTCGCCGCGCAGATTTTAAATCAAATTTGGATTGCGACTCCTTCATTCTGCGCCGCGATTTTTTTGATAATAATTTTTTGCGTAAAACTCCGCGCGTTTCCTTCGATGGGATTTGTTCCGTGGAAACAAAATCCGCTCGCCTGCCTTCGCACGCTTTTTTTGCCCGCGCTTTCGCTTTCGTTTGGAAGCGGCGCGATTCTTTCCCGCTATTTGAAAAATTCGATTCACGCCGAACAAAAAAAAGATTATGTCAAAACACTTCGCGCGAAAGGCTTGAATCAAACTCAAATAATTTTCGACCACGTTTTGCGAAACGCGCTTTTGCCCGCGCTCACAATGCTCGGACTTTTGATTGCCGACATTCTTGGCGGCTCGATTATAATCGAAAATGTTTTTTCGATTCCGGGAATCGGGCGGCTCATCGCTACTTCGATTTCTTCGCGCGACTTTCCGCTCTTGCAAACGCTCACGCTTTATCTCGCGTCCATCACAGTGGCCTGCAATTTTTTTGTTGACTTTTTGCATTCGCTTGCCGACCCGAGAATTCGCCGAGGAAAAAAATGAAATTGAAAAAATATTTTTTCAACAGAAATTTTCTCTGCGGATTCGTGATGGCATCGACAATTTTTTTGCTGATGATTTTCGGATTTTTCGCGATGCCTTACGATCCAAACGAAATTGACGTGAGCCAAAAATTTTTGGGATTTTCTTTGGCGCACATTTTCGGCACGGACTATTTGGGACGAGACGTTTTGAGCCGCCTAATGTACGCAAGCCGCGTCTCGATTTTGGTTGGAAGTGCGGCGACAATTTTCGGCTTGATCGTCGGAACTTTTTTCGGCGCGCTCGACGGATATTTCGGCGGAATCGTAGATTCAATCATCACGAAAATTATTGACGTGCAACTTTCATTTCCAGGAATTCTTTTGGCATTGATGCTGATTTCGATTTTCGGAAACGGATTGCAAATCACGATTTTGGCACTTTGCATAATGGGCGTGCCGCGTTTTGCAAGGATCGCGCGTTCGGGATTTTTTAAATATCGCAGCTCGACTTTTGTCTTGGCGAGCAAGGCGCGAGGCGCGAGCGATGCGCGAATAATTTTTCGCCACATTTTGCCGAACATCGCAGGCGACCTCACCGTCACCGCGACGCTGAATTTTTCGCTCGCAGTTTTAAGCGAATCAGGCTTGAGCTATTTGGGACTCGGCGTTCAGCCTCCGCTCGCGTCGTTCGGAAGAATGCTGAGCGAGGCGCAGCGTTTCATTTTGAGCGACATCGCAGGACTTCTCGTTCCGGCAATCGCGCTCGTGATTTTGGCTTTGGGATTCAATTTGCTCGGCGACGGAATTTCGCAAGTGAACAGGGGCGGAGAATGAGCGAGATTTCAAAAATGAATGCAACGGAAAAAATGGAAGGTGCGACGCTGCCGCTTCTCGAAGTGAAAAATCTCTGCGTGGAATTTGCAGAAAAAAAAATCCGCGCAATAGAAGATGTCTGCATAAAAATTTTCCCGGGCGAATTCATCGCTTTGGTGGGAGAAAGCGGCTGCGGAAAAACCTTGACTGCAAGCGCGATTATGAACGTGCTTCCGCAAAACGCAAGAATTTCCAAAGGCGAAATTCTTTTTTCTCAAAACGAACAAAATTCAAAAAGCGAAAATTCCTTCGCAAAAAATATTTTGGAATTGGACGAAAAATCGCGGCGCGAAATTTCCGGAAAAAATATTTCGATGATTTTCCAAGATCCTTCGGCCGCGCTCGATCCGCTTTGCACTTGCGGAAGGCAAATCGAAGAAAGCGCGATTGTGCACGGGATGCCGAAAAAGGCCGCATGCGATCAAGCAAAAAAAATCATGGCAAAAACAGGGCTTTGCGACATCGAGCGAATCTACAAAAGTTTTCCGCATGAACTTTCGGGCGGGCAAAAACAGCGCGTTTTGATTGCGGCAGCCCTGATAAATTCTCCAAGGCTTTTGATCGCCGACGAGCCGACAAGCGCACTGGACGCAACGCTCCAAAAAGAGATTTTGCAAACGATTTTAAATCTCAACAAAGAATTGAAAACTTCGCTGCTTTTAATCACGCACGATTTTTCAATCGTAAAAAAAATTTGCGCGCGCGTCTACGTGATGTATGCCGGGCGCATCATAGAAAGCGGCTCGACCGAAGAAGTTTTGCAAAATCCCTTGCACCCTTACACCGAGGCACTTTTGCGCGCGATTCCGAATTCGGCGAAGAAAGGCGAAAAACTTTTTACTGTTCCGGGATCTGTCCCCTCCCCCGCTGAACGCAAAAAAAATCAATGCAATTTTTTCAGCAGATGTCCGAACGCAAAGGCTGAATGCGCAAAGCAAAATCCGAAGCCGAATTTTTT
Source organism: uncultured Treponema sp. (assembly GCA_947178095.1). Taxonomy (GTDB): domain Bacteria; phylum Spirochaetota; class Spirochaetia; order Treponematales; family Treponemataceae; genus Treponema_D. Next base: position 25,604 of record CAMWWZ010000028.1, read on the forward strand.
CGGGGAACATTTTGTGGAATGCAATTTCGCGTATGATAAAAATCATTAGAGGAAAATATTTGGAAAGCAAAAATTGTTTTGAAACAGATTCAAGATCCTCGAAAAAAAATATTCCGCTCATAGAAGCGAAAAACATTTGCAAGGAATTTTCTTCGTCGCGATTTTTTTCCGGCGAGAAAAAAAGCGTTCGCGCGCTCAAAAATGTTTCGCTCAAAATTTTTCCGGGAACGACCTACGCGCTCGTAGGCGAATCGGGCAGCGGAAAATCCACGCTCGCAAATATTTTGCTCGACCTTCTGCCTGCGGACAGCGGCGAAGTTTTTTTTAACGAAAAAAATGTTTCGCAATTTTCGCAGCAGGAAAAAAAAGAGTTTCGCAAATCCGCGCAAATCATTTTTCAAAATCCTTATGAATCGCTCAATCCCGCGATGCGCGTAAAGGACATAATCGAAGAGCCGCTTGCGATCCACAAAATCGGCAGCGACAAAAACGCGCGGCAAAGAATCGTGAACGAAATGCGCACGCTCACAGGTCTTGACTCAAGTTTGATGGAACGCCATTCATGGGAACTTTCGGGCGGACAAAGGCAGCGCGTGGCGATTTGCGCGGCGATGATTTTGCGCCCGAAATTTCTTGTCTGCGACGAATGCGTTTCGGCGTTGGATGTTTTGGTGCAAGCGCAAATTTTAAATCTGCTGAAGGATTTTCAAAAATCGCTCGGCATAACATATCTTTTTATTTCGCACAATCTCGACGCGGTTTCTTGCATGGCAGACGTCATCGGCGTGATGAAAGACGGACGCATTGTAGAAGAAGGTCGCGCCGAAAACATTTTGCAAAATCCAAAGCACGAATACACGAAAAAACTTTTGGCGGCAAGCGGAATTCAGGGAATGTAATTTGAAGCGCGGCGCGTTTCGTGCGCCGCGCTTCGCCGCTATTATTCTTGGATGAATTTTTGTCCTTCGAACTCGCAGACGTATTTTTTGTCTTCGCAGTTTATCGTTACAGTTTCTTTAGCGAGATTCTCGGTGAAAGTTGCGTTGAATTTCAGTACTCCCTCGGATCTAAAACTAATCGTTTTTTTGTCTGTGTTTGGAATTCCGGTGTATTCCACATCATTTTCATAATAATATGCACGGTAGTTGTATATGCAACCGGAAATTGAGTTGCTACTATAAAAGCCACAACCAGACTTTATAAACATGTTTTTTACGCCAGTAAATTTTTCAGTTAGTGTAATTTCTCCGTCTTCAATTTCGTAAGAAAAAGTTGTCTGCGCGTTGAACATGGCTTTATAGATGTCCTCAGAATCTTGCTTGACATATTGCACATAATCAGCAAAAGTATCGAATCCACCCTTCTCCAGAACTTCCGCTTCAAACTCTTCATACGAATTGCAATCTGGAAAGCTTTCTTCAAACCGTTCATCATCTTTGTATCTTTCGTACTTTTCTTTCAACGATTGTCTCACTTTTGCTCTAGTAAGATCTTTATTGAGTTTGGAAAGACACTCATCGTAAGTTAGCAATTGACCTTCTGCTTCACTATCAATATCAACGGTTCCCCAATAAGCGTATTTTTCCACTTTCATGCTGATTGTTTTTTCATTTGCATTATAAGTGTACGAGAATTGCGCTTCTGTTTCTTCTTCGTCATTATAGATTTTGAAGTAGCGTGCCGTGCCATCGACCTTCAACTCTAAATAAGTACGGTCGTCATCTTCAAGCATAAGTTTGACCGTTCCCCTGATCGGATTTTTTCCCACATTTTCAGGCAGAGTAGAACTGGAATTGTCATTATTGCTATTATCGCCGTTGTTATTATTTTCGTTATTACCATTGCTGTTGGAATTACTATTGTTGTTGTCGTTGTTAGAATTATTATTATTGTTGTTTGAATTACCGCCGAGGCTTGTGTTATTGCCGCCGCTGTTGTTGGAATTACTGTCGCTTGGATTAGCGCACGATGCGAACGTCAGAGAAATGGCTAGAATTGCGGAGAGTGCTAACACCCCCCCCCATCAAAAACTTTTGTGAACTTTTTCATAAGTTCCTCCTTAAAGAAAAGACTTGAGCGAAATATCAATTTCGCGAAAGTTTTTTTATGTGCGTTTGCAATGAAATGAAAACGCACGATCAAATATGCAAGTTTCCAACGGAAACTTGTCATGCAAAAAAGTTGACGCTATTTCAGGCGGCTTTTTTGCATAACTCCTTAAAAAAATTGATGAAAAATTATAACATTCGGGCGGCTTTGTGTCAAGTCGCATTTCGCGAA
>CAMWWZ010000029.1 GCA_947178095.1 uncultured Treponema sp.
AAGTCTGCGGAGCAGGGAAATGCGCAGGCGCAATATTCGCTCGGCGTGTGTTATGCGAATGGCAGGGGCACGGAGCCGAACTACGGGCAGGCGTTCGAGTGGTACAAGAAGTCTGCGGAGCAAGGGAATGTGATGGCGCAAAACAACCTCGGCAACTGCTACGAAAGTGGCAGGGGTACGAGGCAAGACCACACGCAGGCGTTCGAGTGGTACAAGAAAGCCGCGGAGCAGGGAAGTGTATACGCTCAGTACAACCTCGGCAACTGCTACGGGAATGGCAAGGGTTCGGCGCAAGACTATGCGCAGGCACTCGTATGGTACACGAAGTCCGCAGAACAGGGGCATGCGACTGCTCAATACAACCTCGGTACGTTCTATTATTATGGCTTGGGCACAGAGCAGGACTACCGACAAGCGTTCGCATGGTTTAAGAAGTCCGCAGAGCAAGGAGATGCCGATGCACAATACAACGTCGGCGTGTGCTATTATAATGGCAATGGTACGGCGAAGGACTACGGGCAGGCGGTCGAGTGGTTCAAAAAAGCCGCCGCGCAGGGAAATGCCGAGGCACAGGACGTACTGAGGAGATTGGTTTAACATTATGTGTGTTCGCAATCGTGCATGATTCGTGCGGAGAGGTTCATACCCTGACGCTTGCGTCGAGGTATGTTAATTTCGACATTTTTTCCTCCAAAACTAAAAAAGTTGTTTGACTACTTCCAGTTTATGCCTTATAATTTCCTATGTGCGGTCGGCGCAAGGATAAAGCGCGGTGAATGCGACGCTTCGTTTGCAGTGCAAAAGTACCAAATTCGAGAATTTTGCACATTGTCCGAAGTGCGAAAGTACCGAATTCTGAAATTTTGGGCATTGCTCGCGATGCGAGACTGCCAAATTTGTAAATTTGGCGTGTTGTCCGAAGTGCAAAACTGCCAAATTTGTAAATTTGGCACATTGTTCACAGTGCGAGACTGCCAAATTTCGGAATTTCGAGCCTTGTCCGCAGTGCGAAAGTGCTGAATTATGAAATTTTGGGCAATGCTTGCGGTGCAAAACTGCCAAATTTGTAAATTTGGCGTGTTGTCCGCAGTGCGAAACGAGCAAATTCTGGAATTTTGAGCCTTGTTCACGCTGCGAGACGACCAAATTTTGGAATTTCGAGCCTTGTCCGCAGTGCGAAGCTACCGAATTCGGGAATTTGCCGCTGTCGAAGGCTTTCACACATCTTGCTTTGCGAAATTCGCGGCATTGTCCTTTGTGCGAACTCTGCCGGCTTGAAAAATCTGCGCTCCGCCCGAAGGACTGGACGCGGAATTCGTCTGTCGTGCGCCTTCGCTTCGTTGCGGGCGCGTCTAAAAAAACTCACTCGCGAAATTGACTTTTCGCGGACTTTTCAGGAGGATGAAAATGAAAATCAATTCGATCAATTTGTCTCGTCTCAGGAACGACGAAGCCTACACGTTTCATCTGGGAGTTTCACATTTGGCGGCGAACGTGGAGTCCGAAGCCTTGAAGCCGCTTTGCGCCGCGTACACTTCGGCTTTTGAAAAGCTGAAGGCCGCGATTGACATCAGTTCGGAAAAAAGCGCGGCGTTGGAGGCGCGCGAGGCGGACGCTGAAAGGGACACTTCCTGGCGCGGATGCAATGCGTATATAAAGGCTGTGGCGGGATATTCTCCCGACGCTGCGGAACGCGCGGCGGCTGGCAAGGTGGCGACGCTGTTTGATAAATACAAGAATCCCGTGAACCTTTCGCTTGCGGAGGAGACCAGCGTCATTGACAATCTGATTGAAAGCATCGAAGCGTTGGGAAACGAGGTGACGGAAGCGGCGGGCTTCGGCAAGTGGCTTGCGGACTTGAAGGCGAAGCAGAACGCATACAAGTCGCTTGCAAAGGCGAACGTGAGCGACGCTGCGGCGAAGGTGCTCGGCGAGGTGAAGGCCGCCCGCGCGGAGGCTGACAAGGCGTATTCTTCCGTAGTGGCTATGGTGGAGGCTTTGGCGGTGGTGCAGGGCGAGGCGGCGTTCGCGAAGTTCGTCGCGGAACTGAATGTGATAATCGACCGCCAAAACCAGACGACGAAAAACCGCAGCGCGAAGGCGAAGGGCGGCGAATAGTCTTGTTTGTTGCGCGCAGTTGGAATTGAGTGGACTTTGGAAATGAAAAATATTGCGAAAAACTATGGCATTTTGTCAAAAATATTTTCCACATTTTTTCGTTTTCCCACTTGACAATTTTTTCGAAAAAATATATAACTATCTCATCACTTCAAAGGCGATGTGAACAGTTTTCTTTTTCAAGAGAATTGTCCACATCGCCTTTTTGTTTTGTGCGCGTGTCGCGGCAACTTGCTTGATGCGCGTTAAAAAAATTTGCGATTTTGAAAAATCGCTCCCGACTTTTATTTAGGAGATAAGCAAAAAGTGCCGCTGAAATCGCGCGTCACTTTTTGCTTGACAAGTTCGAGCGTTCGCCCGAACTTGCATATTTTAATTGTGCGCGTCGCGACAAGTCGCTTGCGCGCACGCTAAAAAGCCAGTCGCGATTTTGAAAAATCGCTCCCGACTTTTTATAGGAGAAGTTATGGCTACAACAAATGTTCCCGAGCTTTTTGGTTCGATGGTTTTCAATCAAAAGACGATGAAGGAAAGGCTTCCGAAGGAAACTTTCAGGGCGCTCAAAAAGACGATTGACAACGGCGAGCCTCTTGATTTGAACGTTGCGAATCAGGTGGCGCACGCGATGAAGGAATGGGCGATCGAGCACGGCGCGACCCACTTCACGCATTGGTTTCAGCCGCTCACAGGAATCACGGCGGAAAAGCACGACAGTTTCATCACGCCGCAGGACGACGGCACTGTGATAATGTCGTTCAGCGGAAAGGAGCTTGTTCGCGGCGAGCCTGACGCTTCGTCATTTCCTTCGGGAGGCGGACGGGCGACTTTCGAGGCGCGCGGCTACACGGTTTGGGATCCCACTTCGTATCCGTTCGTAAAGGAGCATACGCTTTGCATTCCCACGGCGTTCTGTTCTTACAACGGCGAGGCGTTGGACAAAAAAGCGCCGCTCTTGCGTTCGATGGAAGCCCTCAACGTTCAGGCTTTGCGAATCTTGCGGCTTTTCGGAAACACGAGCGCGACTCATGTGGCGACCACTGTCGGCTCGGAGCAGGAATATTTCATCGTGAGCGAAAAGCTCTACAATCAGCGCAAGGATTTGCGTATGGCTGGGCGCACGCTTTTTGGCGCGAAGCCTTCCAAAGGCCAGGAAATGGACGACCAATATTTCGCCGCGCTCAATCCGAAGATTGTCGAATATATGGAAGATTTGAACGAGACGCTTTGGAAATATGGAATCCTCGCGAAGACCGAGCACAACGAAGTCGCGCCCGCGCAGCATGAGATGGCTCCGATTTTCAGCACGACGAATTTGGCGACCGACCAAAACCAGCTTACGATGGAAGTTATGAAAAAAGTCGCGCGCCGTCATGGGCTTGTCTGCCTGCTTCACGAAAAGCCTTTCGCGGGATTGAACGGAAGCGGCAAGCACAACAACTGGTCGATGAGCACGAACGAGGGCGAAAACCTTCTTGAGCCGGGCGACACTCCCGGAAAGAATTTGCAGTTCCTTTTGTTCCTCGCCGCGTTGATCAAGGCGGTTGACGAGAATCAGGATTTGCTCCGCATAAGCATCGCGAGCGCGGGCAATGATCATCGACTTGGCGCGAACGAAGCGCCGCCCGCGATTATTTCGATGTATGTGGGCGACGAGCTGCTCGACGTTTTGCAGGCGATCAAGGACGGAACTCCGCTCAAGAGCGCGGCGAAGCAGAACATGAAAATCGGCGTTGACGTGCTTCCCGCGATTCCGAAGGATTCCACAGACCGCAACAGGACTTCGCCGTTCGCTTTCACCGGAAACAAATTCGAATTCCGTTCAGTTGGATCGAGCCTTTCGATCGCTGGCCCGAACACCGCGCTCGACGCGATTGTCGCGAACACGCTCAAGGGTTTTGCGGACGAGCTTGAGAAGTCGAAGAATTTTGAAAGCGATGTCGCCGCTTTGATAAAGCGCGAAATCACGGCGCACTGGCGAATCATTTTCAACGGAAACGGCTACGATTCAAGTTGGGTTTCCGAGGCGGAAAGGCGCGGTTTGCTCAACCTTCGCACTTTGCCCGACGCGATGACGCATTATCTCGACGCGAAGAACATAAAGCTTTACACCGAGATGGGCGTTTACACCGAAGACGAAATGCGCGAGCACTATGAAATCAAGCTTGAAAAATATTGCCAGGTGCTCAACATCGAAGTCGAGACGATGCTCGAAATGATCAACAAGGATATTTTGCCGGCGGCGTTCAAGTACATCCACGAGCTTACCAAAACCGCTTCCGCGATAAAGGCGATGGGCGGCGCGGGAAGCGCGCAAAGCAAGCTGGCTTTGAAGCTGGACGGGCTTGCGGCTTCGCTCGAAGAAAAGGCGGAAGTGCTTTGCAAGGCGCACATCGCCGCGAAGGATTCGGACGATGCGATGGTGGTGGCGCGCTCTTACGTCGAAAGCGTTGTTCCTGCGATGGCGCAGGCGCGCGCGGTGGCCGACGAAATCGAGCCGCTTCTCGGCGAGGAATACAAGCCGTATCCTTGCTATGAAGATTTGTTGTTCCGAGTTTAAGTAAAGCATAAAATTTATTTTGCGCAACGAGGCGCGGTTCTTTTGGCGGAATCTTTCTGTCCGAAGAGTCGCGCCTTTTTTGTTTTGGAAATTCTCGAAAGGGAAAATTATAAAAACGGAGGCTTCTATGATAGAAGAAGTAAGTTCAATGGTTTTCGGCGTTTGGTTTTTGATCGGCGCCGCATTGGTTTTCTGGATGCAAGCCGGATTTGCGATGGTGGAGACTGGATTCACTCGCGCGAAAAATACCGGCAACATCATCATGAAAAACCTGATGGATTTTTGCATTGGCACGGTGATGTTCTGCCTTGTGGGATTCGGACTTTTGCTGGGCGAGGATTTGCTCGGCATAATCGGAAAGCCCGGCTTCGACTTGTTCACCGACTATGCGAATTTTGATTTCAGCGGATTCGTGTTCAACTTGGTTTTCTGCGCCACGACCGCGACGATCGTTTCCGGGGCGATGGCGGAGCGCACGAAATTTCTTTCGTACTGCATTTATTCCGCAGTGATTTCCGCCGTGATTTATCCGATCGAAGCGCACTGGACTTGGGGAGGTGGATGGCTTTCCGAAATGGGCTTCCACGATTTCGCAGGCTCGAACTGCATTCACATGGTTGGCGGAATCGCGGCTTTGATTGGAGCGGCGTGTTTGGGACCGCGCATCGGAAAGTACACGAAGAATCCCGATGGCTCTATCAAGGTCCATGCTTTTCCCGGACACAACTTGCCGCTTGGCGCGCTCGGTGTTTTCATCTTGTGGCTGGGCTGGTACGGATTCAACGGTGCTGCCGCGACAAGCGTTTCACAGCTCGGCTCGATTTTTTTGACGACGACAATTGCGCCTGCCTTGGCGACTGTCACTTGCATGATTTTCACTTGGGTCAAATACAAAAAGCCCGATGTGACGATGTGCCTCAACGCTTCGCTTGCGGGGCTTGTCGCGATCACGGCTTCTTGCGATGTGACCGACTGCGCGGGATCTGCGATCATCGGTGTCGTTGCGGGATTGCTCGTCGTGTTCGGAGTTTGGTTTGTGGACAACAAGCTTCACGTTGACGATCCTGTAGGAGCTGTCGCCGTCCACATGATGAACGGAATTTGGGGAACGATCGCAGTCGGACTTTTCGCCACGGATTCCGCTCCTGAATTCGCCTTGGCGCAAAAAGGCTTGTTCTATGGCGGCGGCGCGAAATTGCTTGGAATCCAATTTGTGGGAATGTTCTCCACGATTGCTTGGACCGCCGTGATGACTACGATTACATTTTTGGTGATCAAAAAAATCATCGGGCTTCGAGTGAGCGCGGAAGAAGAGATTCTCGGCCTCGACAAAACCGAGCACGGACTTTCTTCGGGCTACGGCGATTTCAACACGATTCTTCATTCCGAATTCGGCGAAATCGAAGGAACTGTCACTCAAGAAATTTCGCAGGCTGTTCCTGTCACGAAAATCACGACGGGCGAACATGCCAATGCGAAATTCACGAAGATCGTGATTGTCACGCGGCAGAACAAATTCAACGATTTGAAAACTGCGATGAACAAAATCGGCGTTACCGGAATGACAGTCGCAAACGTGATGGGCTGCGGAATGCAAATGGGCGCGTCCGAATATTATCGTGGCGTTCCGCTCGACATTCAGGTTTTGCCGAAAATCAAAGTCGAAGTTGTCGTGGCGAAAGTTCCCGTGCGTGAAGTGATTGACGCGGCGAAAAAGGCGCTTTACACAGGACACATCGGCGACGGAAAAATTTTCGTCTACCCTGTGGAAAACGTGATAAAAGTGCGCACCGGCGAAGAAGGCTACGACGCGCTGCAAAACGACGACTAGAATTTTTTGCAAGGAAATGCAAATTTGAAATCCGCCCGAAACAAGGGCGGATTTTGGATATTTAAATCGTGAATTCAAAAAACAATCGGAATTTTTAGAAATCTCGGTTTTAAAAAAAGTCCGCCTCAAAGGACGAACTTCATTTATCGACATTGCTTATTGTAAAACGAAACGCCCCCTGCTGGGCTTGAACCAGCGACACACGGATTAACAGTCCGTTGCTCTACCGACTGAGCTAAGGGAGCAACACTTTTGAAAGTGTAAAATAATTCTATCACAAAACCGCAAATTGTGTCAAGCACTTTTTGCAAAAAAACGCAATTTCATTCGGCACGTCGAAACGCACCGGGGAATCTTGCGGAATTACGCATCACGCATTGTCCAACGCCTGCTTCAAGTCCGCAATCAAATCTTCCTTGTTTTCAAGCCCGCACGAAAATCTCACCAAGCCTGCGGGGATTCCTGCCGCCGCGAGCTGTTCGTCGGTCATCTGCCGGTGCGTGCTCGTCGCGGGATTGAGGCAGCAGCTCCGCGCGTCCGCGACATGAGTTTCAATCGCCGCCAATTTCAGCGACTTCATGAATTTTTGCGCGGCATCGCGTCCGCCTTTCAGCTCAAACGAAACCACGCCGCAGCCGCCGTTCGGCAGATATTTTTGGGCGAGCGCAAAATACTTGTTTCCGCGCAAGTGCGAATAATTCACCGATTCGACTTTCGGATGCGAGGCCAAAAATTCCGCCACCGCTTGGGCGTTTTCCACATGGCGCGCCATGCGGACGTGGAGCGATTCCAATCCCAAGTTCAAAATGAACGCGCTTTGCGGAGACTGGGTGCATCCGAAATCGCGCATGAGCTGCGCGGTGCATTTGGTGATGAACGCGCCGGCCTTTCCGAATTTTTCGGCATACGTGATTCCGTGGTAGGATTCGTCGGGCGTGCAAAGTCCGGGAAATTTTTCCTTGTGCGCCATCCAGTCGAAATTGCCGGAATCGACAATCGCGCCGCCAACGCACGCGCCGTGTCCGTCCATGTATTTTGTGGTGGAATGCGTCACGATGTCCGCGCCCCATTCGATCGGGCAACAATGCACCGGAGTGGGGAACGTGTTGTCAACGACGAGCGGCACTCCGTGGGCGTGTGCGACCTTTGCGAATTTTTCAATGTCCAAAACCGTGAGCGCGGGATTTGCGATCGTCTCGCCGAAAACCAGTTTCGTGTTCTCGCGGAACGCCGCGTTCAGTTCCGCCTCCGAAGCGTCGGGAGAAACGAACGTGACTTGGATTCCCATTTTTGCCATCGTAACGGAAATCAAGTTGAACGTGCCGCCGTAAATCGAGGACGAAGCCACGATGTGTCCGCCGTTTTCGCATATATTGAACATCGCAAAAAAATTCGCGGCCTGCCCGCTCGAAGTGAGCATTGCGGCAGAGCCGCCCTCGAGCGCGGCAATCTTGGCGGCGACAAAATCGCACGTGGGATTTTGCAGGCGCGAATAAAAATAGCCGCTCGCCTCCAAGTCAAAGAGCTGCCCCATGTCTTCGCTCGTGTCATATTTGAACGTGGTGGATTGCACAATCGGAATTTCGCGCGGCTCGCCGTTTTTTGGCGTGTAGCCCGCCTGAACGCATTTCGTTTCGATTTTCATGGAAGACATGTTATCACGAATTTACAAAAAGAGCAAGGGCGTGGAAAATTGTTCGCGAAAATTTCGCGAGCAAAAAATGCGCGTTGATTCGTGCGGAAGGTTTCGTGCCCCGACGCTTGCGTCGAGGTATGTTGATGAAATTTTACAAATTACTGGCGGCGTTTTTTTTGCCGCTAGTTTTCGTTTTCTGCCCGCGTCAAAAAATTTCTTTTTTTATCGCGTCCAAAAGTTCGCCGTATTCAGTGAACGCTTTCAGCGAAGGATTGTCTTTTATGATTTGCTCGGTGGAACGGAACAAAAATCCCGCTTTGCTCGCGCGAATCATTGCGAGGTCGTTGAACGAATCGCCGACCGCGATTGTTTCGAAGCCCACGCTTTGCAATGCTTTTACCGTGGAAAGTTTTGATTGCTCGCAACGCATTTTGTAGCCTGAAATTTTTCCGTTTGGCGCGACTACGAGTTCATTGCAAAAAATCGTCGGCTGCCCCAATTTTTTCATAAGAGGAGCTGCGAATTGGCTGAACGTGTCGCTCAAAATTATCGTCTGGCAAATCGAGCGCAGTTCGTCCAAAAATTCCTTCGCGCCCGGAAGCACGTCGATTGTCTGTATCACGTCTTGGATTTCCTTCAAGCCGAGATTCCGTTCTTCCAAAATTTTCAGGCGGAACGCCATGAGTTTGTCGTAGTCCGGCTCGTCGCGGGTCGTGCGCGAAAGTTCGGGAATGCCGGTCGCTTTTGAGAACGCAATCCAAATTTCAGGAACGAGAACGCCTTCCAAATCGAGGCAAGTCAAGTACATATTTTTTCTCCGAATTCAAATTGATATTATTGTAGCAGATTTTCGCGTTTTGTACAAGGCGGATTTTTTCAAGAAAGAAATTCTTTTTTTTGAAATGCGTGTTGAAAAAGAATTTCATCGCAAGGCAAAACCCTGCGATGAAAGATTTGTTCGCTGAAATTTTTAGAACGCCGCCACGACTTCGCCGTTCGGGTAAGTCGTAGAAATCCAGTCGCGGACTTTTTGGCTTTGCAACGCTTTCACCAACGCCATGATGCGCGCGTCATTTTCGTTGCCTTTTTTCACTGCGATGACATTTACGTAAGGCGAATCCGCGCCTTCTACAAAGAGGCCGTCTTTTTTCGCGCTCAAGCCTGCCGGCAAAGCATAGTTTCCGTTGATTGCCGCCGCGTCCACGTCGTTCAAAACGCGCGGAAGTGAAGCCGCGTCAGTTTCGATGAATTGGAATTTTTTCGGATTGCTCTTCACGTCGAGCGGAGTGGCAGTGATTCCCGCTTTCGGATCGAGCTTGATCAAGCCAGCCGACTGCAATAGCAAGAGCGCGCGGCCGCCGTTGGTCGGGTCGTTCGGAATCGCGATTTTCGCTTTTTCTGGAATCGCTTCAAGCGAAGCGTACTTCTTCGAATAAAGCGCGAACGGTTCGATGTGGATTCCGCCGGCGTTTACCAAATGATAGCCTTTGTCCGCGTTCGTGGATTCAAGGTAAGGAATGTGCTGGTCGAAGTTCGCGTCGAGCTCGCCTTGCTCCAAAGCGTCGTTCAAAATCACATAGTCGGTCATTTCGCGGATGTCCAATTTTACCCCCTGCTTTGCAAGGTCGTCTTTGACAAGCTCGAGCAACTGGACATGCGGAACAGGTGTCGCGCCAATTACGATGGGCGCGTTCAAATCTTTTTTTGCCTTTTTCTTTGGCGCGGCAAAAACCGAAGCAGCGGCAAGAATCGCGGCTGCAAGCAAAATGATTTTTTTCATATTAAACTCCTTTTATGAAAAATAATTCCTATATTTCCTAGTGGAAATATATGCAATATTATTAACAAATAATTCAAATTTTGTCAAGCACTTCATAAATTTTTTTTACAGATTTTTTCGACGCGAATGTCGCGCTTTGAAAGGAATTGTCAGAATGTGCGTTTTTAGGAATTTTAAAATCTGATGAAAATGCGACGCAAGCAAAAGCCTTGCTTGCGAGTTTCGCAAGCGAAACTCGCGGCCAACTTTGCTCGCAATAAAAATTGTCGCTAGCGATTTTTCAGCATTTTGTTTACGATTCGCGTTCCGATAAATTGAATCAATTCCACCAAAATCAAAATCACGATCACCGACCAAAACATAACGTCCGTGCGAAAACGTTGGTAGCCGTAGCGAATCGCCAAGTCGCCCAAGCCGCCTCCGCCAATCGCTCCCGCCATCGCCGAATATCCAATCAAATTTATTATCGTAAGCGTGATGCCCGATACAATCGAAGGCATCGCCTCGGGCACAAGAACTTTCCAAATAATTTGCGAGTTCGTGCTTCCCATCGCGCGCGCGGCTTGCACCACTTCGGGACTCACTTCGTTGAGCGCAGTCTCGATAATTCGCGCGACGAACGGAGCGGCCGCAATCGAAAGCGGAACGATTGTCGCTGTCGTGCCGATGCTCGTTCCCAAAATCAGGCGCGAAAGCGGAAAAAGCAAAATCATCAAAATTATAAATGGAAACGAGCGCAACACGTTGACGATTCTACTCGCAATCTGATTGAGCACGGGACGCGGAGTGATGCCCGTGGGATTCGTCATGCACAAAAGCACGCCGAGCGGAAATCCCAAAATGCCCGAAAAAATTGTGGAAAGAAAAACCATTTCCAAAGTTTGAAGCGTTGCCTTTCCGACAAGTAAAAATATTTGCATAATTTCTCCTTTTTTTTGAAAACTGGCGAGGGCTTATTCAAAAATTCGCCGCGCGTTTTAAACGCCGCTTTTTTCCACTGCGACTCCATTGTCTTTTAAAAACGCAATCGCATTTTCCAAATCGTTGCCGCTTATGTCCGCATTGAGCACGCCGACTTTCGCATCCTGAATTTTTTGAATGCCGCCGCCGAAAATGTTCACTTCAATGTCGAATTTTTTTATCAGCGAATTTATCAAAGGCTCGTCTGGCGCATTTCCCGAAAAGCGTAAAATGTAGCTGCCGCTTTTGTGCGACCACCGCACGAAATTTTCGGCGCGAATGTTCGACATGAATTCTTTCGTGATGGCAGCTTTCGGGCGCGTGAAAATTTCTTCGACGCTTCCTTCTTCCACGACGCGGCCTTCGTCGAGCACGCTCACGAGCGAGCAAACGTCGCGGACGACTTCCATTTGATGCGTTATCATTACCACGGTCAAATTCATTTTTTTCTGAATGTCGCGAATCAAATCCAAAATCGAACGAGTGGTTTGCGGATCAAGCGCGCTTGTTGCTTCGTCGCAAAAAAGAATGTCGGGATAATTTGCGAGCGCGCGCGCAATCGCAACGCGCTGTTTTTGTCCGCCGCTCAACGTGCTGATTCTCGCGTCGCCTCGTCCTGCAAGCCCGACAAGTTCGAGCAGTTCTTCGACGCGAGCTTTGATTTTCGTCTTTTCAGTCTTGCAAATTTCAAGCGGATACGCGATGTTTTGCGCGGCCGTCCTCGAACTGAACAAATTGAAATTTTGGAAAATCATTCCCGTGCGGCGATGCTGTTCAATCAAGTCTTGCTTGGAAAGATTGTCAACGCGGCGGCTGTCGTAAAAAACGCTTCCTTCGTCTGGACGCTCAAGCAAGCTTATCAGGCGAACCAGCGTGGATTTTCCCGCGCCGCTTTTTCCGATGATTCCGTAAATCGTGTTTGAAGGAATTTCCAAACTGATTTCTTGCACGGCGCAAACTTTTTGCCCAAGGGGGGAGTCGTAAGATTTTTTCAACGAATCAAGTTTTATCTGCATTTTTCCTCGTCTGAAAACACTTGAAAAAAATTTGAGTTTGCTATATATTAGTCGAAAATTCAAAATAAGTCAAACTGTTTTTTGACAAGGCGTTGTATGACAAGTGTTATTTTTCAAAAACGATTTTTTTTGGCGGCGACAATCTTGTTTTTTGCGGCGGCAGTTTTTCCTGAAACCGAGGAAGAACTAAAAAAGCGGCTTCTTTCCGAAGCGGATTTGGCTGGTGAATCGATGAACGAGCTCATGGCCGCGGACGACGAGAACGACGCAAAGCTTTTTGGAAAGGCGCAAAAAATGCTGCCTTCTACTTTCGAGCGCGACGTTCCTTACACGGCGGAAGAAATCACGTTCATGGATTTGTATTACAACCACGGAATTTCTTCTGTGGCGCAACGTCGAAAACTTCACGAAGATGCGATTGCGTCCGCCGAAAAATTTCAGGACGAATATGCGCGGCTTGTTCACCTTGCGCGCGCGGAATATTATTACGGAGTCGCATGCATAGAAAGTTTTGATTTGTCGCTTTTCGAGGACTTGAAAAATGTGGAAAGCAAGACAGGCGATTCTGCTGCGGAGGTGGCTGGCGCGGCTTTCGACAAGGCGATAGAATACGGACACGCCGCGCTTGAAATAAAAAAAGGAAGCGATGCGTATTCGATTATCTCGCATTCGATTTCCGCGAACTGCACGGCGAAAAACTGGACTTACATTTTGGGCAACGCACTCAAAGTTCGCTCGTATGCGAAAAAAGCCGTGAGCGCGGACTATTCGAACGGCACCGCGCAATTCTTGGTGGTGGCGCAGGATGTCTACGCGCCTTGGCCGATTGGAAAAGTCCGTTCCGGGCGGAAAAAGATGATTTCGATTTTAAAGGACAAGTATGTTCGCGTTGAGGATCAAGATACGCTTTTGATTTGCGCTGCAATCGGCTACAGTTATTTCAAGCAGAAAAAATGGAATCAGGCAATCGAATGGTACAACAAGGCGCTTGAAGTCTATCCGTACAATTATTCCGCGCACCAAATGCTCGGCACGATAAATAGGCGGAAAAGCAAAAACTAAATTCTAAACTCCGCGAGTTTTTTTCCGAAAATTAAATGTGGAACAAAAATTTTTCGCGGGGTATGCACAATGAAAAATAATTTTTTTATCATTCTGGCGGCGTTTTCTTTTTTCACGCTCGCATTTGTTTTGGGCGGATGTGAATCTACGAAAAAGTCCAAGACGGTGCAAGAGCTTATTGTGGCTGGCGAAATCGAAAAGGCGAAAAGCTTGTTTACGAACCAAGCCGAAATAAACAATGTCGATGAAGACGGCAATACCGCGCTGCACGTGGCCGCGAAACTCAACGAATCCGATTTGGTGACTTTCCTGATAGTGAAGGGCGCGGACACGGAATTGAAAAACAAATACGGCGACACTCCGTTGCATGTCGCAATAGCGAACGACGCTTATGAATCCTCGCGCGCCCTCACGTCTTTGGGCGCGGATATTTTCGCATTGAACGCAAAAGGAAAAAGCGCGCTTGAAATCGCCATTACGAAAAGCAATGTATATTACGACATAATGATAAACGAGAAGACTGCACTTTTGCGCGACATGAACAATGGAAACGGAATCGTGCATTACTTTGTCCTCACTCGCAATCAAAGGGCGCTCTTGTATTGCATAAACAAACGGCTTGACATCGACAAAAAGAATTCGGCGCAGGAAACTCCGCTCGCGCTTGCTCTGAAAAATCCCGACACGGCGATCTGTGCGGAAATCGCGGCGGACCTTCTTCTTGCAGGGGCGGAAGAAGTCGAGTGCGACGCGAGATATTTTGAAGATGCCGTAATCCAAAGAAATCTTTCAATGAGAATGGACGACGGACAAACTCCGCTTCATCTTGCCGCGATTTACGGACACACTGGAATCGCTCAGTATCTTTTGAACAAAGGCGCGGACATAAAGACGCAGGACATTTCGGGCACGACGCCTTTGCATGAGGCGGTGCGATACGGAAACATTGAAATCGCTCGCCAGTTGCTTTCAAAAGGCGCGGACGTGAACTGCAAGGACAGTTTGGGAAAAACGCCTCTTTTGGTTTTGATTTCGCCCGAAAAGCAGGCGGAAACCTACGAGCTTTTGCTTTCACATGGCGCGAACGTAAATCAAAAAGATATGTACGGCGACACGATTTTGCACATAGCCTCGATGACTGCGATGCGCACGCAAATACTTGAAATATTGATAAAGGCTGGCGCGGACGTAAATGTCAGGAACAAGCGCGGTCTCACTCCGATAGCGACTTCGATTGAGCACAACGACGTGCAGCAAGTGCGCTTCTACACTATGAACGGCGCGGACATCCATGCGGAGGACGCGAAAAAAATGACTCCGCTTATTAGCGTCTTGAGCCGCAACGACGATATGTACAAATCTTTGATTGTCAAAAAGAACGTCTCTTCGACGGATTCGGAAGGCAACACGCCGCTCATTATCGCCTTGAAGCGAAATACGGATTTTTCAAAGATCGAATACATAGCGAATCTCGATTCGAACATAAACGCCCGCAACAGGGACGGCGAGAGCGCGCTTTTCATCGCGGTGAAAAAGAACAATCGCAATGCGGGCGAGCTCCTTCTTTCCTTGGGTGCGGACATTTTTTCTGCGAACACAAAAAACGTTTCGCCGCTGCGTCTTGCGCTCGAAAGCAAAAACGGCAGCGAACAATGGATTTTGAATTCCGAGACAATTTCTTTGGTGGACGGAAGCGGAAACACAGTCCTGCATTACGCGGCGGAATGGAGGCTTCCCGAAGAAACTCTCGAGCTTCTGATTCAAAAGGGATGCGATGTCAACGCCAAAAATGGCAATGGCGAAACTCCTGTTTTCAGCGCGGCGAAGTCCGACAATCAGAGCACAATCTTGACGCTGGCGAAAAACGACGCGAACATTCAGGAACGCGACAACTTGGGAAGTTCCGCGCTCCATGTGGCGGTAAGATGGGACGCGCTTTCCGCAGCGGAGCAGCTCGTGAATTTGGGCATTGACGTAAACGCTCAGAACATCGCCGGAAAAACGCCGCTCGACGAAGCCGCTGTCGAAGGCAGCATTTCGATGGCAAGCCTCCTTATCGCGCGCGGAGCGAATCCGAACAGTTTCGACACTTCCGGACGCACAGCATTGAGCGGAGCGGTGAGGGCGAACAATTATGAGATGGTGAAACTTCTGCTTTCTTCGAATGCGAATCCGCAGATTCAGGATATGAACGGAAGGACGCCATATCACGATGCCGCCATTTTGGGCGAAAAGAAAATAATCGACGAGCTTCGCAAGGCAGGGGCGAATCCGCTCACCCGCGACAAAAACGGGACGACTCCGTTCACGCTCACTTTTCCGAAGGAAAAGAGTTTGATGTACGCGGTTTTGGGCAAGGACAAGATGTTGACGGATTCGGATGGAAACACGCCTGTGCACATCGCGGTGCAGGCGCACGCCAATGATTCGGTGATAACTTCGCTTGTGGCAAACGGCTATCCGTTCGACATTCGGAACACGTCCGGCTACACGCCGCTTTCGCTTGCGGTGGCGAGCGGGCAGAAGGACAAGGCCGCCCTTTTATTGGAAAAAGGCGCGAATCCTTTCATCGAAATAAATTCCAAGGGCGACAACGCCGTGACATTGGCATTCAAAGAAAAAAGCGGTGAACTTTTGGGCTACATCGTAAAATACGCGAAAAACAAAACCGACGTGCGCGGCAACACTTTGTTGCATTATGCCGCTCGCTTGGCGGATACAGGAACTCTCGTGCGTCTTTTGGATTTGGGTTTGGACAAAAACGCGAAGAACGTTTCAGGCGAGACTCCTTATGATGTGGCGATGAACTGGAAAAAAATGGACAACGCGAAACTCTTGGGCACACAAGGCGGCGCGTAAGTCGTACAGTGTGTGCAAGGCGGCGGGCAACGCGCGATGATTTCTACGCGCGAGCCCGCTGCGAAAAATTACGCAATTTGTTCAGCCCGATAATTTGTCGAGCTGAACAGCTGTCTTTTACAGACTATTGCTTTGTGTAGTCCGTATGCTCTTTGTAATTCGTTCCGTCATTGTGTTTGCCAGATTGGATTATTTCCAAGGTTTTTCCGTCTTCAAAAAGCTTCAAATCATAATGCTCAGTGTAACTGTTGCTTTCGCTGCTATAATCTTCAAAATATTCGGAGAGTGACTCGGGTTTAGACTCCTCTTTATTGGTTACGGTTTTTCCGTCATTGGAAAGCGTATAGTCATCATCCTCATAAACCAAATGTGACAACTCATCATTTGTGAAGGCACTGCCGTCAAGCTTTGTGAATGTCCAAGACATACCATGTTTTATATTAGTACTGTCAATTATCAGCATTTCAGTTTCAATCAGATGATATTTATCTTTATAATCGCTAACATCTCGTTCAATTCTTGTCCACGTTCCTTTAATTTTCGCAACGTCCTCGGATTTTGTTATGTCGATGCTCGTCCACAAGTCCGTATCTGGCTGGCAGTTCGTTTCCAAAGTGTTACCATCCCACTGATAGAAGTATACCTTGTCGTCATATTTGTAGGACATTTTCGGACGCCAGACAATAAAATCAACTTTTGTCACGTCTCCATAAGGACGAGGATAAGTATAGAAATTGTATGTCTTGCCAAGCAACTCTTTGTTGGGAATCTGGATTTCTGTAAGCCATTTCGACCTCCTGTCCTCGTGCAACCATGAAATGCCATAGTTCAGTCCGATACCCAAATTCCAATCGTAGCCGTTTCCAGTAAGCAGATTTTCGTTTCTAAACGCGGGCTTTTTTGTAAACTTGAAGTCGCCGTTATTTTTTACCTCTATGATTCCGAAATTCGATATTTTCACTTCGCCCTTGCTGTTCGCGCCTGCCTTCGCCTTCACATCAATGTAGCCAAGTGTCTGATCTGGAGTTACAATGGAGAAGCCCTCGTCATCCTGATTCTCATTTTTCAGAAATTTAATTCTAACTGTGTATTCTTTGCCAGGAGCGAGGAAAGGATAGAAGAAGTCGTCGGTTTTATTTTCGCCAACACCTGTTTCCGAAACTTGACCTATTCCTTCAATGAATACTTCATAGCGAACGACATTTTTATTAGGAATGGCGAACTTTATTTGTATGCCGTCCACGTTTTCTTCAACGGAAAAGTTTTTGTTTCCGGAACTGTCGGTTTCCGCCACTTTCAAATCTTCCGAAAGATCGCCTCCAAAGGAATAGGAATCTTTTGGAATTTCTTTTCCTTGATTGCCATCATCCTTGTAATCATCTCCCGACGAGCTACTATTCTTGCACGACGCGAAGCAGATGAGAATTGCCAAAAAGAGGGTCGCTAATACCCCCCCCATACCTAAAATTGTTTTTCATTTTTTTTCCTCCAAATGAAAAATATTTGTTAAAATAGTTTATATCATAATTTCGTGCGCGTCAATATATTTGTGCGCAATTCCTTTATCTTTCCGCGAAGCTTTTTTGAGTTGAGCCTGCGTTCAATCGAAGAGACGGTGGGCTTTGTCTTTTTGCGCTTTTTGGGAACGAGCGCGGCTTGCACGACGATGCTTTTCATTTTGTCCAAGGCGATGGCGCGATTTCGCTCTTGAAATCTTTCTTCCTGCGCGGTGGTGAAAATTTCGCCCGATGAGTTCATTTTGCCGGCGAGCCTTTTTTTGACGAGCGCGAGTTCAGTTTGCGAAAGCCCTTCGAGCGCATCGGGATTCAGCGTGGCGTGAACTTTCGTGTTCAACTTGTTCACGTTTTGTCCGCCGGCTCCGGACGAGCGCGCGAATGAAAATTGAATGCTTTTTTCAATTGAATTCAACAAAGCGATCTTGTCCATAAAAATCTCGGCTTGCGATGTGGCGGCGCAAAAGACTTTGCGCGAATTTTTTTTGAAAAATTTTTTGCGCGCTTTGCGAATGTTCGTTATGCGGAAAAACGCGCCTTGCGAATCACCGATTCCTCCATAAACAATTTTATCAGTTTTTTGAAAAAAAGCAATATGCAAGATTTTGCGTTTCGGGCGAATTTTGGGCGCAGAATTTTTTAGCATTTTTTTTCAAAATCCACTTGACAAAATCCGCGAATAACATCAATCTATCTATTATGCGTTTTTTTGGCGTAAAACCGACAATTAAAATTGACGACGTTTAATCAGTCGGCAATTTTAAACGAAGGATTATTTTAGATAGACGAGGCTCGCAATTTGAAAGGCAGTCAGGTTACAATTGACCATGTGTCCAAGCGGTTCGGCGATTTTGTCGCGCTGGACGACATAGATTTTTCAATCAAGCCCGGCGAATTTTTTTCGCTGCTTGGTCCTTCGGGATGCGGAAAGACGACGCTTCTCCGTATTATAGCCGGATTCGAATTTCCCGACGAAGGGACGATTCTTTTTGATGACGAAAATGTGATTCCGTTTCCGCCGAACAAAAGGCAGTCGAACACGGTTTTCCAAAACTACGCGCTTTTTCCGCATTTGAGCGTCTACGAAAATGTCGCGTTTCCGCTCCGGCTTCAAAAGCTTCCAAAAAACGAAATCGACGAGCGCGTAAAAAAATATTTGGCTTTGGTTCAGCTTGAATCGCACATGCACAAAAAGCCTTCGCAGCTTTCGGGCGGACAACGCCAGCGTGTTGCAATTGCGCGCGCTCTCATCAACGAGCCGAAAGTGCTTCTTTTGGACGAGCCGCTTTCCGCGCTCGACGCGAAGCTCCGCGCAAATCTTTTGATCGACCTCGACACGATTCACGACAAAATCGGAATCACTTTCATCTATGTTACTCACGATCAAAGCGAGGCTTTGGCTGTAAGCGATCGCATCGCGGTAATGAACGCGGGGCATGTTCTGCAAGTGGGAAGTCCGTTCGAAATTTACGAAAGCCCGGCGACTCAATTCGTGGCGCAATTCATCGGCGAGACGAATCTTTTTGAAAGCACCGTAGTAAATTGCGAGGCGCACAAAACTCCGAAAGGCGAAGACGATTTTATGGTGACGCTCAACACTCCCGCGCTTGGATTGCAGGCGCAGCTTGCCGGCGACACTCAGGCCACGAAAGAAGAGGACAAGAACATTTTGGTCACGGACTGGGAGCACACCGATGTCGGGCAGAAAGTGGCGTTCACGATTCGGCCGGAAAAAATCCGAATTACGCTCGAAGAGCCGGACGTTCACGGAAGGCGCGACATCAATGTTTTCAAGGGAATTGTCGAAGAGCCGATTTACACGGGCTTCCAGTCGAAATTCTATGTGCGGCTGGAAAACGGCACGGTGATAAAAGTGTTTAAGCAGCACGTGAACTATCTTGACGACGGGCCGGAAATCGCGTGGAAAGACACGGTTTATGTTTCTTGGGCGGCCGACGACGGCTACATCGTCGAGGACATAAATAAGTAAGAATTGCTGCGCAATTCTTACTACGAGTTTTCTTCTAAAACTCGCGCAATTATTGGAATTTTTGAAAAGCATTTTAAGGTTGGATTTAAATTTGGAAGAAGCGAAAAAAGGTACATACAAAAAAAGCAATCCCGGGCCGCGCTACGCATGGCCGATGGGCGGATGGTTTACGATTTTTTTCATCGTGCCAATCGCAATCATCGTGTGCTATTCATTTATGAAGCGCGACGTTTACGGCGGTGTCGTGCGCGAATTCACGCTCAAGGCTTACCGCCAAATGATTGACGCGGCTTACGGAAAAATTTTTCTGCGGACGCTTTGGATTGCCGCCGTTTCAAGTTTCATCACAATTTTGCTCGCGCTTCCATGCGGCTACGCCATCGCACGAAGTCGCCATCAGACGCTTTTTTTGATTTTGGTGATAATTCCGTTTTTGACGAATTCGCTGATTCGCATTTTCGCTTGGATTACGATTTTGGGCGACAACGGCTTGCTCAATTCGCTTTTGAGATTTTTTTGGAATTTCGCGAATTCGCTCGGAATTGCGCGCGGTGAAAATTTCGTTCCGCACAAATTCATGTTCACGCAAGGCGCGATTGTCGTCGTGAGCATCTATATGTATTTGCCTTACGCGATTCTGCCGATTTTCACCGCCGTGGACAGATTCGATTTCAGCTTGCTTGAAGCCGCGCGAGATTTGGGCGCGACGAAAACCCAGTCGATGATTAAAGTTTTGATTCCAGGAATTCGAAGCGGAATTTTGAGCGCGATGATTTTCACGTTCATTCCGATTTTCGGGCAATACACAGTTCCGCAAATGGTCGGCGGCAAGGACAGCTACATGCTCGGAAACATCATCGTCGATCAAGTGCAAAAAGTTCGCAACTGGCCGCTCGCCTCGGCGTTCAGCCTCGTGATAACGATAATTTCCGTGGCGGCGATTTTGTGGATGCTCACTTCGAATAAAAAAGAAGAAAGCCTCAAAAAAGTTTCCGCGAAAGAAGAAATCGCCGCGAACACGAACACGCCGTTTTTGGCTGCGGCTTTGTCAAACAATCAGCATAACGCGAACGGAGGCGGCGCGAAATGAAAAATCCTTTCAAGATTTTTTCGAAAAAAATCCACGCCTCCGAGCCTGCGAAGCACGCGAAGCGCAGTTGGAAAAAGCGTTCGCCGCATTTCAGTTTTTCCAAAACGATGCTCGCGCTTTGCCTTTTGTTTTTGTTCATTCCGCTTTTCGTGATAATTTTTTATTCGTTCAATGAATCCAAAGATTCGACCTTTACGAATTTTTCGTTCGTTTGGTATGAAAAGTTGATTTTCAATTCGGGCGATTTGTGGGCGTCGCTTTGGAACAGTTTTTTCGTTGCGATAACTTCTTCGATCGTCGCGACGATTTTGGGAACGCTCGCCGCAATCGGAATAACTTGGTACAAATTTCGCGGACGCTCGTACATTCAGACCACGAGCTTTTTGCCGATGGTTTTGCCCGAAGTGATAATGGGCGTTTCGCTTTTGATTTTTTTCAGCGGAATAAAAATGTCGCTCGGCTTGCTCACGATTTTCATTTCGCACACGACGTTCTGCATGCCGTTCGTGTATTTGATGGTGAGTGCGCGAATCGATGAATTCGACTATTCGATTATCGAAGCGAGCCACGATTTGGGCGCGAACGAAATTCAAACTTTGACGAAAGTCGTAATTCCGGCTTTGATGCCGGGAATCATCAGCGGATTTATGATGAGCGTCACGATGTCGCTTGAAGATTATGTGATTACGTTTCTCGTGAGCGGGCCTGGCAGCACGACGCTTCCGCTTTACGTTTATTCGATGATTCGCTTTGGCGTGAGTCCAGTGATAAACGCGCTTTCCTTCGTCATCGTTCTTGCGATTTGCATGATAACGATTGTCTTGCGAAAGAGCGTGAAAAATTTCGCCGCTTCAAGATGATGAAAATTAGGGAGAATTTTTTATGAAAAAAAGTTTCGTCAAAAATTTTGTTCGAGCAAGTTCGGCGAAAATTTTGCAAGAAGAAAAATGCAAGCACTTTTACGCCACGCGATTTTTTGTGGCGTTTTTCGCGTTCGCATTGTTCGCGCTCATTTCATCTTGTTCGAAAAAAGACGAGCGGGTTTTGTATCTTTACAATTGGACTTATTACACGCCCGACGAAGTTTTGCGCGATTTTGAAAAAGAATTCAATTGCACTGTTAAAGTTGACAGCTACGCTTCAAATGAAGAAATGTATTCCAAACTCCGCGCGGGCGCGAAAGGCTACGATGTCGTAGTTCCGTCGCAGGACTATGTTTCGATAATGATTCGGCAGGGAATGCTGCGCGAATTGGATCAATTGAAATTGACGAACCGCGCGAACATAAATCCTTTGGTTTTGGAAAAGGCGGAATACGATCCCGAAATGCGCTATGCCGTTCCGTATTATTTTGGTGCGGCGGGAGTGAGCGTGAACAAGACGAAAGTTCCGCAGGGCTACGAGCGCAGCTGGAACATTTTTTCCGACGCGAAATTTGCGGGGCACGCCACGATGATGGACGACATGCGCGAAGTGATGGGCGATGCGCTCGCGTATTTGGGGCACGATGTCAATTCGCTTTTCGATTCCGAATTGGACGAAGCGGAAAAATTCATCACGCAGAATTGGCTTCCGAATCTTGTGAAATTCGACGCGGAGAGTTTCGGAAAATCTTTTGCTTCGGGCGACTTTTGGCTTTGCCACGGATACGCGGAAGTGGTCTATGGCGAAGTTCCGAAAGAAAAATGGGAAGAGACGATCGACTTTTTCATTCCTGCCGAAGGTGGCGCGAGTTATCTCGACAGCATGTGCATTTTGAAAGACGCTCCGCATTATGATTTGGCGAACGAATTCATAAACTACATTCACCGTCCGGAAGTGTACGCGAAATTTTTGGATGCGTTCAATTTTCCGTGCTTTGTGAATTTGCGCGCCGCGCAATTTATGAAAGAGAAGCCGATGTACGAAGCCGAGCAGATGAACAATTGCACGCTCAAAATCGACTTGGGCGAAGGCTTGGATAAATTCAACGAAAGGTGGCAGCGAATCAGATTTACGGACTGATGGAGGCTAAAATTGAAAAATATTTTTTTCGCGCTTGGAACAATTCTCGCTTTCGGAAAAATCGCGAGCGCGCAAAATTTTCCTGACGCGCGGCAAAGCGATCCGAACGCGCTTGGCTGGATGCAAGGCTTTCCGCCCGAAAAGTCCAAAGTCGTTTCTGCGGCCGACGGCTCGTTTTTCGAATTTCCCGCGATTCGATACAGCGTGAACCACATGCGCGAATTTTATCCTACGCGCGGAGTTCCGGCATCGCGCGAAAAGCCGTTCACTTTCAAGACGAAAATCGATCCTGACATCGACAAAATAAAATTCACGCCGTGGGATTCCGACGAGGAAATCACTTGGGAAGATTCGCTCGCAAAAAATTACACCGACGGAATCATCATCGTGCACAAAGGAAAAATCGTCTACGAAAAATATTTCGCAGGGCTCAAACCCGAAGGCCTTCATTCTGCGATGTCGGTGAGCAAGTCGTTCGCGGGAACGCTCGCGGCGATTTTGGTGGCGCAAGGAAAGCTCAATGCGGACGCGCTCGTCACGGACTACATTCCCGAACTAAAAGGCTCGGGCTACGAGGGCGCGACCGTCCGACAAGTGATGGACATGCGCACGGCGATTTCATACAGCGAAAATTATTCCGACCCGAATGCCGAAGTGTGGGCGTATGCCTTGGCGGGCAACGTTTTCCGCCCCGCGAATTATCAAGGCCCGAAAAATTATTACGAATATCTTCCCACGCTAAAAAAAATTCCCGGCAAAAATCACGGCGATGAATTCGGCTACAAAACCGTGAACACGGAATTGCTCGGCTGGATAATTTCACGCGCCACGGGAAAAGGAATCGCGGAACTTCTTTCGGAAATGGTTTGGCAGCCTATGGGCGCAAATTTCGACGCTTATTACAATGTCGATCCTGCCGGAATCGCGATGGCTGGCGGGGGATTGAGCTTGAATCTTCGCGACATGGCGGCGTTCGGCGAAATGATGCTTCGCGGAGGAAAGCTCGGCTCAAAGCAAGTGATTCCGTTTGAAGCGGCGAACGACATCGCCACGGGCGGCACGGAAAGCGAAGTGCGCGCGGCGCAGGAAGCGTTCGCGAAAGGCGGCGAATATCCAAAGCTCGAAGGTTGGTCGTACCGCGACATGTGGTGGCGCACGAACAATTCGCACGGCGCGTACATGGCGCGCGGCGTGCACGGGCAGGCAATTTACATCGACCCCGCCGCGCAAATGGTAATCGTGCGTTTTGCGTCAACATATCTCGCATCGAACAAATACATCGATCCGCTTTCCATTCCTGCATACGAAGCGGTGGCGGAATATTTGATGACGCGATAGAAGTCGCGCGGACTCTTGCGCGTTTTTTAAAATTGATTTATTCTAATATTCATGGAAAAGCGGCTTGAAAAAATCACGCATCCTTTCGCGCCAGTTTTCGGAAGCGACTCAAGATTTTTGATTCTCGGCTCGCTTCCTTCGGTGAAGTCGCGCGAAAATGAATTTTACTACGGGCATCCGCAAAACAGATTTTGGCGAATGCTCGCAAAAATTTTTGCCGAAGAAATTCCAAGCACGATTCAGGAAAAAACAGAATTCCTTTTGCGAAACAAAATCGCGCTTTGGGATGTGATTCATTCCTGCGAAATTTGCGGCTCAAGCGACGCGAGCATAAAAAACGCCGTCCCGAACAAAATCGAAAAAATCCTTGGCGCGGCGAAAATCAAAAAAATCATTTTGAACGGCGGCGCGGCTTTTTCGCTCTACAAAAAATTTTGGGGCGAGACGCTCGAAGAAAAATACGGCGTAAAATCGATTCGACTTCCTTCGACAAGTCCCGCGAACGCGGCGTGCTCGCTTGAAAGGCTCGTCGAAATTTGGAGAAAAGAATTTGACTGAAAAAAACATCAATTGTGAAATCGAAAAAAAATTGCTTCGGAAAAAAATGCGCGAAGCACTTGCGTCTCTCGATCCAATCGCGAAAGCGTTTGAAAGCGCGGGACTTTGCATGCGCTTCATCCAAAGCGAAACGTACAAATCTTCGCGCGCGATTTTCGGCTTCATGCCGCTCAAAGACGAAGTGGACGTTCTTCCGATTTTGCGAGCGGCGATTGCCGACGGAAAAAAAGTTTTGCTTCCGAAAATCGTTTGTGAAATAAAATCGAATTGCAAGGCGGAATTTTCGGCAAGCGCGAAAAATTCCACGGGCGAAATCGAAGGCGGCAAAATGGATTTTTATTTTGTGGAGCGCGATCCAATCGAAGAAACGGAAGAAGGCGCGCACGGAATTTTCGAGCCGAAACCTTCGTGCCAAAAAGCCGACATTGAAAAACTTTTCGCGGAAATGCACGGCGAAAAAATCGTCGTGCTTGTGCCTGGCCTCGCGTTCACGAAAGAAGGATTTCGGCTCGGGCGCGGCGGCGGATATTACGACAGATTTTTGGAAAGGCTTTCAAGAATTTCTGCGGCGATTGAAAACTCGGAAGCGAAGGTGGAACTTGTGGGCGTGTGTTACGCCGCGCAGATTTTGGAAAACGTGCCGCGCGAAACGCACGATGCGCGAGTGGATTGCGTTGTGCGAATTTAAATTTTTCCTGCCAAAAAATTCCTTGAAAAAAAATTTATTTCTCTTTATCTCAAGATTGAAGCATGAAATCGACATTTAAAGCAAGAAAAAGATATATTTATCGCGAATTCCGCGTGAAAATCTAGATAAAGATTGCGTATGCGGTCTAAAAAATTTTTTTTAAGGAGCAGTTTATGAAATTGGCAAAAAAGATTTCAAAAGGAATCGCGCTCTGCGCGGCTCTCGCAATTATGGGCACTATGGGGGGGGTAATAACATCTTGTTCTAACGGAAGCGAAGATACAAATCCTGTTGAAAGCGACGACCCACCAGCAGGCAAAGATCCGGCAGATCCTGAAGAATCTGCACTTGAATTGACTTCTATTATTGAAGGAATTGTGGCTGAAGAAAATGTTTGGAACAGCGGAACAAGCATTACAAAAACAGATGATGTTTATGTTGTAGTTGCTGGAAAAGGTTGGGACAAGGAAGGCATGGCATCAATTCCTGTTTCTTTTGCCGCAGGTGATTTGGATGGATATGAATTCATTGTTCTTGATGGTGTTGATACAAGTGGCTTTGAATTAAGAGATGACAACGATGAATATCCTTCAATAGAATTAAAGATTACATATAAAGTAGGCGAAGAGGAAAAATCAAAAATAATAAGTGCTACCAAACTGCTCAAAGACAACAAAATTGAAATTCCTCTTGCAAATGTAGAAGAAGATTTCCTTAAAAAAGGATCACAAATTATGCTCAGTTTCCGGGGAACTGGCACTGTAAAAATAAAGGATATCTCAAAGGCTAAAGCAAAAGTAGCGACAACAAATCCTGGAAGTTCAACAACGAATCCTGGAAGTTCGACGACAAATCCTGGAAGTTCAACAACGAATCCTGGAAGTTCGACGACAAATCCTGGAA
>CAMWWZ010000030.1 GCA_947178095.1 uncultured Treponema sp.
TGCAGGAAAAATCCCACTTCGCGCACTTCGGGATAAAGCGAAAGCAATTCCGACTAACGGTAATAAGTTATGCGGATTTTTTCCTGGGCGGACGAAATCAAATTTTTCGTAAAAGGCGAAATCGAAAATTGCTTCGAGCGGCTCAAATCGAAACGCTTGTAGGCGCGGCTTGAATCGAGGCTGGCGAAAATCAAAATCAGCAAAAAAGTGAAAGTCGAAAGCGCGTTTTTCTTCGAAAAATAATTTTTTCCTTTGCGAGTTTCCGCCGCGAAAACCGCGAGTTCAAAAAAAAGAATCGCGGAAATCAAATAGAAAAAAAAGTCGCGCGTGTCCAAAACGCCTTTTCCCGCCGAATCGAAATGCCATGCGAAACTTAAAGAGCGCACCAACGCTGCCGAAAAGTCCGAAAGCTGCGCGAGAGTCGGAAGAAAATGCGCCAGATTTATCGCAGACAAAACGAGCGCGGAAAAGAAAAAATATGCCGCGCGATTTTGGACGAGTTCCGACAAAAATACGCAAAGCGAAATCGAAGAAAGCGCAAAGAAAATTATCCCGAGGTACGCCGTGAAAAGCGCGCCGCCGTCAACGTCGCCGAAAAAATTCACGCAAATCGGAACGAGCGCGGTGGGCGAAATCGCGAGCGCGAAAAAAATCAAAGCCGAAACGATGCGCAAAAAAAACAGCTCGCGCGCCGAATAAGGAAGCGTCGCGGAAAGCGCGCTGCCTTTCGTCTCGAGGCAAAGCGACGGAATGAAAACGCTTGCGATGTACGGCATCAAAAGGAAAAATCGGCTCAAAGACGGGCTGCCCTTTCCTTCGACAAAAAATTGTCCCGCGAAAAAAAATCCTGCGGCGCAAAACACGCAGAAAACAATCGCTGCGATGTAATAGAACGGATTTATCGCGTAGGAAAAAATTTCTTTTTTAAGGAGAGCGGAAAATTTATTTTTCATGAGTTTTCTCCATGATTCGACCTCTCGCGTTTTCCGTAAAAAACAAATACGCTTCTTCCAAATTTTTCGCGCGCGCGTTTTTTACGAGTTCCGAAACAGTTCCGCTCGCGATGATTTTTCCGCCATTTATTATGAGAATTTCGTCCGCCAAATTTTCCGCCTCTTGGATTATGTGCGTGGAAAAAATTATCGCCGCCGAGGATTTTAGATTTTTTATGAGATTTCGCATTTCGCGGATTTGGCTCGGGTCGAGGCCTGTGGTCGGCTCGTCCAAAATCAGGATTTCGGGGGCGTGCACGATTGCCTGCGCGAAATTCACGCGCTGCTTGTAGCCGTGGCTCAACGACGCGACTTTTTGAAAAAGCACATCTTCGAGCGCGCAAAGCTTTACCACGCGCCGAATCGCGCTTTGCAGCTCGGATTTTTCCGAGGACTGAATGCGCAATCGCGCCACGTTCAAAAGGAATTCTTCCACCGTGAAATTGTCGTACAAAAAAGGCTCGTCTCCGACAAAGCCCGTAATCCGCTTCGCCTCGGAACTTTTTTCCGCCACGTCGAAAGTTGTTCCGTCCTGCGCCGTAATAAAAATGTTTCCACTCGTGGCGTAATGCGCTCCGGCAATCGCCTTGAGGAGCGTCGTTTTTCCCGCGCCGTTCGGTCCCAAAAGCACGACGATTTCGCCTTTTTTCGCGCGGAAAGAAATTCCGTCGCATGCAAACTTATTCGAGGAATATGATTTTCGGAAGTCCTTCACCTCGATCACGGCGATGTCCTCGAGTTCATTTCAGTCAACATACGGAATGTCGATTTTCATTCTGTCGCGAGAAAGAATCGCTTCGGGAAAAACTTCGCGAGCGTCGGCTTCCAAAGCGAGAAGTTCCCTGTCGGTGTAGCGCGGGCTGTAGTGAATCATCGCCATTTTTTTGACGCAGGCATCGCGCGCGATTGTTCCTGCCTGCCTTGCCGTCATGTGCTTTTTTTCGAGCGCCTGATCCAAAAGGGAATGCTCGAACATCGACTCGCAAATCAAAAGATCCGAGTCTTTCACTTCCTGCGCGATTTCGGGAAAATAAAGCGTGTCCGTAACATAGCCGAATTTGCGCCCGCTTCTTTTCGCGCCCATCACTTGCTTCGGGCGAACGATGCTTCCGTCTTTCGCGCGCACTTCCTCGCCGCCTTGAAGCTTCGACCAAAGCGGCCCGCGCGGAACGCCAAGTTCAATTGCGGCATCGGGATTGAACTCGCCCGGGCGGTCAAATTCCTCGAGGACGTAGCCCACGCATGTCTTTGTGTGCCGCAATGGAAATGCGCGGACACGGAATTCCTTTTCCTCGTGAACGACGCACGGAGCGGAAATCTCTTTTACGACCACAGGATAATTTATGTACATGTCCAGGACTTTTCGGCTTGTTTCGATGTATTCGGCAATTTTCGGCGGACCATAGATGTAAAGAGGCTCTTTGCGTTCCACTTGCGCGGAAAGCATCATGATTCCTGGAAGCCCCGTAACGTGGTCTGCGTGCGTGTGCGAGACGAAAATCGCATTTATTTTTTTCCACTTGAGATTGAGCCTGCGAAGCGAAACTTGCGTTCCCTCTCCGCCATCAAACAAAAAAAGGTCGCCGTCTCGCCTGAGCAAAACGCTGGTAAGATGCCTGTAAGGAAGCGGCATCATGCCTCCGCATCCAAGTATAAACGCTTCCATGTTCATTTGTCATCTCCCACGGATTTTCTTCAAAAATTTCTTGTGCCACCATGCACGCGCGCGCTCGGCAAGCGAGCAAAATGCATAGACACTTTTCAGCGGAACGTCGAACGTGCCCACGCGATGAACGTTCTTTCCTCCGAAACCCGTCTTAAAAAGAAAAAGGCCGTGCATCGGATGCCGCTCGTCGTCGGTGGGAGGAATTCCGTACAAATCATAGTAACGCGCGCCGGCATTCCTCGCATCGCGCATCGCAGTCCATTGCAAAAGGAAATTCGGCATGAGATTTCTCTTCGTGTTGCTCGAAGCTCCATAAAGATAGACTCCCTCGCGCTTTGTGACAAGCGTCATTATCGCGCCGAGAACATCGCCTTCGTGCCGCGCGATGTAAAGCCAAACAAGCGGAACGTCCGTTCCGTCGATTTTTTCGCGAGCCGCCTTTTCAAGCAAGTCCAAATAATATCGCTTCGAATGAATCGCAATTCCGTCGCGGGCGGAAGTTATTCGATACACTTCGTAAAATTCGTCAACCTTTTTTGAAAGATTCGCTAAAAGCTCATCACGCGCCGAAACGGACAAATTGGAATCGGGCGAATTTTCACTTGAATCTGAAACGCGAGCCGAATCTGATTCCGCGCCAACCCTTTCAATCTCAACGCCCTTGCGAGAAGAAAGATTGATATTGTAACGCCACTTGCTTTTCATCGAAGACAAAATTTCCTCTTCCGAACGCTCAAGATTCACGAGCGAAGTGTCGGGCGGCTGAATGTCCACGCGGGCTTTTTTGAGTGAACGCCCGTTCTTGCAAGCGAAATCGTTCACCTCGCGAACAAAATCGTCGCGCGCCGAAGCCGAATCGAATTCCAACATGGGATCGAAGCGGACGCAAATCGCATTTTTAGGAAGATGCGGTCGAATCGCAAAGGCGACTTTTTCAAGCACTTCGCAGAATTCGGCGGACACAGAATCCGACTGGAAAATTGGATACATCGGAACGTATGCGATGGAAAAAAGCCCTTTTGCGAACGAGCGCACAAGCACAAAGACGCGAGAAAATCCATTTTCTGAATTTTGCGAAACGCCGCCTTTTTCGATTTCGTCGTCAATTTTCTCGATTTCGTCCGCAGAGCGAGCGTCAGGAATCCGCGAGATTTCTATGTCCAAAGGAATCATTTTCCAGCCGTGCGCCGCCTTGAATTCCGCCCAAAATCGCGTTTGCTGGAAATTGGAATTTTCGTTATCAGAAAATTCGGCGTATTCAAGAGGATTTTTTTTTGTAACTTTTATCACAATTTCGTTCGGCATGTTCTTCCAAAGCGCGTATTTTTTGTCAATTAATCATATCTGAAATCAACAATCTCGTCAAGACGGACATCAAGTTTGAAATATCACGAATCGCAATCTTCATCTTGCGAATTGCCGTGCCTTGTCGCCGCCTGCACTTGCTTCGCAATATTGTCTACGCTGTCGTATACCACGCGCGTTTTCGGAAGGCTTTGCATGAAAATCTTGCCGTAAGGCTTTTCGACAATGCGGCGGTCAAGCACCACGACCGTTCCGCTGTCGTCGCTGCGGCGCACAAGGCGGCCGAATCCCTGGCGGAATTTTATCACGGCTTCGGGAACGGAAAGTTCCATGAAAGAAGAGCCGCCGCGCTCGTCGATTTCCTGCGCGCGCGCCGCGAAAACCGGCTCTGACGGAACTGGAAAAGGCAGCTTCACTATGATGACTTGCCGCAGGGAATCCCCAGGAACGTCGATTCCCTGCCAAAAAGAATCCGTCGCAAAAAGCACGCTCGTCTTGTCGTTTTTGAATTTGTCCAAAAGACGGAAGCGGTCGTCGTCGCCCTGCCGCATGACGTTTATTCCAAGTTCGGAAAGTCCGTTCTGAACTCTGCCGTATGCACTTTTCAGCGAATCGTAGGATGTGAACAAAACTAGCGTGCTTCCGCCGCTCGCGGAAATCAATTTCAAAATCGCGCGTTCTATGAAGCCTTGGAATTCTATGCTGTTCGGAAGCGGAACGTCGCGAGCCACGGCGAGAAGGACGTTTTTCTCGTAAGGAAAAGGCGAATCGAAAATTTCCGTGGAAAGCCTTTCTTGCCCGACCAAAGAAAGCCCCGTGCGTCTCATCCAAAATCCGAAGTCCGCGCAAATCTTGAGCGTAGCGGAAGTGCACACGACGCTTTCCATCGGCTCGAAAACGCCGTTGTTCATGAGCGGCGCGACATAAAGCGGAGTACGCGAAAACACGACATAAGTCGAGCCGCCTTCAGAAACGAAGCCTTCGGGAAGCCGCTGCTTTTGAATCCAAAAAACCATGTCGCGCTTTTCGTCCCAAAGCGAAAAATCCTTGCAAAGAATCGCGCCTGCTTCCAAACGCCGCGAAATTGACTTCGTTTCCCAATAGGCGTTTTCGGTTTTGTCCTCTTCCGAAAGTCCGTCCACAATTTTCCGCACGGCGGAAACAAGGCGTTCCAAATCTTGCGCCAAAGTTCCCAAAAGCGAAATCACAG
Source organism: uncultured Treponema sp. (assembly GCA_947178095.1). Taxonomy (GTDB): domain Bacteria; phylum Spirochaetota; class Spirochaetia; order Treponematales; family Treponemataceae; genus Treponema_D. The sequence goes on from CAMWWZ010000030.1 coordinate 5,174, forward strand.
GCGAAAAGGCGGAGCGAGTCTTTTCGTAGAGGCGAAGCGTTGATTCGTTTTGCATTATGTCCAAAGCCGCCGTCTCGAGATTCGCTATGTCGGACTTTATCAGATCCACCGTCTCCGCCACGTCGTCCGAAGTGTCTTCCTGCGTGGAAAGCGCGATTAGCGTGAAAATATATCCGGCATAGCTTGAACGCCGCTTGCGATACAAAAGGTTCATCTGCTTGATTATTTTCATCCTTGTGATTTGCTCGCTGAAAAAACTCGTTGCGGCGTTTTCGATTCCGTGCGCCTCGTCAAAAACGATTCGCTTGTACGGAGGAAGCACCGCGCTGTCGTCGTAGCCTACGCCGTTCATTCGCGACTCGATGTCAGCAAAAAGCAAATGATGGTTCACCACGAGAATCTGCGCGTCGCTCGCCTCGCGCCTCACAGCCATTACAAAGCATTTGTCGCGGAACGGACAATGCAGTCCCATGCAGGCATCGCTTTCCGAGGACACGCGCGACCAGACGTTTTCGGGAGGAAAGAACGAAAGGTCGCTGCGGCTTCCGCTGGGAGAAACCTTCGCCCATTCGTGGATTTTTTCCAAAGCCTCGCTTTCGTTGTCGAACAAGTCGCGCTCCTTTCCCAATTCCTCAAGCCTTCGAAGGCAGACGTAATTGTTGCGGCCTTTTACCAAAACTGCCTTGACATTTTTTCCGAGGATTTTTTGCGCGGCGGGAATGTCCTTTTCGCTCAACTGCTGCTGAAGGTTTATCGTACCCGTGGAAATCACGACGCGCTCTTTATTTTTCGTCGCCCACAAAATCGCGGGAATCAGATAGGCGTAACTTTTCCCAACTCCAGTTCCCGCCTCGAACGCGCCCACCTGCCCTTTGTTGAACGCTTTCGCGATGGATTTCAAAAGCCGCACTTGCACTGGCCGCTCTTCAAAATTTTCGGACATTTTTGAAAGCGCGCCGCCCTCGCTTATGTAGGACGCGGCTTCTTCCTCATCAAGCATTTCAAGCTTTTTCGCAAGGACCGCTTCCATCACGACGTACACTTCGGTGACGGAATTGTTCACGATGTAAAATCCCTGCGAATTCTCGTTGGCGCGGGAAGCGGCGGACATGTCGGCTTCGGACGGCGTGAGATTTCCGCTTGGATGATTGTGTATGAGAATGCAAGGCTCGCGGCTTTCCGAAAAATTTATTGGCACGCTGTGCTCGTTTCCGCGCGAAAAAGCCTTTGCCGAAGTGACGATTCCATTTTCGTTTGTCTTCGCCACGAAAAAAACTTCGTTTCCGCCCGCGCGCTCGATTTCCCGCCGCATCAATATTATCGCGGGCATCGAGATTCTAGATGTTATGTCCATTGCTCGATTTTATTCTACACGGAAGCGGCCGCGCTTGTCAATCGCCGCAAAGTCCGCGCGGCGATTTTGGAATTTCGCCTCGACAACTTGCATTTTCCTCAAAATTATGGTATAATTGTTTCCGCAAAAGGAAATTATGCCATTTACCGACTTATTCGAAAAATTCAAAACCGTCTCTGTCTACGCGCTCGTGGGAGAAAGCGGCACCGGAAAAAGCTTCAAGGCGAAGCTTCTCGCGCAAAAATACGGAATCGAAGCGATAATCGACGACGGACTTTTGATTCAGGACGACAAGATTCTTGGAGGCCGCTCCGCGAAGACCGAAAAGACGTACATGGGCGCGGTTCGCGTGGCAGTGTTCGACGACAAGGAGCACCGCGACGAAATCGCCGGAAAAATCCGCGAAATGAAATTCAAGAAAATCCTTCTCATCGGCACTTCGGAAAAAATGGTTTCGAAAATCGCCTCTCGACTTTCCCTGCCCGCGCCTTCCACCGTGATAAAAATCGAGGACATCGCCACGCGCGAGGAAATCGACAAGGCGATTCGCTCGCGACAAATCGAAGGAAAGCACGTCATTCCCGTGCCCGCGATCGAGATAAAGCGCAACTACTCGCACATTTTCAACGATTCGATAAAAGTGTTTTTCAGAAAAGGCGGTCCGCTTTCAAAAATCTTCCGTGGCGGCAAAAAGGAAGTGTTCGAAAAGTCAGTGGTGACGCCCGAATTCTCGAAGAAAGGCCGCGTGGCGATTTCCGAGGCCGCGCTCACGCAGATGACTATGCATTGCGTTCAGGAGTTCGACGAGAACATCCGCGTGCGGAAAATCACGATCAAGACGAATTCGCGCGGCTACCGCATCGTCATCACAGTGGACGTTCCGTTCGGAAGGCAGCTCACGGGCGAAGTCTACAAACTCCAGCAGTACATAATCGAGAACATCGAAAAGTACACTGGAATTCTAATCGAGGAAGTGAGCATAATAATCGACAAGATTACGATGCAAAAAAAATAAAAGAATCATTCGGAAGCATCGCTTTTCGGGGCGGCGGGCTTTCTCCGCCTGCGCCTTCGTCTTTTCGGCGCGGCGTTCACCTCTCCGCTTTCGGGACGCGGCGGTTTTGGAATGCGGATGTTGACTCCGATTTCCCGAAGCGCGCTTCTTATCGCGTATTCAAGTTCCACTCTCGGAGGATTCATCGGCAAAACGAAGCGGCGCACTTCGTTCCAAGTTTTTTCGTAAAGCTCGCCCGCCGCGCTGTTTTCCGCGATTTCCTTCTGCCAGTCCGTGAGCGAAAGAATGAAATCCTTTACAAGGAACAAAAGTTTTTTTCCGAGCCGCGCTTCCCTTTCCACGGTGTTGAGCGCGTCGAGCCTTTTAAGGTTCGCAAGGTAATTCTTTTCGAATTCCCTGTCGCTCAAAATGAGGTCGGTGGCCGCCGGCTGTAGGTACATATAGATGTCAACGTCCAAAGCCTCGCTCACGATGTCGAAAGCGTGCCCCGAATTTATGATCTTGAAAATTTCTTCGGTGAGGCGGCTCGGCGAAATCGGGGAAAGGAGGCTCGCGTTCTTTTTTATCCTGTGCCTGAGCTGCCACTGCATCGCGCAATGCGTGGTTGCGGAATATTTTACGGCGCGAAGCATCCTCACGGGGTCTTCCACGAAAATCCTGTCCAAAGGAATCACAGGGCGAATCACGCCCTTCCTTATGTCGCGAACGCCTCCCACGTAGTCTATCACATGCTCCTGAATCGGATCGTAGTACAGCGCGTTGAGCGTGAAGTCGCGCCTCATCACGTCCTCGTCCATCGTGCCGAAGTCGTTTCCCACCGAGCCTTCGACAATTGAACGGAACGTGCTCACTTCGAAAATCTTCGGGCCGAAAACGACGTGGACAAGGCGGAAGCGGCGGCCGATAATCCTCGCCGAGCGGAAAATCCGTCTTATCCTTGAGGGCGTTGCGTCGGTCACGATGTCGAAATCTTTCGGCGTGTTCCCGACCAAAAGGTCGCGCACCGCCCCTCCGACCAAATATGCCGAGTGGCCGTTTTCCTTGAGTCGTTCTATTATGCGAATTGCGTCAGAGTCTATCTTTTCAATTGGAATCCGATGCTCGTCTTTTGTGTAGACGACCGCCTTTTTTACGGGCTGGCCGTTCTTGTCTTTTCCGTAGCGAACTAACACGATGTTGCATTATACCCAATTTAAAGATGTTTTTCAAGCCACTTGATCGTGTCTTCTATGACGGCATCTCCGTCCACTTCGTTGAAGATTTCGTGCCTGTCTTCCGGCCATGACTTGACTTCGACATCGCCCATTCCGTTGGATTTGTAGACCGAAGCGAGCTGCTCGATCGTCTTGCCGTAGTCGCCTACGGGATCGTCCTCGCCGTAGATGAAATAAACCGGAAGTTTTTGCGGAATTCGCTTCATCGCCTCCGGCGCGTGAATCTGCAAGAGGCCGCCCGCGAGGTCGTGGAAGAATCCCGCCGTCGGAAGCGTGCCGCACCATTTATCCGAGTTGTACATTTCCACGTTGAACTCGTTGCGGGAAAGCCAGTCCATTTCCGTCTTGGGATTTTTTACGCGCTTGTTGTACGAGCCGAACGCGCACCATTTGCAGAAGTTCGAGCGATGACGCTTTCCGAAAATTTTCGAAAGCCCGAAAACGAATTTCGCCATCCGCATAAGACCGATGCGTGGGCCTGCCGTGCCGCAAAGCACAACTCCGTCAATCTTTTCGCCGTACTGCTCGATGAACGCCTGCGACACGAAAGAGCCGAACGAATGGCCGACAAGGAATGTTTTTTTGTTCGGATAGTCCTCTTTCAGTTTTGACAGGACTTCATTGAGGTCGCTCACAACCTTTCCGAAACCGCCTTCGTCGGCAAGATGCCCGAAATCTCCCGCGCCATTTTCCTGCGCCTTGAGCGCGGTCTTTCCATGTCCTCTATGGTCGTGCGCGCAGAAAACGAATCCGTGTTCCGCGAAAATCGTTCCCATCTTGTCGTATCGGGCGGCATGCTCTCCCATTCCGTGGCTCATCTGCACGATTCCCTTTATGTCATCGCCGGCGGGAATCCAGCGCATGACGTTCACTTCCGTTCCGTCTTCCATTTTCTGGCAGAATGTGTTTGTTGTCATAATTGAAACTCCGTCTACAATATGTTATAATAGCGAAATGGCTACAGTAGACATTATAACACATAAAATGATTTTTGGGGGAAAATCTTTAGGAAAATTCAAAGAAAAAAGCGTTTTTATTCCCTTTTCTCTTCCCGGAGAGTCATTGCGCGTTGAAATCACGAGGGAAACTCGCGACTGGGACGAAGCGCGAATCGTCGAAATCCTTGAGCCTTCTCCGCGAAGAATCGCGCCGCCCTGCCCGCTCTACCAAAAATGCGGCGGCTGCAACTTGATGCACGCTGACTACGAATTCCAGCTGGAAATGAAAAAGCGCGTCGCCGAAGAACTTTTCGCGCGGGCATCCGTGCCAATTCCGCCTGTGAAAATCCTTTCGAAAAATCCGCTCGGCTACAGAAACCGAATGGAATTCCTTGCAGGCGGATTGCAAGAGCGCGGCACGAACAACGTCATTTCGCTAGAACAATGCCCTGTCGCTTCCGCCGAAATAAACGATTGGCTTGCGAGCACGCCGAGCGAACTTCGCCCGAAATGCCGCGCGATGGTTTTCGGAAGCGATCGCGCCGAGCCGAATCTCACGATTGCAGAAATTCCTTCGGAAAAAAATTCGAAAAAATCCGATTCCAAAGAAAAAATTCTGCGCGGAAAAAAATTCCGCACGCCGCGAAGTTCGACGCAAGATTTGTCACAAAATCCCGTGGAAGTGAATCTTTGCGGAAAGAAAATCGCGTTCGACGCGAAGGGATTTTTCCAGTCCAATTTAGGAATGCTCGAACTTGCCATTCCGAAAATCATGCAAGGGCTTTCGGGAAAACACGCGCTCGACCTTTATTCGGGCTGCGGAACTTTTTCAGTTTTCCTCGCAGAAAATTTTTCGCGCGTCACGATGGTCGAGCACAACAAGGGAGCCGCGACCTTCGCCGAGCAGAACATGGCGGGCGTTCCGCATTCGACTTTCGCCGTGAGCGGAGCGGTGTTCGCAAAATACCACGCGGAATCCGCGGCGAAGCAAGGCGGCGCGTTCGACTTGGTTTTCGCAGACCCGCCGCGCAGCGGAATGGAAAAGGAAGTGTGCGAATGGCTTTGCAAAAGCGGCGTTCCGAAAATCGCGTACCTTTCCTGCGACACCGCGACGCAAGCGCGAGATGTTGCAAAATTGGCGGAAAGTGGTTATATTGTTGAGGAAGCGTGGCTCTTGGATTTCTATCCGCAGACAAGCCACCTAGAAACTTTCTTAATTTGTGTGAAAAAATAGACAAATGTTATGAAATTGTGCACATTCATACAATATTTCTATATTTCTCTCTTGATGCTCGTGCCGAATCCTGCATTCGCGGCGAGCAATGCGCGGAACGCTTCGGGCGAAACGTCGTCCACCATTATGGGCGACCTCGACCTTTCGAAAATTCCGCACGCTTGGCTTTCCGTGCTTGGCGGACGCTCGCTCACGCGCCCCGTCAAAACTTCTTATGGCTGGGCAGGTCTTACCGACGGAGGCATGATTACGGCGTTTACGGAAGACGGCGCGACTTTTTGGCAGTCTTCGCTTCCTTCGGGTGCTCTGAGCTTCATATCCGCCGACAATGATGACTTTCTCGCCGTTCCGCTGAAAAACAAAAACCTGTGCTTTATGAATCCGCGCGGAAAAGTTTTGTGGACAAAGGAAATCGGATTTGAGGCGAAGTTCGCGCCTTTTTTCGGTCGCGATGGAAGGATCTTCGTTTTCGGAAAGGATTCCGCAGCGTGCTTCGGCGTGAACGGAATCCGAAAATGGTCGATTAAAAGCGAAGCGTTTGACACGTCCATTCCAATCGCCGAGCTTCCGGATGGAACGCTTGTCGTGTTTTTGGAAGCAAAGGATGACGGAAAAACCATCGGCATGAGGATTTCTCCTTTCGGCGAGCAAATCGAACGCATAGTATTCGCATCCCGCGTTATGAACTCGCTTTCAGTTCCGGAAGGCGTTTTGCTCGCCTTTTCCGACGGAAGCCTCGGACTTTGCGCAATCGACGAAAAAAGCGGCGAGCCTTTTTCCAAATGGGTTTTCCCCGACACGGAATTGGCGGAAGGCGTGAAATTCGCGCGCATGGATTCGGACATACTTTATGCCGTGGTGAGCCCTTCTCCGCAAGGACTGCGAGTGCATATCGTGAACACACAGGCCGAGAAAGTCCTCCGCACTTTTACAGTCCCGGAAATAAACAATGCAAGTTATGTCGCCGCCACTCCCGACGGAATCTTTATGGCGGATGCGCCGAACGCCGTGATCTACACTTCCACAGGGCGGCGAGTCCGCGCGATAAAATTTCCCGTGAACAAAAACAAGACCGAATACGACTACGTGCTTTTTGGCGAAGGCGGAACGGTCGTGTTCACCTCGCGTTCATGGACAGTGACAGGCTGGAAAATCCTGCACGGAACTCCGCAAAAAAAATCGCCAAAAAAAACTTCCCTGAATTACGACTCGCTCTACGCTTCGACAAATTCGGAATACAGGAAAATATACGACGCGCCGAAAAAGTCAAGGCAAAAGGCTTTGCGGGAAGGCGGATACGCTTCGTCCGAAAAAGTCTTTTGGAAAGCCGCGAAATTCGTGATGGACGAATACTTTTCGATAAAGAACACTCGTCACAACGGACTTACAAGAATTCCCGAGGATGAAGGCGTTTACTTTACGCTTCCCGAACAAATCGCCGTAATATCGACTCTCGGACTTTTCGGCACGAAGAGCGCGTCCGACTATCTGAGCCGCGTCCTGCTTTCCGAAACCGACGAGTCGGCGCTTTCGGCGGCTCTCAAGACGATACGAAGCTGCCCATACGATCCGGACGGCGTTGTGATGGATGCGCTTGCGAGCCTTGCAAAAAGGACTCCCGCGAACAAGGAATTCTTGCTTGGCGAAGTGTGCGACGCGGCCTGCGCCCTTTGCGGCTTCATGTGCAAAAAAAGCTTTTTCGAAAAAACATTCGACATTCTTTCGGATCTTTCAATGCCGCAGTACGGAAATTCGACAAAAGAAAAAGCAAGAAAATCCTATGAAAAACTTGCAGAAATAAACAAATAGTGATATAATGGAACAATGACAAATTAAATTCAGAAAAGATTTGCCAATTAGGGAGAAAAGACAGGATGAGAAAGATTGCATTTGGATTTGCGGCGGCGTTTTTTGCCGTCGCGTCGCTTTTCGCGGTTTCAGTCGATGAGGCGGAATTGCGTTCCGTTGATCAAACCATAGTTTTCGAAAACTACACTGGCCCGCATGCCGTAGTAAGTACGCTCGAGCAAATCAGGGCAATCGGAACGACGCTCGGACAAGCCGTCGCCTCCAACATCGATACGGCGGGCACGACCGGCGGCGGGCAGAAATATTCTGTCATACACGCGATCGACCCTTCCACCAAGGAAAAATTGGATGCCGACATTCTCATTCTCAGCGCGGATGCCGGAGTGGATCATATCAGGAACTTGCGGCAAATCATCGCAGGCTATTTGAGCGCGGCATACGGATATTCTTCCTCCGACGCGCTGACAATCGCGACTTTCATCACGGTGTACAACGCGGTCTATCGAAAGAATCTCGACGCTTTCAAATCGAAATACAAAGCCGTGGTCACGGACAATCTCACCGCAGAAAAGGCAGGGCTTTCCACGAAATACACGGAATGGCCGGGCAACACGCAAATCGTCATTCCAGTTTCCGACGTTTCGGGCGGACTTTCATCCGTGGACACAAGCGTCATCAGCGACAAGGAAGTCATTTCCTCGATGCAGGAGGACGACGACAAGAACATCGACGCGCGCAAGGAAATGGTTGACATAAAGGAGCGCGAGGCGGAGCAAGCCACGGAAAAGGCGCAGGAAGCCCAAAAAGAAGCCACGGAAGCGCAGAAAAAGGCCGACGAGGAAAAGGCGAAACTAGAAGAAAAGAAAGAAGAGACAAGACAGGCCGAAGAAAAGGCGCAGGAAGCGCAGAAAAAGGCCGACGAAAATCCTGACGACAAGCAGGCGCAGGAAGAGGCAAAGCAGGCGCAGGAAGAGGCGGAGGCCGCCCGAGAAGAAGAAGCCCAGCAGGAGGAAAAGGCAAAAGAAGCGCAGGAAGAGGCGGACGAGGCAAAACAAACCGCATCCGAACAGCAGGCCGTGGCGGACAAAAAGCAGTCCGAAGCGCAGGAAGAACGCAAGACCATAGCGCAGGATCAGAAAGTCGTGGAAAAAACAGAAGAAGCCGCCTCCAACGCCCCGAGCGTCTATGGACTGAACCTTTCGAGCGCGAACAGCATGGATTCTGTGATCGTCAAGGTGAACACGAACGACGGCACGATTCTGCAAAAGTCGGAAATCGACGTAATCAAAAACCGCACAATGTTCCCAGTCGGAGGAGGATTCCTCGCCGTTGCGGGCTCAAATTCAGGGAAAGGAGCCGTCAAGCTCGTAATAATCGACCAAAATTCGCTTGAAATAATGAAGGAATCGGAAGAAGTCTTGAGCGACAACTCTATGCTCATACAAGACGGAGGCAATTACCTTGTGATAGTAAATGAAAGCAAGTCTTGTTTCGTGGCAAAATACGATTCAAATTTGAAGTTGCTCAAGAAAAGCCCCGTTTCCGTAAGCCCGAATTCGCCGATAGTAAGAACTTCGGCAGGATACATGGTGACGGACGCGGCAGGCCAGCCTTTGATCTTGGATTTGAACGAATTGACGATTACGGCAAAACAATAAAATAAGCCGCAGACGCAGTTTACTAAATAGCAAAAAGTCCGAAGGAAACATAAGTTTTCTTCGGACTTTTTTTTCGAATGTCGTCCGCTGCATATCGACCGCGAATAAAATAATCGCGCAACCCTACTCGCTTTCACCAGCCGGATTTACGAATTTTGTGTACGAAGGAAGATACGTCAGTTCCACGTCGCCCGTAGGACCGTTGCGCTGCTTTGCGACGATGAGTTTTGCTTCCTGCGTTGGCTCTTCGCTGCGCGAACGCTCGCGGTGCAAGAACATCACAACGTCCGCATCCTGCTCGATCGAACCTGAGCCGCGCAACTGCGCCAAATTCGGCTCGTTTCCTTCGGCATCGCGCGCCACTTGGCACAACGCCACAACAGGAATGTCCAGTTCGCGCGCAAGGGCCTTGAGCGAGCGGGAAACTTCCGACTGCTGCTCGTACACCGGCGCGGAAGAATTCTCGGTGGAAATCAGCCCGATGTAATCGATGAAAATTATCTTGACTTTTTTGTCCACGACGAGCCTTCGGGACAAAGCGCGAACGTCGAGAAGCTGCATGTTCGGCTGATCCACGATGTAAAGCGGAGCGTTGTAGATTCGCCCAGCCGCGTCCTGAAGCTTTTGGAAATCCGCCATCGAAAGCATTCCGCTTCGAAGCTTTCCGCCCGCGACATTGCTTTCCATGCTCAAAAGACGCTGCCCAATCATGTAGTGCGACATTTCGAGCGAAAAAAATCCGCAGGGAATCCGCTTTCCCACGCAGAGATTTTCCATCATCGTCAAAGCCATCGCGGTCTTTCCGATTGAAGGGCGCGCGCCGATTATGATGAATTCCGAATTCTGAAATCCGCTCGTCATCGTATCAAGCTTTCCGATTCCGCTTTCGATTCCTGAAAGACCTTGCTGGTTGAATCGCGACTCAATCAGCCGCAGGCTTTCGTCCATCAGCGTTTTCGTGTCGTGGATTTTGACGGTCTCGTTGCGCTCGGAAAGGCTGAAAATTTTCTTTTCGGTATCCTCGATGATGTGGCGGCTTTCGCGGGAATTGTCGGTGCTGTCCGCCTTTATTTCCTCGGAAACTTTTATGAGGTCGCGCCGCAACGCCATGTCGAGAACGATTTTCGCGTAGTAGTCAACGTTCGCGCTCGTGGGAACTGTGTCCGTCAAAGCCGCGACGTATGCCGCGCCGCCCGCGTCCTGAAGCTTTCCGATTTTCGTCAATTCGCTTATCAAAGCCAAAGCATCGCCGTGGATGTTCTGCCTGAAAAGCGAAACCATGGTTTCGTAAATGAGACGATTTTGATATGAATAGAAACGGTCACCTTGGAGTGTCGAAACATTGTCGCTGAGCGCGTCCCAGTCAAGCAGGAACGCGCCCAAAACCGCTTGTTCGGCCTCCAAGTTGTGCGGCAAAACCTTGTCTTTTAGCCCGAGGTATTCCACTTTCTAAAGCGCGAATTTTTTAGGCGTTCTGCTCGGCAGGAGCGGCTTCCGCATTTTCAGCCGGCTTTTCGGAAACCTCTTCCTTTTTGGCGCGAGGCTTTTTTTCCGCCGGGGCAGATTTCTGATCCACCTGTCCGAGCACCTCGAGGTGAAGTTCCGCGCTGACATTTTCGTAGAGCTTTACCGTCACCTTGTATTTGCCAGTCGTCTTGATTGTGACGCCAGGAATTTCGATGCGCTTTCGCTCGTACTCAAAGCCTTCTTTTGCGAGAAGATCGACGACAGTCTGCGTGCTCACCGCGCCGTAAAGTTTTCCAGTCGCGCTCGCAGGAACAGTGACAGAAAGATTGAGTGCCTCAATTTTGTCCTTGTTGCTCGCGGCGTCGGCGCGCTTTTGCGCCTTGCGCGCTTCGATTTCCGCCTTGCGTCCTTCGAAAAGTTTCACTACGGCCGGAGTGTACGGCAGAGCCAATTTGCGCGGAAACAAAAAGTTGCGCGCGTATCCGTCGGCGACGACCTTTGTATCGCCCTCTTCGCCCAAATGCTTTACGTCTTTGTTGAGAATTACTTTCATTTTAATCAAGCTCCTTTTTCAAGCCTCCCGAAAATTCGAACAATGAAGTTCCGCGAGGCTACAATTTAGAAAAACACCGGAAAATCCCGATGTTCCAAACAACCGCCTTCGTCACCAGGAGTTGGATCTCAGGCGGAATTTTTTAGTCGGCAACGAACGGCAAAAGGCAGATGTTGCGGGCACGTTTGATGGCGCGGGCAAGCTCCCTTTGGTGCTTTGCGCAAGTTCCCGTGTTGCGGCGAGGAAGAATCTTTCCGCGCTCCGTTGTGTAGTGGCGAAGCGTGTCCGCGTCCTTGTAGTCGATTTTAGACTTGTTGGAGCAGAAGCGGCAGACCTTTTTGTGGAATGCGAATTTTCCCTTCGCGCCGCCGCGCTGTCCTTTGCCCTCGCCTTCTCGACCCGACTCGGCGCTCGCCACGGGTTCTTTCACTTCGTTATTTTCTACAGTTTCTACTGTTTCGTCAGACATAATTTTCTCCTATGAAATTAAAATGGAATATCCTCGGGGAAGCCCTCCGAAGGCTCGGCGTAGGACGAATCCGCGCCTTGGCTTTGATAGCTTTGCGGCTGCGGTCTCGGCTGGAATCTGGGCGCGCCGAAATTTTGGGAATAGCCGCCTTCCGAATTCGGTTCTCCCCTGCCGCCCAAAAGATGAACGGTGTCCGCCACAACGACGACCTTGCTGTTTTTCATGCCGTCTTTTTCCCAGCGATCCTGCTTGAGATAGCCGTCCACGGCAATCTGCTTGCCTTTCGTAAGGTAAGGCTTTAGATTTTCCGCCGCCCTTCCCCAAATAGTTACGTCGAAATAGCTCACCTCGTCAATCCACTGATCTCCGCTCTTTCGGCTTCGGTTTACGGCGATGCTTATGTTCGCGCGAGCCGTTCCGTTCTGCGTGTATGCGAACGAGCGTTCGTCAGTGCCCAAATCCCTTGTGAGGCGGCCAATCAATACGACATGATTCAAGTCTGTCATTATTTCGAGCCTTCCAACAAGACGAACATCGACTTGAGCAAATCGCCGTTGAGACGAAGCTGAGTCTCGATTTCCGAAATCTTGGCGGGATTCACCTTGAGATTGAAGAGGACAAAGCGTCCCTTTCTCTGCTTTTGGATTTCGTAAGTCAAATCGCGATCGCCGAAAGGCTCTTCCTTTTCGATTTCCGCGCCGAACTGCGAAAGCGTCTGGCGCAAGGAATCCGAGCCTTTCTTGTACCTATCTTCATCCATCGGGAAGATAGCCATGAACTCGTAGTTTCTCATAAAAACTCCTTTTGGTCTGTGGAATCCGGCGCGTGAACGCATCCGAACCCAAGGCGTAATTTTTCCGCAAAAAGCGGAGATTTATTTTAGCAAAAAAAGAAAAACGTGTCAAGTGAACATTGACTAATTTTTATGGGCGCGGAGACTAATTCCAGAGCAGTTTTGCGGAAATCGAAAGTCCGCTGAAAATGTAATACATTGTGAAATTGCGGCTTTCGTTTTGTGAAGCATCGGAATCGCCTTTTTCAAAAACATTCAGACCCTTTGAATTGAAAAACATCGGAATCAAAAAAATCTTTTTCGGCGACAAAGTGAGCGTCGCGTTTTTTATCGGAATGAAAAAATCCGCGGAAACTGTCAAAAACGCGATTCCGTTTCCCGCAAGCCCTTTGAGCTCGCCGCTATAATTTCCACGCGAGCCGTCGAAAAACAAATTCTTTTTGTGAAGATATTCTGCATCATAGAAGCCAGTTTGATTTACGCAAAGCAACGCCGTAAAGTCCGCGGCAACTTTATAGAAACTTTTCTTAAAGCTGAAATTCGCTCCGAATGCAAGGGCGTCGATTTTCGCGTTTCCCGAAAGGTCGAAAAATTTGAACGGAAAAAGCAGATATTTTTGATTGCCCGCATTAAGATTTCCAGATGCGCTCAAATCCAAATGAAAAAATCCCAAAGCCGGAACGATGCTGAAATTTTTTGCGGCGAATTCGTATTTCGAGAAAAATCCGAACGCCCAAATATCAGAGGCGACGAGCTTTTCAAAGCCGTTTTGCTCGTTGGCGTAAAAATCCAAGTCGGCGGAAAAATACAGCATGGCGAATTTCAATCTTTCAATTTCCAGCTTCGCGCCCAAAGCATAGAAAAGCGGAATTTTCGGCTCGGAGTAAAAATAATGCATGTCGCCATTTTGCGTGCGCAAATTGCCAAAAGAAAAAAAAGGCGCGATTGTAAAGCGCGGGAATTTTACGGGCAAAACAAACGCCATTCCAAAGCCGCTCGCCTTTTCGATTTTATAGTCTTCGTTCAAATGCAAAAGCAAGTCGTCGGCATTCAGGAAAAAAAGGCTCGTCTTAAAGTCAATGAATTTTGTTTTTACAAAGGCATCCGCATCAAAGAAATTTGCCGCCGCCGATATTTTTTCAAGCGACGAATAGACGCGGCTGTAATTTCCGGCAAAGCCCGCCGAAAAATTTGAAGATGAAAATTCGCCGCCGACATTGACATCGCAAAAAAAAGACGTTCCGCTTGAGTCCGAATAAATGTGCGTGAAATTCGACGAGGCGGAAAACGAGTGAGAAAAAAGCGGAATGCCGGAAAAACAAAGCACGAAGACGCAACTTTTCAAAATCGTCTTCGCGCCTTGCTTGTGAAAAACTAGCATTTATTATTAATCGTACTCGCGGGTTCGCTCACCCCAAATAGGAAGAATTGTTTCTCTTTCTTTTTCATCCATGCCTTTGATGGTTATGCAGTCAGGAAGCCGAATCTTTATCGCGAGATCTGTACTGCAACGCCAATAAGAAGATGTCGCGTTTTCAGGAATTTGGGCTTTTACATCTTTCACATTTTTTTCATGTACAGAATAAAAGCTTCCTGCAAGCGGCGCTTCATAATCGTCATAAGAATCATCGTATTTCCATGTATTTCCGTCATAATATTCGTACCACCAATCACAAGTCGTGTAGAATTTCACCTTTCCAGAATCTTTTTCGACGGCTTTGTCCAGCACTCCGTCTGAGAACAATTTTCCGCAGTCGATTTTCAAAAGCCAGTCGTCGCTTTCGCTGGTCGGCCAATCTTTCAACTCAAATACGTCGGCATCCGGCACGCAGAAAGTTCCGCCTTTTTCCAAAGCGTCTTTGAATGCTTTTGCCGCCTTGTAGAAAATATTGCCTTCTTTGAGCGTGTCCTTTATTTCCGCCGGATAGACATTATTGTCGCCGATGATGTAATCGTAAGACGACATAGCCAAGTTCACGGCATCGATGAAAGATTTTTTTGACAATGCGAGCCTTTCTTTGTTCGTCGTCGTCAAAAGCTTTGTTCCGGATTGAACCGCCTTTACAAAGTCATCGACATCCATATTTGTTTTTATGGACGAAGTGTCGAACGTCCAATCGAACGCGGAAACATATTCAAGGCCGCCTTTTGCAAGTCCCATCGCGGCGATGACTACATCGAGTTCCGCCTTTCCCGCGCGAATGTCGGACGTGTCGAAAAGCTCTTCAAGTTCGAACGCCTCTATGAGTTTTGCAGGAAGCGTAACGGTAGATTGTCCCATGCCCTTTGAAATCTCGACGACTTCATTGTATGTAGCCGTGAAAATTTTCAACAATTCGTCCAAAGCTTTGTTCAAACCGTTTGGATTTGCTTTTGCGACTTTTTCAGCGAAGCCTTCTTTCACGCAATCTTCCCACCAATTTGCATCGATGAGGGCGTTCAACTTGTTCGGATAGCTTTCAAATCCGCAAGTCTCTCTCATGAACTTTACCGTATCGGCATTCGTGCTGATACAGGCAAGCCTTGCGAGCGCATAGTACATTTTCGTCGTGTCGTTTTTCGTGTTCGCGTAGGCTTTATTGATTTGCTTGATTCCGCCGTCAATATCTAAATCCTCGAACAAGCGAACGGCATAGTCAAGCATGTCTTCATAATCTTCGGTCGTATCGTCCGAACCAGTTGATCCATTCGGACCATTTGGATTGTTCGGATTAGACGGATCCGAAGTTTGCTGGCCTTTTTTGTCATCGCTAGATGTCGAGCCATTGTCGCAAGCGTTGAATGACAGCAACATAATTGCCACCAATCCCAAGATTCCCAATTTTTTCTTCATAAGATTCTCCTAATAAAAAGTTTTGGCTATTTTAGCACACAATGGGGGGGGGTATGTCAAGTGGAATTTTACAAAAATTTAATTTTTTTTCACGATTTTCTGCAACTTTCGAACCGCCCCAAAACTTGACAACAAATTGATTCCGATGTATCATATATGAATATGCGCTCATCAAAAAAGTATTCCGTTTTTCTCCTTTTGATTTTGTTCGCGGCGGCGACGGCGATTTCCAAGAGCAGCGTGACGCCTGAAAGCCTTTACGAAGTCGTGCTGTCCGGAAGCGACAAGGAAATCTCGAAGGCTCTCATAAGGGGAAGAAAATTCGTCAACGCAAAATTCGGAGAAAACAGAGACTCGCTTTTGATGGTCGCGCTCAAAGCCCGACGCAGCTTCAGCACGATCAGGACAATCATAAACAATTATGTCGATGTTGACTTCGCGAACGAATATGGCGACACCGCTTTGATTTACGCAATAAAATATGATGCCGACGAAAAGACGATAAAGGAAATCATCGAATGCGACGCGGACACAAGGAAGGCGATGAAAAAAAGAGTCAACGTCAAAAACAATTCTGGAATGTCGGCGATCGATTTTACCGAGGAAGGAAGTTCCCAAGAAATCCTTTTGAAAAAATACGGCGCGAAGAGGACTCCCCCGCCCGAGCCGGAAGAAGAGACTTTGGAAGAAGAAATCATCGAAGAAAGCGAAGAAGAAATTTTTGAGGATGAAATTCCTGCCGAAGAAATAGAAGAATCGGAGGAAATCCAAGAAGAAATCGAGCCGGAAGACGTTCCCGCCGAAGAGCCTGAGATTTCCGAAGAATCCGATTCGGAAATTCAGCAGGAAGACTTGCTCGCTTTGACCGAGGCTTCGAAAGCGGCTCTAAAAAACCGGCGCGGCGTGAACGAAAGGACTTATCTTTTTGAAGGGCTTGAGACTTTCGAAACTTACGAACCTTCCGAGAGCGCGCCTGAGCCGATAAAAAATCCCGACGCGAAAGACGAAAACGGGCGCACGCTTTTGCAGAACGCCGCAGCGCATGACGACATCGAACTTGTGACGCGGCTTTTGGCTTCGGGCGCGAACGTGAATTTGACGGACGGCGACGGCTGGAGTGCGCTTATGTACGCCGCGCGTTTTGCCCAAAAAAGCGAGACCACGAGCGCGCTCATAAAGGCAGGCGCGAACGTCAAGGCAAAAAACAAATTCGGCTCGAACGCGCTTGAAATCGCGGCGGTATACGGCACGAGCGCGGACGTGCTCGATGCGCTTGCGAGCCATTTCGGAAAAAAGGAAATCGTCCAGGCGTTCTTCGCGGCGGTGGGAATGGGACGGCAAAGGCAAATCCTAGAAGTTTTTTTCGGGCACGAAATCACGGCGAACATAGTCCACAAAGGAAAGACTCCGCTCATGCTCGCAGCTCAGACCAACACCGACACGAACTGCGTCGAATTCCTTTTGGAACGCGGCGCGGACAAGACCTTCGTCACGGCGGACAGAAAGGATGCGTATTATTTTGCCAAGCGAAATCCGAACCTTCCGCGAAACGACGTTTTTTGGTCGCTGAACAATTCGGAGAAATGAAATGAGGATAACCGGCGGCCAACTGAAAGGCAGAATCATAAAATGTCCTGACGGCGTGATTCGCCCCGCGATGGACAAGATGCGCGAATCCGTCTTCGCGATTCTCGGCGACTTGGACGGAAAGTCGTGGCTCGACCTTTTTTCAGGCTCCGGCACAATCGCGATCGAAGCCGTTTCCCGGGGAGCGTCGAATGTCGAGCTTTGCGAAAAGGACAGGCTCAAAATCAAGACAGTCCTTGAAAACGTCTCGCTCACCGAAAGGGAAATGGGCGTGAAAATCCGATGCCATTTCATGGCCGTGGAACTTTTCGTAAAACGCTGCAAGAGCCGCTTCGACTACATTTTCCTCGACCCGCCTTTTCCATACAAATTCCACGAGCAGCTCGTGGCGCAATGCGCGGAACGCTCCCTGCTCGCGGACGGCGGCACGCTGATGGTGCACCGCCCTTCCGAGCGCGCGATGCCCGAAAAAATCGCGGGACTTTCGCTTTCCGACCGGCGAAACTACGGACGCTCCATCGTGGATTTCTACAAGATTGCGGAGTGAGGGGCGGGTTTGCTTACTCTTTCGCGCCTGCGGCTTTGAGCAGCGCGGCAACGTCCACCGCATTGTGTTCTTCCGCAATCATGAGCGCAGTCCTGTCCTTATAGTCCTTCGCGTTCAAGTCCGCGCCGGCTTTTATGAGCAGTTTGGCGACATCAGCCGAATTGTCCCGTGCCGCAACCATGAGCGCGGTCCAGTCGTCATATTCCCTTTTCGCGTTCACGTCCGCGCCTGATTCGATGAGCAGTTTTGCAACACTCGCCGAATTTTTCCATGCCGCGAGCGTCAGTGCCGTATCGTCATCACAGTTCTTTTCGTTGACTCCTACGCCCACCGCTATGAGCAGCCTTGCCACGTCCGGAGCGTTGTGTATTGCCGCGCCCATCAGCACTGTTCCGCCCATAAAATCTCTTGCGTTCACATCCGCGCCAGCCGCCATGAGTATCTTAACCATCTCCACAGAATTGGCACACACCGCATAAGTCAGTGCCGTATCCATTCCATCGCACTTTTTGTTTACGTCCGCGCCAGCCGCAATCAGAATCTTTGCCGCATCCAGCGCATTTTTATCCAGCGCGTGCATAAGTGCAGTCATTCTGCCGGCAATGTCCTGCGCGTTCATGTCCGCGCCGAGTTCGATGAGGAGTTTGACCGCATCGGTCGCATTGTTCTGCGCCGCGCACATGAGGGGCGTTATTTTCGCGCCGTAAATCGAACTGTCGTAGCCTCCATAGCCGCCGCCAGCGTTCACGTCTGCACCCCGCTGTATGAGCAGCCTTATCATGTCAAGCGCGTTTTCATGTGCCGCCCACATGAGCGCAGTCCAGCCGTCATCGTCCTGCACGGCATCCACAGGAAAATCATAGTGTATTATGGACGACGCCTTCTTGACGTCGTTTGTCTTCGCCGCCGCTATGATTGCGTCCGCGATGTCGTCCGCGGCGTGTCTCCGATCCGCGCCCGCGTTTATGAGCCGCCTTGCAAAATTCATGGCGAGGCGTTGCCTTGCGATCATCAGTGCGGTCTTGCCATCGTTGTCCTGCGCGTTCAAATTCGCGCCCGCTTCGATGAGCAGCCTTGCAAAGTCCTCGTCATTCCATTGTGCCGCGAGCATAAGCGCCGTTCGACCGTCATTGTCCTTTGCGTTCAGGTTCGCGCCCGCTTCGATGAGCGGCTTGGCAATCTTCTCGGCGTTCCATTGCATCGTGAGCATCAGCGCAGTCCTGCCGTCATTGTCCTTTTCGTTCAAGTCTGCGCCTGATTCGATGAGCAGTTTTGCAACGCCCTCGTGGTCAAATTTTATCGCATACATGAGCGCGGTATAGCCTTCATTGCTCTTTGCGCTCATGTCCGTGCCTGATTCAATGAGCAGTTTTGTTATGTCAATGTCATTGGCTTCCCATTGTGCCGCGAATTGTACCACATACATGAGCGCAGTCCAGCCGTCATTGTCTTTTGCGTCCACGTCCGCGCCCGCTTTGGTGAGCAATCGAGCAACGTCCGTCTCACGATTCGTTGCCGCCCATATGAGGGCTGTACGACCATAAACATCCTTTGCGTTCACGTCCGCGCCTGCCTTTATGAGCAGTTCGGCAACGTCCGTCGAGTTGTTCCGCGCCGCGCGCATGAGCACGGTAATTCCGTCATTGTCCTTTGAGTTCACGTCCGCCTTTGCCCGTATGAGCCGCCGCGCTTCGGAAACGTTATTATCTTCCGCGGCACTTATGAGCGCGGCTGTCTTGTCCTCGTTCGAGCGCGCCACAGCCAGTGCGCACATTGCAGCCGCCGTCGCGATTGCGATAAATGCTTTCTTCATGTTCATATAGTGCTCCTTTTTGACATTCTCTCTGTGATATTATAGCGCATGCGGCGGCTGATTGTCAAAGTGCTGTTCGCATGGACGAATCTTGCGTACCAAATTTGTAGCCGCAGTTTGTCGGGAAGGAATCTTGCGCACAAAATTCGTATTTGTTGAATGCTGGCAAGAAATTTGTTGCAGCAAATTCGTACTTGTTGAATGCTGACGATGAATTTGTTGTAGCAAATTCATACTTGTCGAGCGTCGTGAATGAATTTGTTGTAGCAAATTCGTTGCCAGCGATTGCTGTGTAAGGAATTTCCGTCGGTTTCAGCGTTCTGTCAGTTGGCGGGAACGAATTTCCGACAGTTTTGGCGTTCCCGTCAGTTGACGAGAAAAAATTTCTGCCAGTTTTGGTGTTCTCGCAACTCTGCAAGAAGGAATTTCCTGTGGTTTTGGTGTTCTCGCAGGTTTGCAAGAACGAATTTCCGGCAGTTTTGGTGTTCTCGCAGGTTTGCAAGAACGAATTTCCTGCGGTTTTGGTGTTCTCGCAAGTTGGCGGGAACAAATTTCCGTTCGTTCCAAAGCCTTGTCGCACCAAGCATTTGCGAGTTTTCGAAGAAAACTCGGTAAGCAGTGCGCAGCACTGCAACACGAATCATTTCGCTTCCACTTGCGAAAATTTCGATTGACAAATCGCCGAAACGTGTTATAATTATTAAAAATGGATTTCAAAGATGTCCTTTTGGAAAAGGAAATTCCCGACGGTTTCATAAAAGTCGCCGAAAAGCCGCTCGCAAACCTTTCCTCGGAACAGAAAGCCGTGCTGAATCGCAAGGGAAACGTCCTTTTCAACGAAGGAAAAATCGAGGACGCGAAAAGGATTTTCCTCACCACGGGATATTCCGACGGGCTGATTCGCGTGGCGGACATTTACGCCAAGAAAAAACGCGGCCTTGACGCGCTCAAGCTTTACGTCCTCGCGCACGAGCAGGCAAAAGCCGAGCCTCTTTACGAGAAAATCGCCTCCACCATCGGAGAATTGCTGAAGGACGGCGAAATTTAAAAATACAAAAGGAGAGCCACAATGCTCGACCAGCAAACACCATCCTCGTTCGAGGACTACCCGAATTTCGAGGGCACGGAACACGAGAACAACGAGATTTCCACCCTTTCCAAGCGCGGATACCAGCTTCTCAAGGAAGGACGCGAAGGCGAAGCCGAAACGGAGTTCAAGAAAATTCTCGCGCTCGAAGAGAACAACAACTACGCCCTTGTGGGGCTGGGCGACTGCGCGCGAAAGAAAAACAATTTCCACGATGCGATAGAATATTACGCAAGATGCCTTTCCTGCCACCCGGGAAACAACTACGCGCTTTTCGGGCTTGCCGACTGCTAC
>CAMWWZ010000031.1 GCA_947178095.1 uncultured Treponema sp.
CAATATTATCTCCATTTTACCACAAAATTTTCTTTTTTGTACATATTTTTTAAAATTTTTTTGACTTGATTTCCTTTATCATTGATTTTATTGCGTTGTTCAAAGTGGCGTCGGTTTTTATCAAATTGTCGATTTTTTTGTAGGAAGTCATCATCGTAGAATGATCTTTGCCGCCGAATTCCGAGCCAATTTCCGTGAATGAATTTTCCGTGATTTCGCGTGCGATGTAAATTGCCACGTGGCGCGGAAATACGATTTTTTTCGTCTGTTTTTTTCCTTTGATGTCCGAAAATGAAATGTTGTAATAATCCGCCACGACTTTTTGAATCGCTTCGATTGAAATGTTGCCGCTGAAATTAGAATTGATTTGTTCTTGCAAAAGTTGCTTCGTGATTTCCAGCGTGATTTTTTTTCCAGTTCCAATCATGAATTCTTCATAGCCGACGACTTTTTTAAAAGCTCCTTCCAAATCGCGAACGTTGCTTTCGATGTTCGCGGCGATGAAATCGATTATTTCGTCGGAAATGTTTTTGTTCATCAAAGACATTTTTTTTAAAAGAATCGCTTTTCGAGTTTCATAGTTCGGCGGCTGCATGTCAATTCGAATTCCGTTGCTGAATCTTGTCCGAAGCCTTTCGGTAATTCCTTTCAGTTCGCTGATTGGTCGGTCGCAAGTGAAAACCATCTGCGAATGTTTTTGATTCAAAGCGTCAAAAATATAGAAAACTTCTTCTTGAAGCGCGTCTTTTCCTTGCAAAAAGTGAATGTCATCCAGCAAAAAAACGTCGAGATTTCTGTATTTGTTTTTGAATTTTTGTGTCGTTTTCGTGGACAAAGAAAGCGTGAATTCGTTGAGCAAAGATTCCGCGCTCAAATATGAAAGTTTTATTTTTCCGCGCTTTTCGTTGTAAATGAAATTTCCAATCGATTCCATCAAATGAGTTTTTCCCAAGCCTGAGCCGCCGTAAAGCAAAATCGGGCTGTACATCGCGCCCGGATTTTTCGCCGCCGCCATAGAAGCTTGGTAAGCATACATATTGTTGTCTCCAGGAACGAAAGTCTCGAACATGAATTTTTCGTCCAAATCAGGATGTCTGAAAAATTCCG
Source organism: uncultured Treponema sp. (assembly GCA_947178095.1). Lineage (GTDB taxonomy): Bacteria > Spirochaetota > Spirochaetia > Treponematales > Treponemataceae > Treponema_D. Next base: position 1,108 of record CAMWWZ010000031.1, read on the forward strand.
ATTTTTCGTTTTCAATAATTTCGATTTTTTCTGCGGAAACTTTTTCGTCATTTTTAATTTTTTTTGATTCAGCGGAATTATTTTCATTTTCGCCGGATTTTTTTTCGTTCGTCACGCTGGAATTTTTTATTTGAAAATTTATCTCGATTTCCGCGCCGCAAATTTCTTTGATTTTATTTTTTATGATTTCGATGTTTCCGCGCTTCACCATCGATTCGCGCATGAAGTCGCTCGCCACTGCCGCCGTGATTGTGTTTTGCTCGTCTTTCACATATTCCAAATTGAACCACAAATTGAATTCGTTTTCGCGGTTTTCTTGCTTGTATTGCGCGCGCAATTGATTCAGTGACTCTTTCCAAATTTCTTGAAAATTGTTTTCGCTCATAATCTTTATATTATAGTCTATCTTTACTTTTTTTTTCAATAAAGATATAATGAAAATGAAAAAATTTTCTTGAAATTGGAAATTAAAGATTTTATTCGGTTTGAAAATCAGGAGAAAAAATGAGCGAAAATTATTCGGCGAAAAATATCCAAGTTTTGAAAGGTCTCGAGGCGGTGCGAAAACGGCCAGGAATGTACATCGGCTCGACTGGACCGAACGGACTTCATCATCTTGTTTATGAAGTCGTGGACAATTCGATTGACGAGGCGATGGCAGGATTCTGCGATACGGTCGTCGTCGCGCTGGAAAAAGATGACGTTGTTCGCGTTGAGGACAATGGACGCGGAATTCCAGTGGACATTCATCCCACGGAAAAAGTGAGCGCGTTGGAATTAGTTTTGACGCGCCTTCACGCCGGCGGAAAATTCGACAAAGGCTCGTACAAAGTTTCCGGCGGTTTGCACGGAGTTGGAGTTTCGTGCGTGAACGCGCTTTCTTCTTGGATGGAAGCGACGGTCGAACTTGGCGGAAAAAAATATATGCAAAAATACGCCGTCGGAATTCCAAAGACGAAAGTCGAGGAAATCGGCGAATCTTCGCGTCACGGAACGACAATTCGTTGGAAGGCGGACAAAACGATTTTCCAGGAAACTACGACATACAATTTTGACGTGCTTTCAAAGCGTTTGCGCGAACTTGCTTTTTTGAACAATGGCGTTACCATAATTTTCCGGGACGAACGTTTGGAAATTCCCAAGGAAGCCGTCTACAAATTTGAAGGCGGAATCGTTCAATACGTGAAAGAAATGAACGAACGCGCCAAAAGCAAATTCTACATTCCCGAAGAGCCGCTTTTCATTACTGGCGAAAAAGACGGCGTGATTACGGAATGCGCTTTTCAGTACAACGACGGATTTTCGAACAACATCAACACTTACGTCAACGACATCAACACGCGCGAAGGTGGAACTCACCTTGACGGATTTAAAAACGCCGTCAATTTCGTGCTGAACAAATTCCTTGATTCGAACGAAAAGTTCAAGAAAAAATTGGAAAAGGCGGACAAAGACGAAAGACTTCGAATAGAAGACATTCTTTCGGGAATGGTTTTGGTTCTTTCGATGAAAGTTCCCGAGCCGGAATTCGAAGGTCAGACAAAAGAAAAACTCGGCAACACGGAAGTCCGCACGATTGTCGATGCGCTTGTAAAAGAAAAGCTCACGCTTTTTTTCGAGCAGAATCCGAAAATCCTCGAACAAGTTTTGGACAAGGCTTTGGCGGAAGCCACGGCGCGAATTGCTGCGAAAAAAGCCAAGGACGCTTCGAGAAAAAAATCGCTTTCCGACGGATTTGGTTTGCCCGAAAAACTTTCGGACTGTTCGCTCAAAGATCCTGAAATGTGCGAAATCTATATTGTCGAGGGAGATTCCGCCGGCGGCTCCGCGAAAAAAGGGCGCGATTCCAAAACGCAGGCGATTTTGCCGCTTTGGGGAAAAATGCTCAATGTGGAAAAAGTTCGCGCGGACAAAGTTATGAACAACGACAAGCTCGAGCCTGTCATCGCTTCTTTGGGCGCGGGATTTGGAGATTCGTTCAATGCGGAAAAATTGCGTTACCACAAAATCATAATCATGGCAGATGCCGATGTTGACGGAAGCCACATCCGCACTTTGCTGCTCACGTTCTTTTTCCGCTACATGCCCGAACTCATTGAAAAAGGTTACGTTTATTTGGCGATGCCTCCGCTTTTCGGAATTACGCTGGGAAAGCAAAAGCCAGTCTATGTTTATACCGACGAAGAAAAATCGGAATATTTGGCTTCGCTCGGCGAAAACGCGGAAAAGGCGAAAGTCCAGCGTTACAAAGGTCTTGGCGAAATGAGCGGCGATCAGCTTTGGAATACGACGATGGATCCAGCCGTGCGCAGGATGAAAGTCGTCACGATTCCGGACGCGCAGGCTGCCGACCAAATTTTCACGGTTTGCATGGGCGAAGAAGTCGAGCCGCGCCGCAAGTTCATCGAAGAAAATGCGACTTACGCAAATCTTGATGTTTAGAAAAAATTTGTTTCGAAAGGAAAAATAAATGGAAAATTCATTTCAGACTCCGGAAGGCGGAACAGTAATAAAAGTTCCAATCGAAGAAGAAGTAAAGCAGGCCTACATCGACTATTCAATGTCGGTGATTGTGCAACGCGCTTTGCCCGATGTCCGCGATGGACTCAAGCCGGTTCATCGCCGCATTCTTTACGCGATGGACGAGCTTCATTTGGCGAATTCCGGGCCGACTAGAAAATGCGCGAAAATTGTCGGCGACGTTCTCGGAAAATATCATCCGCACGGAGATGCTTCCGTTTATGACGCGCTCGTTCGTCTTGGACAAGATTTTGCGCAACGCTATACTATTATAACTCCGCAGGGAAATTTCGGAACGATTGCGGGCGATCCTGCCGCGGCATATCGTTACACCGAAGCCAAAATGTCGAAGATTGCCGAAGAAATGGTCAGCGACATCGACAAAGAAACTGTGGACATGATTCCAAACTTTGACGAGACTGTAAAAGAGCCGACGGTGCTTCCGGCGAAATTTCCGTTTTTGCTTTGCAACGGAACTACGGGAATCGCCGTCGGAATGGCGACGAATATGCCCACGCACAATTTGCGCGAAGTCGCGGCGGCGGTGGGCGCGTACATCGACAATCCTGAAATTTCCATCGAAGAATTGATGCGCCACATAAAAGGTCCAGATTTCCCGACGGGCGGAACGATTTTCGGGCGAGAAGGAATTCGCAAGGCTTACACAACAGGTCGCGGAAAAATCGTGATTCGTTCAAAATATGTAATCGAAACAGACACGCGCGGAAAAGAATCGATTGTTTTTACCGAAGTTCCTTATGGCGTGAACACGACGAACATCATTCGCCGCATAAAAGAACTCGCCCGCGAAAAACTCATCGACGGCATCACGGACGCGAACGACGAAACTTCCGATCGCGTTGGAATGCGGCTTGTCGTCGGACTCAAACGCGGCGCGATTACGAAAATTGTTTTGAATCAGCTTTTTGCCAAGACTGATTTGCAATCAAGTTTCGGCGTGATAAATCTCGCTTTGGTAAAAGGCCGCCCGCAAATTCTCACGCTCAAGCAGCTTGTTCAATATTTCGTTGAGCATCGTGACGAAGTTGTGACGCGCCGCACTCAGCACGATTTGCGCGTCGCGCTTGCACGCGAGCACATTTTGCAGGCTTTGATTGTCGCCATCAACAATATCGACGAAGTGATTCAAATCATAAAAGCGAGCCGCGATACAGAAGACGCAAAACTCAATTTGGAAAAGCGATTCGGCTTTGACGACGTGCAGGCGCAAGCCATCGTCGATATGCAGCTAAAGCGACTCACCCATTTGCAAATTGAAGATTTGAAACGCGAACTCGCCGAGCTTCAGGCATTGATTGCGCATTTGCGTGATTTGCTTGAGCATCACGAAAAAATTCTCGAAATCATAAAAAACGAAACGAACGAACTTGCACAGAAATTTGGCGATGATCGACGCACCGAAATTGTTTCCAACGAAGTTGAATCAATCAACATCGAGGACATGATAAAAGAAGAAGACATGGTCGTGATGATTTCCAAACTCGGTTATGTAAAACGCGCGTCGGTCAGCACATACAAAAAGCAAGGGAGGGGTGGAACAGGAAGCAACAGCACCGCGCTCATCGAAGACGATTACATAAATCATTTGTTCATCGGCTCAACGCACGATCACATTTTGTTCGTCTCGAATCTCGGACGCGCATATTGGATTAAAGTTCATGAAATTCCTGAAATGTCCAAAGGAAGTCGAGGCACTCACATAAAAAGTTTGATTGCGATTTCTGCGGACGAGGAAATCACTACGGTTGTTCCTGTCCGGGAATTCACGGAAGATTCGTTCCTTTTTATGACGACTGTGAACGGCGTGGTGAAAAAAGTTCAGACTTCGGAATTCGCCAATGCTCGCGTGAAAGGAATTATCGGCCTCAAACTCAATGCGGGCGACAAACTCGTCGGCGCGATTCTCACGGCAGGAAATTCCGATGTGTTCGTAATTTCGCGCAAAGGCAAAGCGTTGCGTTTCAGCGAGGAAGACGTCCGCGCAATGGGACGCGCGAGCTGCGGAATCAAAGGAATGAAGCTTTCCGACGGCGATGAAATTTCCGGCGCAATCACTTATACCGAAGGCGAAAGCATTTTGCTTCTCACCGAAAAAGGCTACGGAAAGCGCGTTTCGTTCGACGACTTCAAGCCGCACGGACGAGGCACGGGCGGACAGAAAATTTTCGGCAACACGGAAGAGCGCGGCGAAATCATCGGGCTGCTTTCGGTCAAGGACAACGACGAAATTGTTTGCATGACGAGCCAAGGAAAAACTTTGCGCGTCTCGGCGAACACAATCAACCAGCAAGGCACTGGTTCGACGGGAGTCAAGGTTGTGAAAATTTCCGATCCCGATTTCCTTGTCGGCGTTGACAAAATTCCGCCCGAAAATGAAAAAGATGGTAAATAATTATATTATAAGGAATTATTAGTTAATTCCTTATAATATAAAGAATTAAAATTTTATATAAATTTTTATTTTTCTGTCGAAATTTTGCTGACAAAAAATAGAATTTATAATATACTGGAAATCGAGGGGAATCTGTTTTTACAGAAAAAAACATCAGGCAGCCGGGGTTTTTACCCCGGTTTTTGTTTTTAAAGAAACAATGAAAATCTGAAAAAAGCGTACGAAAAAAGGAAGTGGTTTTCCACAAAAATTCCACGCTTGTGGAAAATTGTTTCACGTGAAACATTGTGCATCGCCGATTATTTGTCGAAGTAGTAAAATTATAGGAAGCCAGCATTTTTTAAGATGAATTTTTCTTCGAGAAGTGCATTTGCTTTGAAAATAGGCTGTTATTTGAAAATGGCACTTTTCCACATTTTAAACAAGTTTTCCACAATTTGCGATTGGAAAATTGGTTGTGCTAAAATCTTTTGGGCTATTTTCGATGTTTCAAAAGTTGGATTTAATTGTTTCACGTGAAACATTTAAATCCAACTTTTTTTTATTTGTGGAAAAATCACAATTTCTTTTGTCACGCAGGTTTTAGAAGAATTTTGCAAAGGTTCAATATTGGACAAAATTTATTTTGCGAAAATGCGACATGAAAAATCCTTGGTATGAACGAAGCGAATTTTTTTGAAAACTATTTGTGCAAGGTGGCTGTGTGTAAATTGCAAATGCGCTGAATGGTTTTTCTGCGTATGCAGGTGGCGCGAAATGTCTTGTCTGCGAGGTTTCCAGCAATTTTTTTTCTTGTGGATTCGCTTTTCTTAAAAAGGTTTGTTTTGGGCTATGTTTCACGTGAAACATATTTTTTTCTAACAAATGTTCGTTTGTGAAAATTTTAATTTCCGGTAATTCAAAAATAGACTAACAAACGGTAGTAAATTAAATTTGGACGGCAAATGTTTTTTTGGAATTTGTGGCGCCATTCACTTTTTTTTTGTCAGTTTGAAATAAGTGGCGTGTGCTCTATGAAAATATCATGCCGCTTTGGGTTTGGCATTCATTGCACAAAATAAAACCCCGAATCCGCTTGGAATTCGGGGCGCGTTTTTTTTCTTCTTTGTTTGAAAAATTATCCGAAGATTTCCGTTGTTTTGAGCCACTCGGCAACCGTGCTCGCATCTTTATCCAGCGGGCGGTCGTCTTTTACGAATTTGCTCATTTTTCGCACTTCGTTGTGGACGGATTGTGTGAATGGGCTAAAATCTTGCTTGCCCGCCAAATCCACGGCTTGCATTGCTGCCAAAATGTGCGTGGCGAATTGCAGGAAAACCAATTCGATTTGATCGTCGAATTTTCTCGCGCTGATTGTGCCCATGGAAACTTTGTCTTGGTTCAATGCTTCGGTGGGAGCGGAAGTTACGCTGATTGGGTAGCAAAAACTTTGCACTTCGCCGCGAATCGCGCTGATGGTGATTTGCGCGGCTTTGAATCCGAGCCGCAGGCCTGCTTTTGGATCGGTTTCTTTTGTAAACGGAATCAAATTGTCCGTTAGCCCGTTGAATTTTCCGTCGATTATGATTTCGGCTTGCTTGTCCGAAAGGTCGGCGATGTTTGCGAGCGCGGTTCGTAAATAATCGCAGGCGGCGCAAATGTGTCCGCCGTAAAAATTTCCCGTGTTGTAAATTCTGTTTTCCTCGATGTCCACGAGCGGATTGTCATTCGCGGAATTTATTTCCTCCGTAATCCAATTTTTCGCGATTGCCAAAGTGTCGCGGAAAACGCCCGAAATTTGCGGCGCGCATCGAATTGAATATCTGTCTTGAATTTTGTTTTGCTGCTTTACGAAAGTTTTGCCGCCGATTTTTTCGATTTGAGTTTCCAAAAAATCTTCGTATTTAAAAACGCGCTTCGAATTTTTTATTATGTTAAAAATGTACGCCGCACTTTGCATTTGTCCTTTGTGGTTTTTGATTTTGCTCACTTTCGCAACAAAAGGCGTGTCCTTTCCGCGAGTGATTTCCGAAGTTACTGCCGTAAGAAAATCTGAAATGTTCGCAAGCCGCTCTGCCTTTTTCCAAGCGAGCGCGGCGACCGCCGTCATCACGCTTGTTCCGTTCATAATTGCAAGGCCTTCTTTCGCCTCAATTGGCAAAGGCTCGATTTTTTCCGCTTTGAACGCGGTTTTCGTGGGAACGATTTTTCCTTTGTAAAAAACTTTTCGTTGCCCCATGATTACGGCGGCAACATAACTCAAAGGCGTGAGATCGCCACTTGCGCCCACCGAGCCAAGTTGCGGAATCACGGGAATTATGTCGCGGTTCAAAAGCGTCATCATCATTTTTGCAAGTTCGCCACGAATCGCGCTGAATCCGCCTTTGACGTTTCCGTTCAATCTGCAAAGCAAAACCGCGCGTCCAATTTCGCGGGAAAAATTTTTTCCAAGGCCAATTCCGTGATACGCGACGATTGTGCGTTGAAGTTCGCCGGCTTTTTGCGGCGCGATTTGGTTGGCGCACGAATCTCCAAAATCCGTGGTAACGCCATAAGTCGGAACGCCGCTTTCGATATATTCCATCAAAAATTTCCGCGAATTTTCCAGCGTCTGCCAAAATTTTTTTTCGGAAGGAAGCGCGATTTTTTCGCCTTTGCAAGCCACGTCAAAAACATCTTCAATAGAAAGATTTTCGCCGTCTACGATTTTCATAAAATTCTCCAAAATTGGTTTTAAAATTTTTACACAAATCTTGCGTAATGTTTTAGTGACGATTTTATTTTAGCCTTTTTTGTGTCTTTTTTCAAGCAATGTTTCGTATTCTTCATTTTTTTGTTTTACCCCCCCCAGTCCATCCAACACACAATTATATACGTACACAACAACGCAGACAATTCAACAAATAAATTTTGAAAAAACTTGACAATTTCCAAAAATGCTTGCTATAATTTTTATATGAAAAGAATTCTTTTTTCGGTATTTTTTATTTTTTGTGTACTCCTTTCTTTTTCTTGTGCAGTAAATTTTCCTACAAATAACAAAGGATATTCAAATCAAACTGAACAAACACCCCCCCCACCGATCAGCAAGGCAAAGATGATGAACCAGCATCCCCTCCTTCTGACACTGTTCCCGTTGAAGGAAAAACTGCGGCGGAAATTGTTCGGGCAATGGGCGCGGGCTGGAATTTGGGAAATACGCTCGATGCTTGCGATGATTCTGGCGCGCACAAAGGACTTGAAACAGAGACTTCATGGGGAATGCCTAAAACCACAAAGCAGACAATAGACACGGTGGCGGCCGCAGGCTTCAAGTCAATTCGAATTCCTGTTTCTTGGCACAATCATTTGACGAATGGAAAAATAGATGCGGATTGGATTGCGCGCGTAAAGGAAATTGTAGATTGGGCTTTGGAAGACAATTTGTATGTCGTGATAAATATTCATCATGATACATGGAACGCTTCGGGCAATTTTTGGGGCTACTATCCCGACAACGCGCATAAAAAAGAATCAATCGAATATGTGAAAAATATTTGGCAGCAAGTGGCAAAATATTTTTCTTCGTATGACCAGCGGCTGATTTTTGAAACACTGAACGAGCCTCGTTTGCGTAATAATACAAAGCATGAATGGTGGTGCGGCGATTATCTGCAAAAAAACAATTGTTCGAAATGCTCCGAGGCTGTTCAAATTGTCAATGAATTGAATAAAACTGCGCTTGAAACAATTCGCGCGGCGGGCGGAAAAAATTCTTCGCGCCTTGTTATCGTGCCATCGTATGTGGCATCTCCAGATTATGCGTTCAAAGATTCTTTCAAAGTTCCGAGCGACGCAGCGAAAATGATCGCGCTTTCCACGCATATGTATACGCCGAATGCCTTTGCGATGGCGTCTCCAGGCGACAAAGCTTTTTCAGAAACGCACAAAAGTGATTTGACATATTATTTCAACACTTTGAATTCAAAGTTCGTCGAAAATGATGTGCCAGTTTTTATTGGTGAATACGGCGCGACAAACAAGGACAACAAAGCCGAGCGCATAAAGTGGGTAAAATTTTTCATCGAAAACGCGAGTAAAAATGGAATGTCGCCCTGCCTTTGGGACAACAATAATTATGCTGTTTCAGGAAATGATTACGAAGAAAAATTCGGCTATTTGAACAGAAAAATGCTTGAATGGTATGACAACGATTTTATCGATGCGATAATGGCTTCTTTCAAATAAAATCTATGCACATGTATAGCTGCCGCAAGTTTGGCTAAATTTCCACGGTCGAACCTGCGGCAGATTTTTTTACGATGATTTGACTTTTTATGCGCTGCTGCAAATCGCCCACATGCGAAATTATTCCCACTTGGCGCATGCCGCGAATTTCGTCCAAAATCGAAATGGCATTTTCCAACGCTTGATCATCGAGCGAACCAAAACCTTCATCGACAAAAAGCGAATCCAATTGAACGCCGCCATTTCTAGAAAGAACGCTGTCGCTTATCGCAAGTGCCAAACTTATCGAAGCCATAAAAGTTTCGCCGCCGGAAAGCGTCGTGCAAGGCCTGCTCTTTCCTGTGTACGAATCGAAGATTTCGATGTCCAAGCCTTTATGCGCATTGCCGCCTTGTTTTTCAGGATTTACAAGCATTGAATAACGGCCGCCAGAAATTTTTTCCATGCGAAGATTTGCGAAACGCACAATTTCTTCGAGATACATTTGCAGCACCCAAGAAGTTAAATCGATTTTTTTTGAATTGTTTCCGCAAAGCACATCATAAAGCCTTTTGAAATGCGCCGCTTTTTCTTGAGTTTCCAATCGTTCTTTTTCAAATCGTTCAAATTGATTCTTCAAGTTTTGCAAATTTGTAAGTTGCGCATTCAATTGCGCGTTCGCTTGCGATAAGATTTTCAAATCGGATTCAATTTTAGTTTTTTGATTTTGAATTTTATTTTTTTCTTGGGAAATTTTTTCCGTGTCAATGTCTTGCGATAATTTTTTCAAAATATTGTTTATCGAAATTTGCGTGCTTGCGATAGATTCTTCTAGATTGACTTTTCGTTCTTTTAATTGCGATATTTTTTTATCGCAATCTTTTTCGTTTTTATAAAATTCCTCGATTTGATTTTGCAAAATATTTTTTTCATTTTTGGAATTTGTGATATTTTTTTCAAGCTCGGATTTCGAAATATTTATCGTTTCAAGCGTGATATTTTCTACGCTTAAATTTTTCAAAACTTGCGATATTTGCGTTTTTTGAATTTCGATTTCTTGCGATAAAGCGGCTTTTTTTGCTTGAATTTCTGTGATTTGCGATAAAATTTTAGTGATTTCGTTTTGCTGTTTTGACAAATTGTTTATCGCAAATTCTCGTTCGTTCATTTTTTTCTGAAAGTTTGCGATAAGATTTTCTTTTTCTGAAATTGCTTCTTCGGTTTTGTTTATATCGAAACGTGTTTTTTGCTGCAAAATATCGCCATGTGCGGCGATTTCTCCTGTTTTTTGGGAAATTTCCTTTTGCAAATTTGCAATATTTTTATCGCAAATTTCTTTTTGCCTGTTTTGCAAATTTAAATTTTCCTGCAAAGAAATATTTTTTTCGGATTTTATCGCAAGCGTCGGATGATGAATTGAGCCGCAAACTGGACATGGTTCGTTGTCCATCAAATTTTGCGATAAAATTGCCGCCAAATTATTTTGCTCTTCTTTTTTGATTTGCGATTCAAGTTCTTCGATTAATTTCACTTGCGATGAATTTGTTTGCGATAAATCTTTCAATTCATTTTGCTTTTGCGATAAAATTGCTTCAAGAGATTTTACTTTTTCTTGCTTCTCTAAAATTTCACGTTCATCGCAAAGATTTTTCAATTCGTTTTCACAAGCATTTTTTTCTTTTGCGAGATTCTCGGTGCTTGCGATAAAATTTTGCATATTTGCGATGTTTTCATTTATCGCAAGCCGATTTTTTTCGGCATCTTCCAATTTGCGATAAATTTTTTCTTGCGATTCTAAATTTGATTTTAAACTTTCGATTGATTCAAGCGATTTGTTTTGTGCGTCAATTTCCAAAATCAATTCTTTTTGTCGATTTTCTTTTTGCGATATTTTTTCGCTTTCATTTTTTATCGCAAGCATTTTTTGATTTTGTTCCGCCAAATCTTTATCACAAATTTCAAAATTGGAACGACTTATCGCAAGTGCATTTTGCAAATTTTCAAGATTTTCCAAATTTGGAATTTGCTCAGTAATTTCAAGCAATTCCTTTTTCAATTTTTCTTGCGATAAATCATTTTTTTCGATATTTTCCAAAATTGATTTTACATCGTTTTCATAATTTTCGGCATCATATTCTTGGCAAATCGCATCTTGATGATTTTGAATTTCTTTTAATCGCAAATTTGCGATATCGAATTCGTTTTTTGATTGCGAAACAATTTCGTCAAATTTTACAGGAAAAAGTTTTAAAAGCAATTTTTTTCGCTCGGTGGAATTTTGTCGCAAAAAAGTCGCGAAATCTCCTTGTGGCAAAAGCACGATTTTTGAAAATTCTTCGGCAGAAAGTTGGAGCAAATTCAAAATCATATTTTTGGCTTCGCTTTGCGCATTGGAAAGCAAAATTGGATTTTTGTCATCAATGTTTTTCATCGAATAAAATTCGGTGCTTTCGCCTTTTTTTCCGAACGGCAAAGTGCGAATGATTTTATAAATTTTTCCTTTTAGAGAAAAAATCAGTTCGACAAAACTTTCTTCGTTTTCCTTGCAAAAATCGGAACGCAAATGCGCAGTGCCGCCTTGCACGTCGCGCGCGCCCGGCAACTTTCCATAAAGCGCGTAAGTTATCGCGTCGAGCAATGTCGTTTTTCCGCTGCCAGTATTTCCGCTTATCAAAAAAAATTCTTCCATGCGGAAAAATTCTACGCGATGATTTCCCACGAAAGGTCCGATATTGTGAAGCGTCAAAATTTCAATTTTCATATTGCAATCTCTTTTGTGAATGATTCAAAAATTTCTTTTTCTTTTTGCCATTCTTCGATTTTAAAATCTGGAACGACATCTTTTAGGAAATTTTCAAAAATTTGCGGAGGCGAAAAATTTTCTGAATTTTCGTCAAAATCTCTTTTGGAAATTTCTTTCGCGTTTTGCTTTGTAAGAAATTCTTGCTTGACCGAAAGAATGTTCGGAAAATTTTCCCGCAATTTGGCGACAGGATTTTCGATTAAAATTGAATCCGTGCAAGTGAGTTCGATATAATCGTCGCGCTTTTCGTAAAGCTCGGGATTTTTGTTTTTGTCGAGACGATAAAAATCTTCAAACTTTCCTTTCAAGCAACTTACTTTGTGGAGCGGCTTGACGGGAATTTTTCGCACCGAAATATTTTGTTCGTTTTTTTCATCGAGCGTAATGTTCAAAAAATTTTTTTCGACGGAAATTTCATCAAACGAATAAACAAGTGGACTTCCGGCATAATAGCATTTTTCGGAAACTTTTTGACTTTTATGCAAATGCCCGACAGACACATAGTCGAAAAAATCGAAAACGCTTTTTTCGACGAGTTCGGCGTTGCCAATAAAAATGCGTTCGGAATTGCTTTGTGCGCCGCCCAAAACAAAAAGATGCGCGTTTAGAATCGTCTTTAAATTTTTTGTTTCGGGATTTTCTTTGTGGGCGCATTCAATGCGGCGCACAGCTTCTTTGAGCAAATCGCTTTGGCTTGAAAGTCGCTCGCCGTCTGGATTTTCCAACGCGCCGCTTTGCAAAAATGGAATTTGATAGACTGCGAATTTTTCGCTGGTGCTTCCACACAAAATCGTGGGCTCGGCAATTTTTTTTGCATCGGTCGCAATGAAAATTTTTTGGCTTTTCAAAAAATTTGCCGCGTAAGAAAGTCGCGTGGCGGAATCGTGATTTCCTGAAATTATAAAAACTGGCAAATTTGGAAACATTAAATTTAACTGCGTTAAAAAATCATCGAACAGCGCGACGGCTTCTATCGACGGAATTGCCTTGTCGTAAATGTCGCCCGCAACGAATAGAGCGTGATATTCATTTTTTGTTTCGCGACTTTCTTTTAAAATGTCAAGGATTTGTTCGAGAAAAAATTTTTGGTCGGCGATCAAAGAAACGCCATAAAAAATTTTTCCAAGATGCAAATCGCCAGTTTGTAAAATGTGAAGCATTTTTTCATTATACATTTTTTTTCGACAATTGCAACAAAATTTTTTTTGTGTTAAAATATTCTAATATGAGTTTTCTGAAATTTCAGGACGTGAATTTTTCCTACCCTCCGCTTGAAGGCGACGTTGACGAGGACGGCAAGCAAATTATGCCGCCTGTTGTTTTTGACCATTTTTCTGCGGAACTGCCCGCGGGCTTCGTGAGTCTTGTCGGGCCGAATGGTTCGGGCAAATCCACTTTTATGCTTTTGGCGGCAGGCAGGATTCTTCCAGTCGAAGGCAAGGTGGAACTTTTTGGCAAAGACACGCGGACGCTTTCGCAAGAAGAGCGCGACGAGCGAGCGTCATACATTTACCAAAATATGGAACTTGAAACGGAAGACGAATGCGGCGCGCTTTTGCAATTCGTCTACAAAAATGGACTTTTTGGCGGCGCGGGACGCGGAATCAGAAATCCGGAAAAAGATTTTTTGGATGAAGTGAAAGAAGTTTTCGAAGTGGAATCGCTCGCGCAAAAAAAATTCAATGCGCTTTCCAAAGGCGAGCTGCAAAGAATGCTCGTGGCGTTTTCGATTTTGTACGGCTCGCGTTCGGTTTTTATGGACGAGCCTTTTTTCGCGATGGAAGAAAAGCACAAGCATGCGGCGTTGCAATATTTGAAGGAGTATTCTGCCGCGACTTGCGTTTCGATTTACATTTCAATGCACGAACTTGACCTCACGCGAAAATACGCCAACACGGTGATGCTTTTTTATCCGAATCACGACATTGATTTGGGCACGGCGGAAGAAGTGCTCACCGACGCAGATTTGGAAAAAGCTTATGGCGTTCCCGTAGCGATGTTGAAGCACAGCGAGGCACTCACACGCGAAATTATTGCTGGAAGGATGTAGGAAATTGCGCAAGCGGGAGGGGGAAGCCCGCTTGAAACTTTGCACTTTCGCGTTCGTTGCGAAATATTCTCGGATTACAAAATTTAACGTTTTCGCTGCTCCCCAATTTTCTGCGCTTTACAAAAATGCGCAAAATGAAATTAAAATTTTTTGAGGCATTTAATTCTTTGCCAGTGAGAACACGGCCTTTACATCGCCTTTGCCCAAAACATTTTTCAAATCCGCTTTGCTCATCGTGCCGTTTTCGAGCGCGTCGAGTTTTCCGAGCCGCGTAAGATTCCAAGAATTTTTGTCGTAATAAATTGTGATTTTATTTCCAAGATACAAAATTAGATCGCCCGCATCGGTCGAAATTTGCGTGTCGTTTTTCGGAAGTGAAAACGGCAGGTCGCCGACTTTTTCAAAATTGCCGTAATCGTTCAGCGTGATTGCAATTGCGCCGTCCTTCAACTTTTCGGCAAAAGATTTTGCGGAAGAATTTTCTGCGAGCGTTGCAAAAAGTTTTGTTGTTGTGCCGTTTTCGTTTGTAACTTGAATTTCAATTTTCATTTCTGATTTCCTCCAATTTTCTGCGGACGCAATTTTACTCGAATTCGCACTGCAAGAAATTAACACGAACGCAAAAATCGTTGTAAAAGTTTTTTTCATTTTTTCTCCTGTGAAAAATCCAAACGCAGAATGCGAAATTAAAAAGCAATTTAAAAAAATCCGCTATTTTAAAACTACATTTTTGAATTCGTATTCGACTTTTTTGAAATACAAATTTTTGAACGGATGAATGTCCATCGCATTTGCGATCCAGCCGCCGACCATGCGCAAGTCGATTATGTTGCAAGTGACGGGATGACTTATCGGAATCACTTCGCCGCTGGAAAGAAGAATGTCTTCGGCTTTCGACAAAAACGCGTTGTGCTCGCGCGCATCGTTGGTGAACGCCGCCTCGTCGAGCAAAGCGTCGAATTCATTGTCGCGCCATTTTGAATCGTTCATCGAAGAATCGCCGCGAAACAATTCCAAGAATGCGAGCGGATCGGCGAAGTCGCCAATCCAAGTGTACAGAAACAAATCGGCTTTTGTTGAAGCGATCGAAGTCAAATAAATTTGCACGGGAATTTTCAACGTCTTCAATTCCACGCCGATTTCTTTAAGGGGGGCGCGCAAAATTTCCGCGCGGTTTATCATGTATTCGTTGTCGGGAATCGCGAAAATCAATTCGAGCATTTCGTCTAAAATGCCCGCTTTTTTCTTCGCGCTTTCAATCATCAATTTTGCTTCGTCGATGTCGGTATAGTCCAAATCTTCAGGGCTTGTGTAACCGGCCGAAGGGCAGACCAAAGTTTTCGCGGGAAACATGCTTTCGCCGCGCAATTGATTCCATGGAATCGCGGTGAGCACGGCGTTGCGAAATTCTGAATTGCTCCAAATCGGAGAATCATTTTTGAAAAATAAATATTCCGTTCCGAATTCCGCCGAAAGTTGAATTGCCCTTTTGTTAAGAATCCTTTTCATTTCGGCAGGACCGCTCACCCAGTACGCCGCGCCGATGTTGAATGCGTGGGATTGCGCTTCGGTATCGTCGGTGAAATTCACGGTGATTTGCGGAATGTGAACTTGCTCGGCGTTCCAGTAATTCGGATTTTTTTTGAGAATCAATTTGAAAGGTGTGACGCTTTCCACATAATACGCGCCGCTCGCGCTTGAATCTTGCGGCACGGCGGAAAATGCGTGGTGGCACAAAATTTTATTAAAATGGCTCGTGGGTTTTACAAGCTCGACGCTGAGTTTGTTTCCCAAAACATTTATTGCCACGTCGCTTCGCTTGCCTTGTCCAAGACGAAATTCGCGCGCGCCTTTTATCACATCCAAAAGCGAAGAATAATACGCGCTTTTGTTCGCAATCAAATCGAGCCAAGATTCTTTTATTGTTTGCGCGTCAATGATTTTTCCGCTCGAAGTTTTCGCGCCTTCACGAATCGTAAAAGTCCAGCGAAGTTTGTCGCGCGAAATTCTGTATTCTTGCGCCAAAGCATTGTCCGGCTCAAGCGTGGCTGCGTTGTAGGAAAACAATCCTTCGTAAACGCTGTTCAAAATTTGCGCTTCAAAAACATACGCGCTCGTGTGCGGATCGAGATTCAAATTCGTGAGCGAATGATACATCACGAATTCGCGCTGAAGTTCGGAATCAATTTCGTCCTCTTTGAAATTTTGTTCAGGCTGAAATTGCGCGAAAAGATTTTCCGCCAAAAATGCGAAAATTAAAAATGCGAAAATCGCTTTGAAAAATTTATTCTGAAATTCCAAGTTTTTTCATTTGCTCCTGTTCTTCGACGTTTGCCGTATAGTCGGCTATATATTGATTTGTATTTATCGTGCAATTTTTGAGCGTTGTCAACTCCATCGAAAGTCCGCGAATTTTCGAGCGGATTTCCGGCACTGTCGAATTTTTAAAATAAGTGTCCAAAGCTTTCAATGTGACTGAAATATTTTGAATGTCCGAAATTTGCCTGTCCAAAAATTCCAAAACTTTTGGCGGTATAATTTCATTGAATTTTTTATAGCCTGGACTGTTTTTCGTTGCGAAGGCATTGTAAAAACCGACTCGTTTTTTGATGTCCGCGCAAAAAGGATAAAAATCAATTTTTCTTTTTTTCTGCGTATTTGTTCCCGCGTCAATTATCACAACATCGTAGATGACAGGCTTTTCTTCGATATTCAAAGCTTTTCTCAAAGTTTCGAATAATTTTGCAATGCCTTTGTTGGAAGCTTCTTTTATCAATTTGTTGTTTTCATTCAATTTGGAATGAATGGCATCAAGCGGCGTGGCAAACGAACACAAGGATTGAACGGCGGCCATGAGAATTTCCCTTGTGTCGATGGTTTTCTTTTTTTTCTTTTCCTGATGTTCTTGGCGCACTTCGAGTTTTTTCAAAAGCGCGTCTCGCAATTTTTCTTTGTTCGAATCTTGATCTTCTTTTATGATTTCTTCGACGAGCTGCGTGTAAAAAGGTTCTTTTCCAAAAACCGATGGAAAGGCGCGTTTTATTTGCGCCATTTCTTCGTTCGGAGAATTGAATGCTTTGCCTTCGTCAAACTTCGGACTCATAAAAACATCTTTTCTGATTTTGAACTTGTAATATTCTTTTTCAAAATCAGCCAAATCTTTGAACAAAGCCGTCAAGTCTGTCATGCATTTTTTGCACTTTGAAAGAATGTCGCTGAGCGTGCCTATTGTAAGTGCGTCCATGCTATTGCGCATTTCGGAAACAATGCTGGAAAGGCCGCGCGTGTTTGGTTGCGGGCTGTTTTCCGAAAGACTTGTCCATTGAAAAGAATTGTTAAAGTCGATAAATTTTTTTATGTTGGAAATGGAAAAATTATCGACAGAAAATTTATAGTAAGTGCAAAGCCAATCAAGCATTGTTTCGTAATCTGAAAGGCGCAGACCAATTATCGTGCTTTTTTCAGTTTCTGCAAATTGATTGTTGTTTATTTGTTGCAAACCTGAAATTTCTTTGTCAAGTCTATAAGGATCTTCCTTGATGACGGATTTTTTTATCATCAAATCATAGAGGTTTTTTGTGCAAGTATGAAGCAAGCGGTATGTCTCAAGAATTTTCGGCATAACGGTTTCATCGTACCATTGCGCTTTCGCCGTGACCGCTTCAATTAACTTTGGTGAAAAATCATTGGAATTTCCCATATTTCAATTATCGACAAAGTTAAAAGAAAATTTTAGCAAATTTTATTCGCGCGATTTAAAAAGCGGAATTCCGCGCGTATTCTTTCATCCAATTTTTTATCGGCAAATTCCATTCGGCGGAATTTTTTCCTTCTTCGTAAAATCGGGCGAAAATGTCTTTCATGTAATTCACGATTTCTTTGCGCGAGCTTTCTAAAATGTTGTCGCGCGTGACGAACATGTCGTCCAAAAATTTTTGCGCATCGTTTTCGGAAAAATTTTTCGGCAAAATTTTCGTCATCATATAAAGCGCGGCTGGAATGCAATTTACGCTGTGCTGCTTCACATATAAAACTGTTTCGGCAATTTTGATTGCGCCTTCGTAAATTTCGCGCGTCCACAATTCACGCTGCTCGCGAGTGAAATTTTCTTTTTGCAAAACGTCGCGGAAAAAAGCGTAACACAAAATCACGATTGCGATGTGCAAGGAGGGGACGCACAAATAATGCGGATCGAGCATGCGCATGACTACGAAAGAAGTTCGTTTTTTGTAAAGCGGACGGTTTGTAGTTGTCATGCAAAATCTGTAGATTTGCGATGCGTACTTGTAGGATTTTCTCAGCAGCGAAAAATATTTCACCAAATACGGCGCGGCTTTTTTCGTGCCGAGAATTTTTATCAGCATCGCGAGCGGACGAATCCAAAAATTCACGAAACCCAAATAGTCGTTAATGCATTGCGGCACGAACGGAACTTTATTGTCGAGCGGCGTTTCCACATTCAAAATCGGAATGCGCACCAATTTAAGTTTTCGCAAAAATTGAATTCCAAAAAAATCCGCCGCCACCGCGTGAAGATATGCGATTGAATGCGGAACAATTTTCGGATGCGTGAGGCTCACAATCCAAGTGGGAAGCGGAGAAAAATTTTTTATCGATTTTGTTTCGCTGGCTTCGAAATCTTGCGATGAAATTTTTTGCTTTTTCATTGGTTGCTCGCGTTGATGATGTCGCGCAAATTCGCCACGATTGATTTTGCGATTTCGCTTTTGTTCATCGTGTAAATGTGGATTCCGCGAATTCCGTTTGAAATCAAATCGATTATTTGGTCGGTGGCATATGCGATTCCTGCTTGGCGCAACGCTTCGGGCGAAGATCCGAAAGTGTCGCAAATTGCCAAAAGTTTTTTTGGAATGTAGGCGTTTGAAAGCCGAATCATTTTCGGGATTTGCGTGACGCTCGTAATCGGCATGATTCCCGGAAAAACCGGCAAGTGAATTCCCGAAGATTCGAGGCGGTACAAAAAACTGTAGAGCATGTCGTTGTCAAAAAACATTTGTGTCGTCAAAAAATCCACGCCCGCATCAACTTTGAATTTGAGCCGCTCAATGTCGTCGATGCGATTTGCGGATTCGATGTGGCCTTCGGGATAACACGCGCCGCCGACGCAAAATCCTTTTTCCTTGAGAAGCGGCACAAGATCCGAAGCGTGCTTGTATCCGCCTTGCGTCGCTTGCTCGAAACTCATTCCGTTTGGAATGTCGCCGCGCAACGCCAAAATATTTTCCACGCCCGCTTCTTGCATTTTTTGCAACGTCGCTTCCAAACTTTCTTTTGCCGCGTTTATGCAAGTGAGGTGAGTGAGTGCGCTGACATTTTGCTTTTGAATGAATTTTGAAATTTCAATTGTATTGCTTTGCGTTGCGCCGCCCGCGCCGTAAGTTACGCTGATCCAGTCGGGCGAAAGTTCAGTGAGCGTTTTTGCAGTTCGCGCGACGGAATCAAAATTGCCATCTTGCTTTGGCGGAAAAACTTCGAATGAAAAAGTGAGTTTTTTTGATTTCAAAATTTCGGTAATTTTCATTGTTTCAATTATAAGGACTTTTTCAAAAAAAAGCAATCGAAAATTTTTCGCACAAAATTTTCATGCGGATTTTAAATTGTGGAATTTTCTTGGCGAATTGCTTCAAGGCGCGCGAGTCGATTTTTGTCCAACACAACATTGAGATTTTTTTCGTGCGTCGGAATCACCAAACCTTTCGGGCCATTTTTCGCGCGCCGCAAATATTTCACTTCGGTGTAATACAAATCCGCCTTGCCTGCCGCGCGCGCCTTGGAAAAATAAAGCGCGAGATTTCCCGCGTCCAACAGAATGTCCAGCGGAATTGTTTTCCCTGCGCGGCACTTTATGAAAACATACCCCCCTGGGGTATCGCGCGTGTGAAGCCACATATCGTTTCCGCGAACGTGATGGCGCAAAAGCTCGTCGTTTTCATTGGCATCGCGCCCCACCAAAATGTACCAGCCGTTCACCGTGTAGTCGAGTCCGGGATGCGATTTTTTTTGCTTTTGCTTCGGCGTGGAACTTTGCCGCAAAAGTTGCTCGATTTTCATTGGATTTTTTTCTGCCAAAATTTCTTGGTAAACTTTTTCGAGCGACTCGATTTTTTTCTTCGCAAGTTCGATTTCAGTTTTGAGCGCTTCCGCGCCGCTCAATTCTTTTTTGTAAAGCGCGTAATATTCTGCGGCGTTTTCCTGCGCGGATTTTTTCGGGTCAATTTTTATTCGCACAATTTCGCCAGTTTCATAATCTTCGCATTCCAAAAAATCTTGCGAATCCAATTCGCCGAACAAATGCGCGTTCGCCAAAATCAAATCGCCGAAATGCTTTTTTTCCGCCGAGGCAGAAAAATCCAAACGCTTTTTTTCCAAGCGTTCAAGCGCGGCACTTTGGCGAGAATGATGCGCTTCGTACCATTTTTTTGCTTTTTCCAAAAGTGCTTCGCGCGAAAGGCTCGTCGCATGCTCGGCGTACCAAACATCAATTTTTTGGTTGAATGAAATTTGCTCGAAATCTTGCGCCGAAGTGTGTTGATTTTTTTCGGAAAAAAATTCTTTCAATTCTGGAAATTCGCGGATCGGAAATTTTTCCAAAATCGAATCAATTTGCAAATCTTTTTTTTGTTCGGGCAGAAAAAACTTCCCGCCAGTGATTTCATTTTTTTGTGGACGGCGAAACATCGTGTCCAAAATGTTGTCGTTTTCGTCGCACAAAATCACGTTTGAATTCGCGCTCCACAAACGAATGTACATTGTGTATTTTCCGTCCGAATGCGCCAGCTCCATTTTTATGATTCTGTCAAAATTGATTTGTTTGCACGAAAGAATTTTCGCGCCTTTGATTTTCGATTTCAGGAATTCCATGAATCGCAAAGGCTTTTTATTTTTTGGAATTTTTCGCCGCGTTTCGTTCAAGCGGCACGCGCCGTTCGCCGTGCAAATCAAAATTGTTTTTGCCGCGCCATTTTTGTAAGTGTAAAATGCAATCGTGTCGAAGCCAGGCTGAATGATGTCCTGAATGAACGCGCCCTGCAAATTGAGTTCTTCCAAAATCAAATTTATTTCGTTGCAATTTAACGACATGAAATCATTGTAATAGAAAAAATCAATCAGCGCAAGATGTGGCTACAATTCGGGCACGACGGCAAAAAAATCTATGAAGCCGCCCGCAGGACTTTGCAAAGAATGACCGCAACCTTTTGGACAATAATGGCAATCGCCGGCTTTCAAAATTTCTTCGCCGCTATCGCAAACAACTTTTCCGCTGCCTTCCAAAACGAAAATTATTTCGCTTGAAGTTTCGTGCGTGTGAAATCCGATTGTGGCGCCGTCTTCAAGCCGTCCGTGCATGATTTTGATAGAAGAATCGGTGTACATTTTTGCGATAAAATTTTTTTCGCCGCCTTTGAAATTTGCGATAACATTCTGCGGAATTTTTTCAAAATCAATTTTCATGAGATTTATTTTATCGCAAATTTGGGGAAGATGCAAGGAATTTCCGAAAAAATTCAAAAAAATGCAATCTGAAATGTTGATTTGCGATAAAAATTAGAAATATCGCAAATTCTAGAAAAAATGCAAAAAATTTTACGAATTTAACTTGCGATATTTTTGCGGACTTCCGAAAAAAACGCCGCCCACAAAATGCGGGCGGCGTTTCGATTTTTTTTACGCGGCTTCAATTGCGATGCGTTTTGGTGCAGGCAATTCCTTGCGGTTCATAGTTACGTTCAAAACGCCGTTTTTGAAAACCGCGCTGATTTTTTCTTGGTCCACGTCATCGGGCAGCGTGAAGCGTCGCGTAAAGCGGCTTGAACTGCGCTCGCGGATGAGCCATTTTTCGCCGTCCTTCTTTTCTTCCTTTTCCTCTGTTTTGGCAGAAGAAATCGTAAGAACGCCGTGATCCACCTCGATGTTCACGTCCTTTTCCGTGCAGCCAGGCAAATCCATTTGAAGCGCGTAGGAATCTTTTCCTTCCTTCACGTCAACTTTTGGCATTTGCGTGACTTTCCAAGAATCCGGCATTCCGCCGAAAGCCGTGTCAAAAAGCGAATTGAAAAGAGAAAGTTCGTTCATAATTACCTCCAAAGCCGCCCTTTTGGAACGGCCGCTATAAGAATCAGGAAGTTTGCTACGCAAACTCGGCGGAAAACTTTTTGCTTTCTGCCATCCTGTTTTTTGTTTTTTGCGGGACGATTTCCGTCCGTCGTGAATTATTTAGCAAGAATCGTGCCAACTTTTCAAAAAACTCGAATTTACGCGAAAAAATAGCGGAAAATGAAAGATTTTTGAGGAATATATGAATTTCTTGAAGAATTCCATTTTTTCATGAAAATTTTTAAAGAAAGCTCAAATTTATTCGAAAAAATCGAAGAATATGAAAGATTCTTGAAGAATTTACGATTTTCTTGAAAAACAAGCCCCGAATTTTATAAAAATTAATACTCAGATTTTCAATTCGTAATCAGGAAAAAAACGGAATTTTTTCCAGACTCTCCCAATAAAAATGTCATTCGCGAGATTTTTGCGTCATTTTGAACACAATATGTGTCAAAAAATTTTCAAAAATGCGTCATTTTGACACAATTTTTCAAAAATTACGATTTTTCGACGTCCACGCCCAATCCGAACAGCGCGAAATCGCCTTTGGCTGGATCGTCCGGCCAGATTTGCGCCATTTTTCGCGTCAAAGCGAGCGCGGTTTTTGCGCTTGGCGAACTTTTCGGCGCGAGCAAGCCGAGGCGTTCGGATTCTTTCATCACATGCACGTCCAGCGGAATGAGCAAATCTTTCGCGCTCGCCCATTTCCACAAGCCCAAATCCACGGGCGAATTTTGGCGAACCATCCAGCGCAAAAACATGTGCAATTTTTTGCACGCACCGTCCGCGTTTTGCGAAACGCATTTTATTTCCGGGAAAAGCCAAATCAGCGCGGAAACAAGGCTCAAGGAATTTTTTTCCTGAATCGCTTCGTAATTTTTTCGAACAGCTTCGCCGAGCGAATTGTTTTCCTGCAAGATTTGCGCGAGCCGCGCACAAAGCGCGTTCATGTCATTGTACGAAAAAAATCTGTAGAATTTGTTTTCGCTTTTCGGAAAAAAAATTTCGTACTCGCCGCTCAAAATCCATTCGCTTGGCTTCATTTTGTTTCGCGCTATTTCCTCGAACATCGAATTCAATTTTGCCAAAAAAATTTCTCGCTTTCCAAACGAAATTTGCGCCGCAATGAACGAAGCGATTTCCTGCTCGCGTTCTTCGGAAAATTTTCGCAGGACTTGGCTCGGGTCGCTCGTCAAGAATTCGGCGTTTTCGTATTTTTGTGCCAACGCGCGGAGTTTTTGTTTCAATTCAGCGGGGAGGGGAAAATTGTTGTTCATTTGCATTATAAAAAATTAATTAAAGCTGCTTCGCGTGTACGGCGAGCCAATCCACATCCAAACATCTTCGCCCGAGCCGATGTAATCTTTGCGCTTTCCTTCGATCAAAAATTGCACGCTTTCCACGGTGGCGAATTCCGTGGCGGTAAAAACCACTTGCATCAATTGCGCGCGGTAGCCTTCCGCGCCGATTGTGTTGAATTCGAATTCTTCGCTGAAATTCAGCGCAGCAATTCCATCGCGGACGCTCGCGCCCAAAAGCCGCGTTCCTTCGGGAATGAGCGACATGCAATTTTTTTCCGATTCCGTTGGACCTGCCACAAGCGCGCGAATTGTGCTTGTCAAAGGCGAATCGTTTTTTGGAATGGCGCGCGTGATGTTTTTGCGATTTACATTGCCGTCGGAATCAACTTGCACGAAAAATAATTTTACGTTCATCGTTTGCGCCGCGGGCTTTGGCTTTTCCGTTTTTGGCGTGTCGTTATTTTTTTCGGGCTTTTCAATTTGCGGCGGCGGAACGGTAACGTCCTCTTCATATTCTTCGGCTTCGTTTTCAATTTCCGCCGCGCTCGCAAAATCTTTTTGAGTTGGCTTCGAATATTCCTGATCGAATATTCCGGGCGTGTGAATTTCGGCTTTGCCTGGCGCGGGAATTTCTTCAACTTCTGAAAGTCCATTCGTTTTGTTTGGCTTTTCTTTCACTTCATAATTTTGAATGAATTCCGGCGTAGAGCCAGTGACGCGCTCGAAAAAATTCGTGGATTTTAAATTCGCGATGAAATCGTCTTTTTTTACCAAAAAGATAATCACCAAAATCAAGAGAATCAAAAGCCAGAGCGCGACAAAAAATTTATTTCGCTTTGTTTTTTTCGAAGCCATAAAATTATTATCTGTCTCTTTAAACATCAACGAGCCCACGAGACACGCAGAAATGGAGTTTGCCGTCTTCTGGTTGAAAAAAAAA
>CAMWWZ010000032.1 GCA_947178095.1 uncultured Treponema sp.
CCGCTTTGAGCGGTTCACATTTCAAGCCACCACCTTTGGTGGTGGTTAATGACTAATAGTTAATATTGAATAGTGAATAATGGCGCGGAGTTTGCGATAAAAAGCGGCAAGGATTGTAGGGGGTCGCAAGGCGTTGCCTTGCTTACCGAGTTTTTACGCAAACTCTAGTTTGCGTAAAAACTCGCAATAAACTATTAACTAATAACTATTCATCATTAACTATAATCTTGCTTACCGCTTTTCCGCCGTCTTTTATTGCGCGGGAATGGTTTGTCGTGTCAGGGAATTCTTTCGTGCCGATGCAGTAGACATAATAGTACGTGCCTTCGTTCATCGGGAGCGTGAGCTCGTAGAAGCCGCGCGAAGTTTCCGAAAGTTGGTAAATCCAGCTGTCCCAATTTGAGAAAGTTCCGGCGACGCGCACGTTTTGGCCGCTCTTTCCCTTGTAGACGAAATGCACGCTTTTTCCGTTCGCGCTGGTTTTTACGGAAGTCGCCATTTCGTACTTGTGTTTCACGTCGATTTGCGAAAGGTGGATTCCCGTCGTTTCGTCGTAGTGCTGCTTCGGATTCATCGGGTCGGTGGTCCAAAGCCCGTCGATTATGAGGCGGTACAAAATCCTGTCCGTATTGGGATATTCTTCGAGAATGTAAAAATACCACGCGCTGCTTTTTTCGCCGTTTTCATCCAAAAGTATGCGTTTTTGGAATGAATGGATTTTTTGGAAATTTTCAAAGTCGAACGCGATGCCCACGTAATGCGGTCCTTCTTCCGCCGAAAAAACTATCATTCCGTCCTTTTCGAAAGGCGCGCTCGGATTGAGCAGCTTTTGCGCGATCTCGCGGTATTCAAACGAATATTTCGATTCAACGAGCGGAACTTCCTTTTCCTTCGCGGCGAAGCTCGCGCCCGCGCAGAAAATCGCGCATGCCAAAAATAGATTCAGTTTTTTCATAAATTTAATATCGGAAAATATTTTAGAATTCTTAAAGTTTATATTGTAAATTTCCGTTAATTTGTATATAATACTTAGAGGTGGGAAAATAAGTGCCTGGCTTCAGTCAGTTGAAAAAATTAAGTGAACAGATTCTCAAATTGGGCAACGAAATAAATATTCGTGCTGAACGCGGCGAAAAAGTCGTGCCATATCCTGTGCCCGACACGATTCCAGACATTGACGACAGCCAAGATTTTTTGGACGGAATGCCGAAAAAGCCTGAGGCGGTGGAGGAAGAAGCCGCCGAAACTTCCGCAGTTAAAGAAAATGCGAATTCCGATGAAGGGGATGAATTTGGCTCTCTTTTTTCGGGAATTTCAGGCGATGCCGGGCAGCCCGACTTGAGCGCGTTTGACGCTGGGGAAGTCGCAAAGAATGAGGTGAAAAAAGCCGAGCCGGAAAAGCCAAAGGGCATAGACGGAAGCGGCTATTCAGGATTCGGATTTGACGACGATGGCAATTTGGAGTCTAATGCATCGGACGAAGACAAATTTGATATCGATGCCTTTATGGGCGGACCTGGAAAAAAATCCACGTTGGCGGAAGGCCTTACGGGAATTGCGGAACTTGACGCGATTTTGAATCCGCAGGAAAAAACGCCGCCGGCCGAAGAAGCCGCGCCAGTTGACTCCACGCCGCCGATGGAAGAATTTTTCGCGCCGATTGAAGAGATTGTTCCGAACGAAAAACCTTCTTCGGACGAAACTGTGTCGGAAGAGGCGGCTTCGCCCGACTTTGCTTTGGACGATGCTGTTTCGGACGAAAATTTTTCCCTCGCCGATGAGCAAGGCTTGCAGGCGGAAGAAGAAAATCCTGCTGCCGATGGATTTGATTTGCCTCAGGCGGAAGAAGATGCCGTGCCGTTTCAAAATGATTCTGCCCAGGATGCGAATTTGGGCGGCGATGATTCTTTGTTGGCGGATTTCGACTCGCTTCCCGATTTGGGCGACTTGGAAAATTTTGAAAATGCCTCGGACGCGCAGGATGATTTTGAAATTCCGGGGCAGGATGGAGAAAGTGCGCCTGCGGACGAAAGCGCGGGCGGCGAAGTTTCCGGCGCGGATGATTCTCTTTTAGAAACGCCCGATGCGGCCGCGCCTTCTTCGGATGAAGCCGGAATTGATTTTGGCGACCTTGGGATTGATGGCCTTGAAGTCGAGGACTATTCGCCGCCGCCTTCTGCGAATGCTTCTCCTTCCGTGGATGATTCGATTTCTGCGGAAACTAATTCTGTGGACGCTCCGAATTCTGCTTCGGAAGATGCGCCTTCGGAAAAGGCGGACTCTGCTTTTGATGATTTTGGAATTGACGGAATCGAGATAGAAGATTACACTCCCACCGAAAGTGCTGCGCCGGAAGCGAATGTCAGCGTTGACTCGATTTTCGGGGATTCTTCGGACGATGAGGAAGTTTTTGAGCCGGAGGAAGAAAAGCCCAAGCCGAAAGTTGTTCACAAGCTTCCGAGCGTCGAAGATGACATTGCCATCTTGAAGCCCGACATTTTTACGGACAATCCGGTTACTTCGGCGAATCCGCCTTATTATGTCACTTCCGAATTCGGCAAGCTGCCGGAAATGCCTGAAGAAACGCCCGAGCCGAGCGAAAGCCCTGCAAAGTCGGAGTATTCCGGCGAGAATGATTTTTCGCCCGACGACGTGGAAGATTTTGAAGCATCGCCTTCCAATGACGGCGGCTCGAATGACTTTTCGATTGATTCGTTTGATTCGTTTGATATGGACGGCTTTGGCACGGACGAAGAAGAAAAGCCTGCTGCAAGCGAAGATATTCTTGATGGCGTGGACGAATATCAGAAGTCCGAGGCGGCGGCGGAACAGCCTTTTTCTGCGGACGACATTTTCAGCACAGATTTTAACATGGACTCGCCTGGCGCGGATTCCTTTTCTGTGGACGCAAGCGAAGTAATCGCGAGCGACGCGCCGCCTGATTTCGGCGACATGAATTTTAACATGGACGATGATTTTTCATCGGACAGTTCTGACGGCTCTTTTGAAGATTTCAATATTCCTGACACGGATTTGCAGTTGGATCAGGCGAAAAACGATTTCGCGCTTGACGATGATTTTAGCATTCCGGGATTTTCCGAGGACGATGCCGATCCTTATGCGAAAAAAGAAAAGGGCGGCCTTGATCAAGTGGATTTCAGCGGCGCGGTGACCGGCGACGGCAAGCAGCGCAATTCTCTTAACGAAGAAGAGTACAAGAAATTTAAAAAGAATTTGAAAGATTATCCTCTGAACGTTCGTATCGCCGTGGAGGATATGATTGTCAAAAACGAATTCACCGATGAAGTTACATTCGAACTCATCGATAAGATTTTGAAAAAAGTCACGGCGCGGCAGTTGGCGAACTATCTGGAAAAGATGCTCGACATCTCTTTGGCCGTTCCCCGTGATTTTGAAAAGCGCACCGCCGAAGAATACGAAGCCTACAAAGCGTCTTTTGCATATCAGTTGAAAAGCAAGATTCTGCCTGCTTTGTTGGCTGGCACAGTCTTTGCGATGCTGCTTTTTTGCATCGGATATTTGGGGCATCGTTATATTTACAAGCCTCTCAAGGCGGAAAGCCTTTACAAGGAAGGCTATTCGCTTTTGGAGCACGATGAATATCCTCAGTCCGAAATAAAATTCAACGAGGCTCTCACATATAAGTCAAAGAAAAAATGGTTTTTCAAATATGCGCGAGGCTACAGGGAGCATCGCCAGTATGACATGGCGGAATTGTTCTACAAGAATATCCTGAAGCGTTTCGACCACGACAAGCAGGCTGGCCTTGAATACGCGCAGATGGAATTGGAAGACCTTGCCGAATATGAAAAGGCGGAAACCATTCTCAGGCGCGAGGTTTTGGATTGGCACGTGAACGACCCCGACGGAATTTTGGCATTGGGCGACACGTATCTTGAATGGGCGACGGAAAAAGATCCCTCGAAGTTCAGCGACGCTTTCGAAACGTATTCTTTGCTCGCGCAGCTTCATGGCGATAAAAATCCTGATTTGTACCAGTCGCGCCTTTTGCGCTACAATATTCGCACCGACCAACTGCGCAATGTTCTTGAGCTCAAAGAATTCTTTTTCCCGCGCGAAAAATCTCTTTCTGCGGCGGATTGGACGGAACTCTGCGGATATCTTTTGGACAAACTTTATGGCGAGCTTCCGAGAGATCAGGAATTTTTGCGCGGAAGAATCGAAGACTTGCGTGACATGCTGCTTTTCGCGATAAAGGCTGATCCCGAAAATCCCATCGCGAGCTACAATCTTTCCCGCTACCTTGTCGAAGTGGGCGACCATGACAAGGCGTTGCGTTCCCTCGCGGAAACGGAAAGGCTTTTCGACAAGGCTTCGAATTTGAAGAATCGCGATATCCGCAAGCAAATCAACAGCTACAGGCTTTTCGGCGAAGAATATTTGTACGACCGCGAATGGCTCAAGGCTCGTGAAAAGTTGACAAGCGGAATCGAAATCTTTGAAAAGCGCGCTCGCCAAACTAATTTCGAGGGCGATAAGAATGTCGGGCTTTTGTACTACGACATGGGAAATTTGGAATATTTTATTTCGGGCGACTTGGACAGTGCTTATCGCAATTACAGAAATTCCATCGAAAACAAGTACGACAGCCCGTCGATACGCTACAGGCTTGGCTACATAGATTATTCGAAGCAGGATTATACTTCCGCGCTGAACAGTTTTTTGAAAGTTCCTGAATACGGACATTTGGATTCTCATTCGCTGCTCGCGCTTGGAAATACGCTTTCTTTGCGGAATGACAATTTTGCGGCGCAAAGTTATTACAACCGCCTGATTTCCTATTTGGATTTCCAGCGCGAAAAATATGGCATCGTGATTCCGCAAATTGATGCCACTGCGGGCGATATGGTCGAAACTTATATGAAAGCCTCGAACAATCTCGGAGTGAGCCTTTTCCGTGTCTCAAGGCAAAACGGAAGCAGTTCGATGAACGCGGAATCCCTCGTGAATTTCCAAAATTCGATTCGCTATTACGACGCGCTCACGCGAAATCAGGAAACTTTGGTGCGCTTGCCGGGAAGCAATCTTGCCGAGCAGAATTTGCGCTATGTGACGAATCCGATTTCGGATTACGAGCCTGCGATTTATACGGAAATTCCGCGCGTGCTGGACGGCGAAAAGGGACTTGTCCAGTGAAAATACTTTGTCCGCATATCGGCCTTTTGTGGAAAAAGCATCTCATTGTTTTTTATAAGGAAATTTTCCGAAAGGTGATACATCTTTGCACGGCCTTTGTTCCGCTTTTGCTCGCGCATTTTTACAGCGCGACAATTGTCCTTTTGATTTTGGCGGGAATCGGCTATGCGCTTTGCCAAATATTGTCGTTGCGCGGAATTTCAGTTCCGGTGATTTCCGACATAATCGACATTGCGGCGCGCGAGCGCGACAAGGGCAAATTCGTGCTTGGTCCTTTGACGCTTGTAGTCGGAATCGTGCTGACCGCGCTTTTATGGGAACCGAAAGCCGCCGCAGTGGGAATCTTCGCGCTTGCTTTCGGAGACGGGCTTGCGAGCCTCGCAGGGAAAATTTGGGGCAATTTGCATGTTCCGTTTACCGGCGGAAAGACTTGCGCCGGAAGCCTCGTCTGCTTTACGGCGATTTTCATTTCCTCGTTTTGCGTCTTGCAGAACGCAGGCGCGTCTTTGTGCATCGCCGTCTTTGGAATGCTGATTGAAATTTTGCCGCTAAAAGATTTTGACAATATTCTTATTCCTGTCTTGCTTGGCGGAATCGCGCATTTTTACATATAAACTTTGTGAAGCCGATTTAAATAACGATACGTTCCCACGCCGATGGAAATCGCGCCCGGAATCGCCGCCGCAAGTATTTCGCTTGAGTTCAACGCCACGAGCCCCGCTTCCACAAGGATGATATCTATCGCCAAAAACAAATAGTTAGGATTTTCGCTTTTCCATGATTTTATCGCGTATGTCGAGAATGTCGCGGCGGCGCATATCATGTAGAAAAAAATTGCGAAAGAATTCAATCCCGCTTCCAGCGCAAAAGGCGCGATGGATTTTGGCGGCGCGGATAAATTCAATCCGACTGTGTTTATGGGAACGATGCTCGAAATCGTCACCGAGACGACCAATACGATGAAAATGTTCTGTTCGGCGTTCACGCGCTGTTCGGGCTCGCCTGCGACCGCGCTCACGAAAATGCTTATGAATACAATTGTCCTTCCGAAAAACAACGCGCGGCCGATGAATACGAGCAGGTTTGGAAACGTGTTCCGTTCGATTTCGAAAGGAAGGGTTATGCGGAAAAGTTCGATTGCCGCTCCCAAAAGAAAAAGCATGAAATATATTATTTCGGTCGAAGGCGTTTTGAGAAAATGCGAATATATATAGAACGACACGATTGGAATGTACGCGATCATGCAAAGTTCGGCGAAAATCACCGCCCAAATGTTTTTCGCAAGCGGCGAGGGAAATGATATTGAAATCGCGCTTGTTTTTAGAATCGCGTTCAGCCTTATCGAAAAATATACCAAGAATAAAATCGAAATTGCCGAAAAAAATACGGAGAGGATGAATGTATAGCGATTTTTGCCTTTTAATGTCATTGAATGTATTCTAATGTTAAATGAAAAAATAGTAAAGAGTTTTCTTGTTTTTCCGATAATATATATAGGATTTTTTATCGCGTCAATTCGTGCGGAGAGTTTCAGTTCTCGCCGCTTAACGTCGGCGTTTTGATTGTTTTGGAGGAAGTATGAAAAAGGGATTTGTTGCGAGCCTCATTTTCTTGTCTGCCGGAATTTCTTTTGCCGGCGATGCCGCGGCATTCAAGGACATCGGGTTTTCGAGCGACGGGAATACTTACATTTTCGGACAATACGGAAAGACCGACGTGAAATTCCAGCCTTACGCGGAAATATATACAATCGACGTGGCGAAAAACGAATATGTGCCTGGCGGCGTTTTCAAAAATCTTGACGACAAGTCCGACAGGAGCGGAAGCCAGGTTTACGAAGATTTGTATGCGCGTCATTATCTCGACATAAAGAATTATGGCTGCAAGAACGCCGTCGCCGATGACATTTTGTACATACTTGAGGACGGCGTGAAAAAAGGCACGGACGAAATTATGTTTAAAAATTACGGCGGCTCTGCCACGGACGAACAAGTTTCTTATGCCGTGCGCCTTGTTCCGACATACAATGGAAGCGGCGCGAATTGCCTTTCAAGCTTTTACATAGATTTGAGCATTGGTGCGGACGGCGCGGCAAAAAAGTACAAAGTTGGTTCGCCCGACATAAAGCGCAAGGGCGTTATCAACTACAAGATTGTCCGCATATTCCGAAACTCGGACAAGTCCGGCCTTGTTTTCGTGGTGGAAAAAACCGTTGAAGATTCCAGCGGCCTTTCCATACGCTATATGGTCGAAACGGTAAAATTGTAAACTTCCTCCTCGTGATATTGCCGAGTTTTGCAACGCCGTGCCTTATTTAAGGCACGGCGTTTTTTTATGTTCAATGTTTTTTCACTTAATATATGCTTGTTCTTTTTACGTTGTATAATGTAAGTCCTATCTGCCAGTCATTTTTTGACGTGGTGATGTCGTCTTGCTCAAGTTCGCCTTTTTTTGCAAGCGCAAAAAGTTCTTCGGAATTCGTTCTTTGCAGGCTTTGCGTCGTGGCGGTTAATGTTTTTTGCAGGATTATCGGATCACTTTCTTCGCCTTCGCTTTTCCACTTGCCTTCGTCCGTGGCAAGTTTTTCCGCCGCCGACAATTTCGAATAATTTTCCTTTTTGCTTTCGAGCGTATACAAGAGGGCGTCCATTACTTTCGCCGTGGTCCTGTTGCGCAAAAGAACGATGTCGTATTCCTTGCTCGCGCATGGGTCGCTGTTTTCATAATAAAGGTCGCGAATCGTGCTCCAGCTCTCGTCGTTGTTTTTGTCCAATGACAAATCGTCTCCCAATTCTTCGGTGTAATCTTGGCCTTCGTAAGTGCGCAAGTGAATCATAATGTGCTCGCCAGCCTTGACTTCGATGGCAGGAAAACGATATTCCGAAAGTCCTTTGTACCTTGCGCTGTAAAGCTCGATTCCGGCAAGGTTTCCTGCCGTCAATGCGCGCAACACGATGTATTCGCAGCGTTTTGTTTTTACGCCCTTTACCGTCTTGTCGCCAGTCGCGCCTTGCAATTCCGTTATTATCAAAATTGGAATGCGGTTATTGTAGCCTTCGAACGGAATCGCGAACGTGAGCGAATTGCCGCGCGAATCTTCGATTTCGCTGAAAAGCTGGTAGCGTTCCCCGACGTCCGTGCTTTCTTGGAATTCGTAGACGACGGTTTTCGCGTCTTCGGACAAAACTGCGTTCGCTCCGACTGCGTTTTCGCCAAGCGCGTCCAGCGAAGATTGTTCTTGCGAATCCAATTTTGAAACTTTCGCTTCTTTTACGCTCACTTCCTTGTTGAACTGCACTTCGATCGAATTTTCGTCAAGGACGGCTATGTTCTGAATTTCAAGGCTTTCCTCGCTTTCAAGAACTTTCATTCCTTCCGTGGTGATTTGGCATCCGGATTGGCAGACGCAAAGCAACACGAAACCGACGAGCGCCACGAAAAGCATAAGGCAGCTTGGCAGCGCGTCCGAAACA
The DNA here is from genome assembly GCA_947178095.1 of uncultured Treponema sp. GTDB lineage: Bacteria > Spirochaetota > Spirochaetia > Treponematales > Treponemataceae > Treponema_D. The sequence goes on from CAMWWZ010000032.1 coordinate 8,652, forward strand.
AGTTTTCTTTTCATATCACACCTCACTGTTTTTTTGTTATTTATAGAGTATGATTTTTTTTCAATTAAAAACATTAAAAATGTTTAAATTTGCGTCAAAATTCGCGCGGCAATTTGAAATTCACGATGTGCCACTAGCATTTTTCTTGAAAATATGCTATAATACCGCCTTATGGCAGAACTACTCGCTCCGGCAGGAAATTTGGAATCTTTGGACGCTGCGATTGGCGAAGGCGCGGATGCGGTTTATTTGGGCTTGAAAAGTTTCAACGCGCGGCTTCGCTCGTCGAATTTTGCATTTCGCGAATTTGAAGCGGCGGTCTATGCCTTGCATCGAATGGGAAAAAAAATCTATGTCGCTGTGAACACAGTCTGCACCGAACGCGAAAGCGAGCGGCTTTACAGGTTTTTGGCGTACCTCGATCGCGTTGGACCTGACGCGCTCATCGTGCAGGACTACGGCATCATCAGAATGTGCCGCGAATTTTTCCCGAACCTCGCTCTTCACGCATCGACTCAGATGAACGCCGAAAGTGCTTCTGCCGTGAACCTTTTGGGCAAGGAAGGATTCAAGCGAGTTGTCCTTGCGCGCGAACTCGGAATTGAAGAAATCAGGGATATAAAATCCAAGACAAATTGTTCGCTCGAAGTGTTCGTGCACGGCGCGCTTTGCGTGAGCGAATCCGGCCTTTGCCTTTTCTCAAGTTTTTTGGGCGGAAAGTCCGCGAATCGCGGAATGTGCACGCAGGCTTGCCGAAGATTCTACACGGCGCAGGATTCTTCGGGCGAGCGGGGCGGCTATTATTTTTCTCCGTGCGACTTGCAGTTGATTGACAAAATTCCGGAACTCATCGAAGCCGGCGTGGATTCGTTTAAAATCGAAGGGCGGATGAAAAGCGCGGAGTATGTCGGAAGCGTCGTCTCCGCCTATCGCTATGTCATCGATCATTATCAAGAAAATAGAAAAGAGGCGGTGGCCGCCGCCAAGAGAATGCTTTCCACAGATTTTGCTCGCGCGAAAACTTCGTATTGGTACGGATTCAAAAACGTTGAAGAAGGCGTGAAAAATGCAGGCGAGGCGATTTTAAATCCCGACCAGGCCGGAGGAACGGGAATCTATTTGGGAAAAATCGCCGCGATCAAGCCAATTCCCAAAGAACTCAAAGTTTCGCTCAAAGAATCGCTTTCCCCGAACGCGCAGGAAAACCAACGCTCTGTGAGCCTCGCGCTCGTGCGTGGCGGGGCTTACGATGCTGATCCCGGAGACTCGATTCGCATCCACAAAAACGACGACTCGGGGCGCGTGAGCCACAAGGTGCGCCACGTGGAAACAGACGGCGAGGGCAGGCGATGGATCGACGTTCCCGGCGGAATAAGCCAGTACGACGAAGTGTACCTTTTGCAGACCAAAGCCGGCACGAAAAGATACAAGCGCGTTTTGCCGAACGAACTCAAAGGCTTCAACAAGCAGCCGCGCGACGAAGTGCTCCCGATAATGGATTTGACTCCCGTGCAAAAAAACGAGCTTGATTTTTTCCCCGAAGGGCTTTACATTCAGGTTTCTGCGGTCGAGGACGTTTTCCTCGCGCAATCAGCGCATCCCGTGCGAATCATCATCGAAGTGAATTCCGAAACGCTCGGCGACTTGCTCGTAAAAAAGACGCTCCTTCCTTTTTCGAAAGCGCAGGTGATTTTTTCGCTCGATCCGTTTTGTCCGCAGGGAATCGAAGAAAGCCTTTCCGCGCAGATTGACGAACTTGTCGGCATGGGATACAAGACTTTCATCGCGAACAATTTGGCGCACATTTCGATGCTTCGGAAAAAAGGCGCGGCCTTCATAGCAGGCCCGTACCTTTACACGTTCAACAGGTGGGCGGTCTCGTGGCTTGAGAATCGCGGCGTTTCCGCGTTCGTTTCGCCTTACGAGAATTCGCGCAAAAACCTTGAGGCGGTTTTCGAGGAAAGCGTCCGCGCGCGCGTCTTGATTCCGGTCTTCGCGTATCCCGCGCTTTTCCGCTTGCGATTCCGCCTTCCCGAACGCTACGACTTCACGTATTTTTCCGACAAGTCCGAGATGAATTTCAAAGTGAATTCCACGGACGACGGCTCGTTCGTCATGCCAGAAATTCCTTTTTCGATTGCCGACAAAGCCACGAATCTAGAAGGCGCGGGCTTCAAAAGATTCTTGCTGGACTTTTCGAAGACGCGCCTCAAAAAAGCCGAGTTCCGCCAAGTCATGCAGTCGTATTTGAAGAAAATCCCGCTCGAAGGCGCGTCGCTTTTCAACTGGAAGGAAGGCTTTTACAGCATTTCCCCGGAAGAATACAAGGCGAAATTCGGCGAGAAAGCAAAAAACGCTCGCGGCAAAAGTTCTTCCTTAAAAATTAAGTCCGCAGGAAATTTCAATTTCCGAGGAACTTAATTTCATCCGCGTTAGGCAACTTGTTGCGACGCGGATAGTTCAACAAGCGAGTTTCTGAAAGAAACTCGAAATTAAAGTTTGCGGCAGTATTTTTGACGCAAACTTTAAACGTTCTCGCCGAAAATAATTTCGCGCCTTTTTGGATTTCTAGAATGCCAAATCCTCGCTCAAATCAGATTCCTCCGTTTGTGCGGCGAGTGCGAGCGTGATTTCTTCTTCTGCCGCGCTTTCGCTTTCTGCGGTTTTGGCATCCTTTTCGCTTGATTCTGCTTTTGCGAATCGCTGCTTGAATTCGATTTTCTCCGCGATGATTGTGACGCGGCTTGCGTTTTTGCCTTCATCGGTTTTCCAGCGGTTTTGCTTGATTCGTCCGACCACGCTCATCCCGCGGCCTTTTTGACTGTATTTTGCGCAGATTTCCGCAAGTTTTCCGAAAGTCTCGACTTCGAAAAATGACACTTCCTTTTCATATCCGCTGCCGCCGGCTTTTTTGTAAAAATGGTTTACTGCGATTGGAATTTTGCAGATTGGATAGCCATGCGGCGTAGTCCTGAATTCCGGCTGACGGACGACATTTCCTTCAACAATGAGGCAGTTGATGTTGCTCATAAAGACTCCTGCAAAGCCAAAGATTTGGCCTTGGCTTTGGTAAAATGCAAGGTCGCGACGCGAACTTGACAGAAAAATTCCTGCATTTATAAAGTATGATTTTTTTTGATTTAAAGAGAGGAAAATCGCAATAAATACGAGAATTTTTGAGAAAACTGCCGCGCAAAAACTACATGTTTTTCATAAGATAAATCATGTATAGCTGGACATACACATAGAGCGAATTTTGATCGTTGATTTTCTGCATGTTCGGAGTCTTGCAAAGCGTGTTCGCTAAATTCTGAATCCTGTCAATTGTGAGCGTGCGCGAGTTCAAAGTTTTCAGGACTTTTCGCGTGTAATCCCGAATCAGGGAATTCACGTTGTTCGTCAAATCGAGCGAGGCTTCCTTCGAAATCATTATGTTCCACAATTTCCGATATGCGTTCAATTCACGCTCGATCGTGGAGCCTTCCGGAACGATGTTGCTTTCCAATTTTTCTGCGGCGGCTATGAGCGAATCTTTTTTGGAAACCGTCTTGCTTCGCGTTTTTTTCTTTTCTTCGGATTCTTCGTGCGCGGACTTTTCGACGCTTTCCTGCACTTTTTTGGCGGAAGCCTTTTTCTTGAAGAGACTTGCAATCCATGAGAAAATCGGAATCGTGTACCAGAACGGCAAAAGTATTTTCGCGTCTGAAAGCACGTTTTGCCTGTTCAGCAGCAGCAATGTCGTGTATGGAAGCAAATCATCGCCCGAAAAGAGCGTCGCATAATGCGGGCCTTGCGGATTTCCGATGATTTCGGAATTGAGAACGCTCAAAAAAGTCGCGCCCAAAATGGCATGGAGCACCGGCGAATTTTTTTGCACTTCCTTTTCAAGCCGCAAGTTGAACGCCCTGTCGTCCGACATTTCCAAAGTCTTTTCGAAATCCAGCAAAAGCTCGTACCATTCGTCTTTCAGGATTTGTGCGATCGTGTCGTGCGCTTCGCCGCACATTCTGTTTACGAGGGGAAATACTTTTTCCTTGTAAATGAAATATTTCGTGCCGTCTTCGGTCTTGAAAACAAGCATGTTGGGAAGCTCGTTTTTGTTCGCGTCGGTGGTTTCTTTTTGCAAGAATTCTTTTAAGGCCTCGTCCGAATATTGTCCTTGAAGAGGAACGCCCTTCGCGTCGGTGAATTTCAATATTCCGTCCATCGTAAAAAAGAACGGCGGCTGCTTCATTTTGCTTTGCACGGACTTTATCGCAAGTTCCTGCTGCATTGTCTTGGTGGATTCGTTTTTGTAGAACGACGCGACGATTTCCGAAATCGCGACTGCCTGCAAGACATTTATGTCTTCCTGCGTGAAATCCTTGACTTTTTCATAGTCAAGCCTGATGAAATGGCAAAGCTGTCCCCAAAGATAATAGCAGTCGCTCGAAGATTTTAGCGACATCAATGCGTCTTCTGGACTTTTCACGAGCTGCTTGAAAAAATTCTTCACCGAAATTTCCTTGTTCGGATTCGCGACTTTCAGCTTTTTCAGATAATAGTCGTGGTATTCCGGCTTTGCGAGCATCAATTGCATTTTTTCAAGACTCGCATTTACGAGAATGCTGACGGGAACATTTCCCGGAAAAATAATCGAAGGCAAATTATTCGGAACGACAATCGCGTAAAGATTTTTGTCGTCGCTTTTTTGGCTTTTCAAAAGTTCGAAAATAATGTCGGCGTATTCGGTCTTTACGAGAACATCCTGTGGAGTTTGCTTCGGCAAATCCTGAATCGTCGGAAACGGCACGTTCGGATTTGACTGGATTTCCTTGTAGCGTTCCGCGAATATCGTATTGAAATAGCCGGTTACGAATATCATTTTTTTTGCGGAATTTGAATCAATTATGACAATTTGTTTCGACTCGATGAAAGGCTCGAACGCTTTTTCCATCTGCGGAATCGGGTTTCCCAAATATAACGCCAAATCGGGCGTTTCATCGATGTTGTGCTGAGTGTAGTGCTTGAGATATTCAACGAAATCTTGATATGAAACAAAAGGCGAATTCTGCTTTTTGGCATAGAATCGAAGCAAAACTCCAATATCACTTGTGGCAGCCATTCTTTTATTATAGCACGAAACGCGCAAATAATCAAGCATTATATTGCAATTTATTTTGGGAGAGAGACAACCTATTATTATATTGCAAAGGGCGCGCTTTTTTGATAAAATGAAAATTGAATTTTTTGGAGCCCCTTACGGTAGCGAAGCGGTGCAGAGGCTAGCCCCAGCGGTAGCGAAATTCGCAGCTGCTTGCTTGAATTTAAAATTTATTTTTGGAGGAAAAATGCTTTCGTCGAGAATGGAAAATCTTCATCCCTATGTGCCTGGCGAACAGCCGCGCGACAGGGAATACATAAAGCTTAACGCAAACGAAAATCCGTATCCGCCGAGTCCTGCCGCTTTGGAACGCGCGATCGAATGGATAAAAACTTCGCCGCAAAGCCTCGCGCTTTATGCCGACCCCGATTCGCTTTCGCTGCGAAAAAAAATCGCCACGATGCTGAACGCAACTGGCGGCGTGCTTTCGCGCGCGCGGATTTCGGGAGAAAAAATTTCGCCTTGCGAATGCGACGAAATTGGATTTGAAATCACGAGCGAAATGATTTATGCCGGAAATGGAAGCGACGAGGTGCTCTCTTTTCTTTTTTATGCGTTTTTCGATTCGGCGGAAAAATTGATTTCGCCGGAATTTTCGTACAGCTTTTATCCTGTGTACTGCGGATTTCATTCTATTCAAATGGAAAAAGTTCCGCTTTTGCAAGACTGGCAAATCGATGTGGACGAAATGATTTTGCGCGCGAAAAAATTCCACGCGCCGACAATCCTCGCGAATCCGAACGCGCCCACTTCCCTTTGCCTTTCGCGCGCGCAAGTTCGCCGAATGCTCAAAGAATGTCCGCGCGACAGGGCGTTCGTGGTGGACGAGGCTTATGTGGATTTCGGCGGCGAATCGTGCCTTCCGCTTTTGCGCGATTTTGAAAATCTCGTGATTGTCCGGACGTTCAGCAAAAGCCTTTGCGCTGCGGGAATGCGCCTCGGATATTTGGTCGCGAATCCGAAAATGGTGCAGGCCGTTCTCACCGTGAAAAATTCCGTGAACCATTTTCCGATTGACGCTTTCGTGCAATATTTTGGAAGCGCGGTTTGCGAGAACGTTCCGTATTATGCAGAATGCGCGAAAAAAATTGTTGCGCAGCGAGATGACTTTTCGGACTTTTTGCGCTCGCGCGGATTTTTCGTTTTGCCTTCGAGCACGAATTTCCTTTTTACGAAAAAAGACGGACGCTCTGGAAAGTCGATGTACGAGGCTCTCAAAAAAGAAGGAATTTTGGTGCGAAGATTCGACACCGAAGGAATCGAAGAATTTCTTCGAATCACGGTCGGCACGGAAGGGCAGATGTCGGTTTTGAAACGCGCGATGGAAAAATTGGATTTTTGATGAAAAGTGAAAATCGCCGCGCGGATTTTTTCAATCGCGAATTTGAATCTAAAATGAAAATACGAAAGTCTGCCAAAAATTTTCTTTTTCTCGCCACGCTCATTTTTGCGACGCGAAATTACGTTGCTTTTGCGGAAGACATTCACGACAAACTGCCCGACAATTTTCTTGAGGTGAAAATAATTTCACCCGAAGAAGAAATGCGATATGAAATCAATTTTTCAATTTCGTCAATTTTGTTCGAGGAGCGGAACGCCATTCGGGAACGCTGCGCGGAAACGAAATTCGTCGAATATTTCGGAACGATTTGCCTGAACGAGCGGAAGTTGTTTCGCGAGCCGTATTCGGTTTGCAAAAATTTTTGCTCCGGAGAAATGTATCTTGTTACGCTGGATTCCGTCTCATTGCCGGAATGCAAGCTTGCGCATATTGACGGGCGCGAAACAGTAAATTTTTACAGCGAGCGCGTCTACAGCGGAGAAAACTTCGTCGATGTGCGCTGCTGGAAAATAGATCCCTCGGAGGACAAAAAATTTGTCTGGAAAGTGGAATCGGAAAACGAAACATATATTTTGGAGATTGAATAAGCATGATGCTGAATGTTTTATGACTATGAAAATCGCCGCGCGAATTTGAATCTAAAATGAAAATGCGAAAGTCCACACAAATGGCGCGAACTTTCTGCTTGACAAGTTTCCGTTGGAAACTTGCATATTCAAATTGTGCGTTTTCATTTCATTGCAAGCGCACGCAAAAAAGTCGGTCGCAGAATTGAAATTTTACTACCGACTTTTTTTGGAGGAAAAATGAAACTTGTCGCACAAATGGCGCGACAAGTTTCATTGACGAGTTTGCTTCGCAAACTCGCTTTTTACTGTGCGCATATGCGCACGTCAAAAAATTTAAGAGCAAAATTAAAATTGTGCTCTTAAATTTTTTGGAGGAAAAATGAGATTGCTTTTGATTTCCGACTTGCACGGAAAAATTGAGAATTTGGAAAAGCTTCGCGAGGAATTCGAATCTTCGGATGCCGTGCTTTTCGCGGGCGACTTCACCGAATTCGAAAAATACGATGCTTCGCTTCCCGCCGTGAAAAAACTCCGCGAAATGCACGACGACATTTTCTGCGTCCTCGGAAACTGCGACAAGCCCGAATTGTTCGAGGCTCTCGAAAAGCAGGACATGTGCTGCGAGCGCGGCATCGTCTATTTTGAAGGACTTGCTTTTGCGGGAAGCGGCGGCGGCTCGAAATTCACCGGCACGACTCCGAACGAGCGCGCGGAAGAAGATTTGCTTTCGGATTTCGACGTTGTGAAAAACGCCGCGCTGGACGCGCAAGGGCAGTGGGGAAATTTGATTTTGATTTCGCACAATCCGCCCAAAGGAATTCTTTGCGACGAATGCGCCCCGAATGTCCACGTTGGCTCCGCGCTGCTTTCTGATTTCGTCGTGGAGACGAAGCCTCTCGCGCTCGTTTGCGGGCACATTCACGAAGGGCGCGCCATCGACAAAATCGGCGAAACCGTGGTCGTAAATCCCGGCCCGCTCGCCGAAGGCAACTACGCGATTTTGGAAGCGGAAAAAATCGGAGAAGAATGGAAGGTCTCGAACGTCGAGATGAAAAATCTATTCGCCTGACGAGCAGCAGATTCTGAAGCCCAAAAAGTTGTACGCTTCGTTTGGGTCGTAGGAATAGCGATCGCCCGCGTAGATGAAGCCCGTGTAAGGCGACCATGAGCCGCCCCGGCACACTCGCGTGTTTCCGAGCGCAGGACCTATCGAGCGCGCGCCGACTTCCGTCTCCTCGTAGTCCGCAAACCAATCCCAGCAGAATTCCATCGCGTTTCCGCTCATGTCGAAAATTCCTGCGGCGTTGGCGTTGCCACTTCCGGGCGCGGGCGGAGCGTCATTTTCCCAAATCGTGCCTGCCGTGCCGACTGTTTTCGTGGAAGCGCAATTCGCGTCAAACCAAGCAACGTCGCTTTCTTTCATTTCGTCGTTGTATTGTCCCGAAGCGAGCGCGCCGCTTTGGAAGAACGGAGGCTTTTTGCTTTTCAAAACTCTCGCCGCGTATTCCCATTCTGATTCGCTTGGCAGCCTGAATCCGTCGGCGTTCCAGTCGCATTCGCATTTGTCGAGAGCCGCGGTGTCCGTGGAATTGCGAATCGGCTTTCCTTTGTAAGTGTAGCATGGCGTTCTCTGTCGCATTTCGCTGAGAGCGTTGCACCATACCACCGCGTCGTACCAGCTTATCATCGTGACTGGCTCGAACGCCGAGATTGATTTTGAGGACGAAGTGGGGGGCGCACCGCGTTTTCCGGTCGAGCCTTCCTGCCCTGGATTTGCGAATACATATCCGTTTTGCTCGGCGTAGACTCGGACGATGTACCACAAGTTGTAAGTGGTTTCGTATGCGTTCATATAAAATGGCGCGATGAATCTTCGCGCCGTGTACGACTGCGCGTTTTCTCCGATTATGAAAGTGTCGAATTCCGCGTCGGATTGGGCAGGGCCGAGCCTCACCAAATCAAGGTCGGAAAAATGTTTTGGGGCGCAAAAAATATTTTGGGCGATGCAAAAAAATGCCGCCAAGATTAAAATTTTTTTCATTCCATTTTCTCCAATTTCAATTCCTGCGCTTCGATCACTTTTTTTAGCCTTCGCACTTCCAAACGCTTCGCGCGGTTTTTCTTCTTTTTTTCGCGATCCGTGCCGCGCGGCTTTTTTCTGTTCACCAAAATCCATACGACCGCCGCCGCCGTTATGCACATTGCGGAAATTATTCCACAGCCGATTATTCCGTAGCCGACGAACGGAAGTTCCACGTTCATTCCGAAAAAGCTCGTTATGAATGTCGGCATGCTGACTACGACTGTAAAAACCGTGAGGGTTTTCATTATGCCGTTCATGTTGTTCGAGATGATCGAGCCGAACGATTCGCTCATCCGCGAAAAAGTTTGGCTGTACGTGTCCGCCATTTCCAAGGCCTGGCGGTTGTCGATTTCCACGTCGTCAAGCCAGTCGATGTCATCCTCGTCGAATTTGAGAAGCCGCGTCTTGCGGAGTTTTTCCAGCAAAAGCTGGTTTGATTTGATTGACGTTGTGAAAAACACCGTCGATTTTTCCAAATTCAAAAGCTGCAAGATTTCCTTGTTTTCCACGGAATATTGAAGCTCGTCCTGAATTCCCAAGGCGCGTCGGTTGATTTCTTTCAAGTAGCGCAAATATGTGATGTCCGCGCGACTGAGTATTCGTATCAAAAACGCCGGGAAGTCCGAAAGGTTGATGTTTTTCACGCGGTTCGCGGAAAAATCTTTCAGGACTTCGCAGTCCGTCCAGCAAATTGTTATTATGAAATTTTTTTGCAAGATAACGCCGAGCGGAATTGAAAAATACGAGACTTCGGCGGAAGAAGAAAAAATCGGCAGACGAATGATTGTGAGAATGTAGCCGTCCGCGTCCTCGATTCGCGAAAGTTCGTCTGGGTCGAGAATGTCGATTATGTGTTCCTGCTCGATTTGGAATTCTTTTTCAAGGACTGTGATGTCTTCGCGCGTGACGTTCCGAGCGTCCACCCAAGTGCGCGCGGCGGCGTTGAGGCTTTCCTTTTCCATGCTGACGAATTTTCCGTCAATTTGCTGCCAGTAGGTTATCATCGCCGCCTCCTTTCTCAAGGAAATAAAACCGATTTATTCTATCATAAAATGCGATTTTGTTCAAGAGAAGAATTTGACTGCATTGAAAATGGCGGCGAGTTTTGCATGGCTTTTCGAATTTTTTTTAATATGAAAAAAATTCGATTTTTTCTGTTTTTGAATCAAAAAAATTCATACTTTATATGCGAAGGCAAAATGCATCTTGAAAAACTGAAGTTTTTAAAGGTTTACTAAATTAAAAATTGGAGGTTCTTATGAAAAATTCAAGGATTGATTTTGTGGAGCGCGGCGAAACTGACGTTCCAAAAATTTCAGGTCTCGTGCGCCGCAAAAAAATTCGTGGCGCGCTTTTTGAAAATTCGGCGAGCCTTTCTTACAAAAGGGCGAATATAAGTGCGAACGCGCTCTTCGCCCATCGTGCGCTTTCGGCAAAATGGAATTCGCAAAATGAATGGTGATTCATCGTCCGTTTTTTGCGATGCGTTCGCCACGATGTTGTGCGCGTTTTTGTGCGGACTTTGCGCCTGCGCGATTTTTTCGTGCGCGTCGATCGAAAAAAAACTTTCGGATTTAGCCGCGCCTTACGCGATTTTCGATTCTCAGATTACAGAGCGCGATGAAGCGGGAATTGAATTCACGTTTTCGAATTTGGGCGAGCGTACAATTGTTCGCGTGAAATTTTTCGCGCGCGTTCAGGAATCGGGCGATTCCGAAGATGATTTTTCGGACGACTCGATGGAAAAAGAATTCGTCTTTGACGCGGAATTCGATCCCGGCGATTCCGAAAGAATTTTCATTCCATTGTCCGAATTCGAATTTGACGGCGGAATCGAAAATTATTTTGTGGAGAGCCTTTTCGCTTCGGAAATAATTTTTTCCGATGGCGAAATTTGGAACGACAAGGACGGAAAATCGGCGTTGTAATTGCGGTGCGAAACTCGCTTTTTCTAGCAATGCGAATTGTTCTTTAATTTTTAACAGTGAAGAAAGTGTCAACTTTCGAACTGTTAAAAACGCTATTCTGTAGCAAAGCGAAGAATTGCAGTTCAATAAGCGAGTTTTCGTAGAAAACTCGAAGTCAAAATTGCCGCGATATTTTAGTGGCAATTTTGAATGTTTGCGCTTGAACTTGTCGCTTCTCTGTTCGCGCCGCTTTTTTCGAGGATTGTTTTCATCGTTTTCCAGCCGAGTTCCGCACATTTTACGCGAGCCGGCATTCTTGCAATGTCCTGCAAAGCGGCGGCTTCGTCGAGCGATTCGAGTTCCTCTTGCGACACTTCGCCTGTGATCATTTTCATGAATGTGGTGCAAAGTTTTTTCGCCTCGTCTTCGGTTTTTCCGAGCACAAGGTCGATCATCATGTCGCAAGATGCCTGGCTTATCGCGCAGCCGCTTCCTGTAAAGCTCGCGTCGGAAATTATTCCGTCCGAAATTTTCAGGTTGAGCGTGATGTTGTCGCCGCAACTTGGATTGATTCCGTCGTGCGAATGCGTCGCGCCTTCGAGCGGCTTTTTGTGAAGCGGGTTGATGTTGTGTTCGTTCAATATTTCGCGGTAAAGTTCTTTAGTTTCCATAGCCCATCCATTTTCGAATGTTTTTTATTTTCTCGCAGAAAAATCCCACTTCGCGCTCGTCGTTGTAAAAATAAAGGCTTGCCCGCGCCGTGGACTGAACGCCCAAAAATTCGCCCAAGGGCTGGGCGCAGTGATGCCCTGCGCGGATTGCGATTTTTTCGGTGTCCAAGATTGTCGCGATGTCGTGCGGATGAACTCCGTCAATTGTGAACGTCACGATTCCGCATCGCTTCGAGCCGTCCTTGTTTCCGATGATGTTGACGTGCGGAATTTCAAGCATCTTTTGGGTGAGAAGCTTTCCAAGCGAGGCGTCGTGCTCGGCGATTTTTTCAAGCCCGATTTTTTCGATGTATTTTGCCGCAGCCGCCATTCCCACCGCGCCTGCCGCGTTTACCGTGCCTGCTTCGAATTTTGCAGGAACTTCCGCCCAAGTCGCGCCAGTTCTCGTGACATATTCGATCATTTCGCCGCCGCGCAAAAAGGGCGGCATGGCTTCGAGAAGTTCGCGCCTCGCATAAAGCGCGCCGCAGCCGGTCGGTCCGCAAAATTTATGTCCTGAAATTGCGAAAAAATCCGCGCCCATTTTTTGCACGTCGATTTTTTTGTGCGGCGCGGACTGCGCTCCGTCCACCACGACAATGGCTCCGAATTTGTGCGCGCGCTCTGCAATTTCTTTCACGGGATTTTCCGTGCCCAAGACATTGCTCACTTGCGAGATGGCGACGATTTTTGTTTTTTCGCCGATTTTCGCCTCGTATTCGCTTTGCGGAATTTCTCCCGAATCCTTTTCGCATTCAAGCCAAACCAATTTCGCTCCGGTTTTTTGCGCCGCCATTTGCCAAGGAAGAATGTTCGAATGGTGCTCCATTATCGAAAGCGCGATTTCGTCGCCTTCGTGCAGATTTTCGAGCGCGTAGGAATAAGCGACGAGATTCAATGCTTCGGTAGCGTTGCGCGTGAAAATTATTTCCGCGCTTTGCGCAGCTCCGAGAAAACGCGCGATTGTCGCACGCGCGTCCTCGTATGCCGCAGTCGCGCGAACGCTCAAATCGTAAAGGCCGCGCATCGGATTCGCGTTGTCAATTTTGTAGAATTCGTCCATCGCGTCGAGCACGCATTGCGGACGTTGCGTCGTCGCCGCGTTGTCAAAGTAGACGATGCCGAGATTTTTTTCCGCCGAGAAAATCGGAAAATCTTTTTTGTATTCGTTCTGCTCGCTCACGGATTTTCCTCCGCGTTTTTTCCTGAAAAAATTTTGTCAAGAAAATTTTCGATTTTTTCCACGCAAGATTCGTTCGGAATCAATGCCGCCGTGCGCATGACTTTTGCGCGAGCCATCATTTCTTCGGCGGCGGCTTTTTTTATTCCGCGCGAATTAAGATAGAAAAATATTTCGTCCGAAACGCTTCCGATTGTCGCGCCGTGGTCGCCCGAAACGTCTTCTTCGCCGCACAAAATCAACGGAATCGATTTGTTCACGACATTTTCGGAAAGCAAAAGCACTTCTTCCAATTCGCTTCCGCTCGATGCCGAAGAGCCGCGCTTGAAATCGATCGTGCCGCGGAAAGTTTTTTTCGCGCCGCCCGCCAATGAGCCGAACGAATTCATAAGGCTTCGAGTTTTCTTTCCGCGCTGGTTCGCGACGAAATTGATGTCGAGTTCTTGGCCGTCCGCGCAATAGTACGAAATGTCGCTTTTCAAATGCGAGTTTTCGCCGTCCAAATCCGAAATCATCTCGACGAAATTTTTCGCGCCGCCGAGTTCGATTTGCGTGAAGTGGAATTCCGCGCCGTCGGAAATTTCTGCGAAAGTTTGGTCGTGCCGCGTGAAATTTTTTCCGAGCATTTGGATTTTCACGAGATGGACGCGCGCGCCTTTTTCCAAAATGACGCGCGTTTTTATTCCGAAAAATCCTGCCGCGCTTTCGTCCGCGTCCTGCGAAGTGTAGTCCATTATGATTGTCTTTTCTTCGCCTTCGCGCGCGTGGATTTCGTTTTCAAAAAAGACGTTTTCGCCCGGACGCACGGAAAAATGCAGAACGCCGTCTTTCGCTTCGCCCTCGATTTTTTTGAGCTGCTCCGGAACGGAAATTTCCGCCGCGTTCATCTTGAGCCAGTTCCAAGTGGGGGCAGGAAGTTTGTTTACGATTTTTTCTGTCATAGGCTTCCCTTCATTTCAAGGCGAATCAGGTTGTTCATTTCCACGGCGTATTCCAGCGGAAGTTCTTTGCTCACGGGATTTGCGAAGCCCGAAACGATCATAGCTCGCGCTTCGTCCTCCGCAATTCCCCGGCTCATCAAATAGAAAATCGCGTCGGAACTGATTCGCCCGATTTTGGCTTCGTGCCCGATGTCGGCTTTGTCCGTGAGGACTGTCATCGCGGGAATCGTGTCGCTGCGCGATTCGCTGTCAAGCATGAGGCTTTGGCACGAGACGCTAGCCTTGCTGCCCTTTGCGTTTTTCGAAATGTAGACCGCGCTTCGGTATGTGGAAATGCCGCCGCCTTTCGAGATTGATTTTGTGTTTATGACGCTCGACGTGTTTTCCGCAAGGTGAATCATTTTCGCGCCCGTGTCGAGATTTTGTCCCGCGCCTGCGAAAGTCACTCCCGTGAATTCAGCGCGGGAATTTTTCCCGACCAAATCGCTTTCGGGATAAAGGTATGAGACGTTGCTTCCGAAGCTTCCCGAAATCCATTCGATGCTCGCGTCCTCTTCCACGCGCGCGCGCTTCGTGTTGAGATTGTACATGTTTTTCGACCAGTTTTCGATCGTGGAATATCGCAAGTGCGCGCCGCGCTTTACGAAAAGTTCGACGCAGCCCGCGTGCAAATTGGCGACATTGTATTTTGGAGCCGAGCATCCTTCAATAAAATGCAGGCTCGCGCCTTCGTCCACGATGATGAGCGTGTGCTCGAACTGTCCCGCGCCTTTCGCGTTCAGGCGGAAATACGATTGCAGCGGAAAAGAAAGTTGCACGCCTTTCGGGACGTAGACGAAACTTCCGCCGCTCCACGCCGCTCCGTGCAACGCTGCGAATTTATGGTCGGAAGGCTTTACGAGCGTCATAAAATATTCGCGCACCATTCCGCCCCATTCTTCGCTTTTCAACGCCGATTCGAAATCCGTGTAAATCACGCCTTCTTTCAAAACTTCGTTTTTGACATTGTGGTAAACCAATTCCGAATCGTATTGCGCGCCCACTCCGGCAAGGCTTTCGCGTTCCGCCTTCGGAATGCCGAGCTTTTCGAACGTGTCCTTGATGTCGTCCGGAACGTCCTTCCATTCGCCGCTCATTTTTGTCTTTGGACGAACGTAGGACGAAATGTTCGCCATGTCAAGCCCTGAAATGTCCGGCCCCCAATTCGGCACGCGCAGCCTGTTGTATGTCTCGAGCGACTTGAGGCGGAATTCGCGCATCCATTCGGGATCGCCTTTTTCCTCGGAAATTTTCCGCACGATTTCTTCGGAAAGTCCGCTTTCGATTCGGAAAAATTTCTCGTCGGTTTCCTCGTAGCGGAAATCGTATATCGAGCGGTCTATGTCGTTTATTTCACGTTCCATTCGCAAATCTCCGCAATCTTTCTTTTCGGCAACGCTCCAAAATCGGAAGAAAATCCTCGCGCAGAAAAAGCGCCTTCATCTGATATTTCATAAAAACTTTGGGCGTGAATTTGATTTTCGTCCCGCGCATGATTTGGCAAAGAAAAACGCCCTCCGCCTTCGACAAATCCGCCAAGTCGATTTCGCGTCCGCAAAGAAGCGAAAGTTCCGTTTGCATTTGCGCCAACTTTTCAAAATCCAATTCCTCGCAAGAATGAAGCGCGATATCGACGTCGCTTTTTTCGTTGAATTTTCCGGTCGCAAAGGAGCCGAACAAAATCACCGTGTCGATTTCGTCTTTTTGAGAAAAATATTTTTCCAAAATCGCCTTCATTTCTTCCATAATTTCAATTTCGTTTTTTGCTAATTTATTGAAGCGAATCCGTTCCTTGCAATTTCATCGACAAGTTCCGCGCCGCCAGTCCGCACGATTTTTCCCTTCGCGAGAATGTGCGTGTAGTCCACTTTGAGGCTTTCGAGAATTTTCGCCGAATGCGTTATTATCAAAAGCGCGCCGTCGTTCGCCTTTTTGTATTCTTCGATTCCGCGCGAGACAGTGCGCACGGCGTCCACGTCCAGCCCCGAATCCGTTTCGTCCAAAATCGCGAGCCGAGGCTTTAGCATGAGAAGCTGGAGAATCTCGCTTTTTTTGCGCTCGCCGCCCGAAAATCCCACGTTCAAGTCGCGCGCGGCGTAAGACGAATCCATCGCCAAAAATTCCATCTGTGCCTTGAGTTCCTTTTGGAATTGGAAAAGTTTGACGCGCTCGCCGGTTTTCTGCGCGATCGCGCTTCGGATGAAATTCTCGAGCGAAATTCCCGGAACTTCGAGCGGATTTTGGAACGACATGAAAATGCCTTTTTTCGCGCGCGCCGCCGCGTCTCTTCCAGTGATGTCCTCGCCGTCGAAAAATATTTTTCCGCCCGAAAGAGTGTAGAGCGGATTTCCCATTATCGCGTTTCCGAGCGTGGATTTTCCCGCGCCGTTCGGACCCATTATGACATGGATTTCGCCCGCGCCCACGCTGAGGCTCAAGCCTTCGAGGACTTGCTTTTCATCTATTTTTACGCCGATGTTGTTTACTTCGAGTAACGCCATACTTTTAGTATAATGAAAATTCGCAATAAAGGCAAGGGCGCGGCGAGATTTTGCGGAGCACGATTTTTTCACAAAAAAGCAAAATCTGTATAGTAAAATCCCGAAAAAAATTTCAAAAAAATTCCCTTTTTTTCAAAACCCCACTTGCCATACCCCCCCCCCATTGATA
>CAMWWZ010000033.1 GCA_947178095.1 uncultured Treponema sp.
AATGCAACTTTCCCATACTGATTCATGCGGGACCCGACCCATTCGAACTACCCTCTCTTTTCACGCCTCTCATCGTGGCGTACCCGAGCGTCACGGTGCAATTGGCGCACTGCCGTCCATTGGAGGATGTACTCGCTATGTTGCGGAAGTTCCCGAATGTGGTTTGCGACACGGCGTTCGCCGATGAGAAGACGGTGCGGAAAATATATGCGGCGGGCTTCGGGAAAAGAATTCGGCATGGCACGGATTTTCCCATCACGCATTATCGCGCTGTTCGCCCAAATCACAATCCCACGGAAGCAGATATGACAGCACAAAGGTAAGGTGTCTACAAGTTCGACGGCGAGTTCTCCTCGTTCAACATCCTCGTGCCAAAGTCGGACTGCTTCCGCCCCCTTACGCGAGCTGGTTCAATGAATACTGCGTCAGGTTCAAAAACTGCCTTTTCAAAACTGGATTTATCTTCTCTTCGCCCAAGGCCTCGTCGAACGCCTCTTCCGCGGTGCGGGAAAACGCCGCGATCGCCTTTTCGCTTATCGGAAGCCGCAGCCCCAAAAGCTTGTTCTCCAGTTCGCGGCTCGAAAAAACAATCGCGCCTGCGAACACTATCCGCACGTTTATGAGCGCGCGCTTTTCGGTCTTCGCCAAAAAGCAGAACGACGCGGAATCCTTTTCGAGCGTGTGGCGCGGACCGCAGCGGCGGAAAATCGAAACGTCCCAATCCTCGTTGGGGACGCGGATGTTCACGATGACGCTTCTTTGCGGAACGCCTGCGAACTTTTCGAAAGGCATCGTGGAAAACGCCTGCGTGTCCGCGCTCCTGAAACGCAGCATCGTGTTCAAAGCCAAAAGCGGCGCGTAGAGCGTTCCGTGAATTTCCTTCGTGCAGATGTTTCCGCCGAGCGTCGCCATGTTGCGCACGAAATGGTTCGCTGTGTTCAAGATTGCCTTGTACAAAATTTTCGGAATGCGCTCCTCGCCCAAATCAAGAATTTCGTTCAGCGTCACGGCTGGACCGAAGTCGATGAAAAGCTCGTGGCGGTTTATGTTTTTCATTTCCGCAACGTTTCTCGTGCAGAGCGATTTTTCGGGAAGGCGCGGAATCTGCGTGCATCCTCCGACGAGTTCAAGCCCCGGCGTGTTCTTGATTTGATAGAGAACTTCGGAAATGTTCTTTGCGAAAAGAAGAGTTTTATTTGTTTCCATTTTTTCTCTGGTTTTCCTTTTCGAAATGAATTTGCGTCGCGTAGATTATTCCGTTTATCAAGGTGTCGGATTCCACGCAACATTCTTTGAGCGAGCGGACGCGCTCGAAAACTTGCTCGCGGCTCGGATTTGAGAACGTGTTTATGATTTCGTAGGCGGCGAAGATTTTTCCCGCGTTGCAATATCCGCAAAGCGAGACGCCAGCCTTTTCGAAGCCCTTCATTATTTCCTGATACTGCGCTTGCTTGGAAAAAAATTCCAGCGTGACGATTTTCGCGCCGTTCAGGATTCCGATCGGGATTGCGCAGCTCAGGACGCATTTTCCGTCGAGCAGGACGGCGCACGCTCCGCAGCTTGAATTCTCGCAGCCGCATTTCACGCTCAAAAAATTCTGCCTTCGCAAAATCCACAGAAGCTTTTCGTCCGGATTTTCATTGAGCGAAAGTTGCTGTCCGTTCACCGAAAGATTTATTTTCATTGTGCGCCACCTTCTTTGACTTCTTTTTTCTCTGCCTTTTCCGCAAGTTTCGCCTGCGACAAAAGTGTGAAAAGCGAGTTTGATTTAAGCGGAAGGAAATTCTCGTTGCAATTCAAAGCCTGCGAAATCGCGGCCGAAAATGCCGCCGGCAGAGCCTTCTTTATGAGCGCGCCGATTTGCTTGCTTTCCGTTTCGGAGTTCACGAACGCGATCGAGATTTTTTCGGCATCGAGCCTTTCGCCTTCCACAAGTTCCGCGAGCGTCTTTTGAATCGAAAATTTTATCCGCGTTTCGGCTTCCTTGATTGCGAGGATTTTTCCTGCGCTCACCGTCACCCAAATGTTTTTGATTTTCGGCCAGAACGTGCACGGATCGATTTTCAAGTCCAATGCCAACGCCACGAACGATGTCGAGTTGAACGGAACGCCGCGAAATTTTATTTTGTTCCATTGGTTTATCTGCGCCTTCGTGATGCTTTTGCTCACCGTGATTGGGAGGGGATCGCGGAAGCGTTTCGCCTGAATTCCCTGGCAGCATTTTCGCAAAAGGCCGGTCATAATCGAAAGGTTCGAATAAAAATTTTCCGGCGTGAGCGGCTCGTCCTTGAGCCTGAAATTGGAATTTATTTTTACCATTTTCGGCTCGATTTGCAGGATTTCCGCCGCGATGTTTTTCCAGATTTCCAAGACTGCCGCGCTCGGAGTTTGCGCGTGGATTACGAGCGTTCCGTCTTTTTGGAGCGTAGTCTGCATTTTTTGCCCGTACTCGAAAATGCTCGTGCCGTAATAGCCGCTCGCGTCGTATGCGCATGCGAGGCCCGTTCCGCGCGGAGAGATTCCGTGCCCTTTGTAGCCCGCGATTTTTTCGTAGCCGAATTCCGAATTAATTTTGCATGTGGCGAATTTTCTGCGGAAGTCGCTTTGCCGCAGGACAGCTTCCAAAGTGTCGCGCGGCCGCTCGATTTCGAGCACGAAAGGCATCTTTGTTTTTTCGCTTCTCAAAATCGTGGAATTAGCGGCTCTGATTTCATCGGGCGAAAATTCCGTCTCCGAGCAAATTTTTTGCAGCTGGTTTTCAATCGCGAAAAATGAAGGCGCGTCCATCGTTTCAAGGTTCACCGAAGTCGGCGGCTTCGGCGAGGATGTTGCCTGCGCAGTGATTTCCAATTTGTCGAAATGATAGATGCTTGTGGATGCGATCGTGAGGCGGTCGATGATTTCCTGCGCGAAAGGATTGTACGCGCCCGCGTCAAAGTTTATGTCGATGCTCGCAGCCTTGAACGTGCCTTCTTTCGTGAGCGCGGTTTTGTGCGTGATCGACACTTCGCCGGGATTCGAAAAGAATTTTATCTGCTCGCTTTGCGAAAGGCTCAAGTTCACTGCCTTTCCCGAAACGAGCGATGCCGCGCAAATTTGGCAGACCAAAAGCGTGTTGCCCCAAAGACTGTTCGTGCTCGGCATTGAAGAAAGCGTCTTGTTTATGAAAATTTTTTCTTCGGCGATTCCGAATGCCGCAGAAAGGTTTTGCGTCAGATGGTGCGGCCAATGCGTCGGCGTGAAAATCGTGATCGCGTCTTTTTCGAAATGGCAGAGCGCGCCGTCGGCTTCGTTTTGCGGAGTGGAATTGAGACGGTAGGTCCATTTGTTGCGGACTGTAAAAGCCGCGCGCGAAAAATATTTGGAAATGTTTTTCTGCTTGCCGCCGCCAATCACGACGCGCTTTTGCGAAAGGATTTTCTTTTCGAAAGTCGCGTTTTCGATTTCGATTTTTATCGAGGCGGCGATTTCTTCCAAGACTTTTTTTTCAGGTCCTGCCAAAATCGCAAGCGACTGGCCTTCGTACAATATTTTTTCCGAGCAGAAAATTTCGCAAGTCGTGCCGAGAGTTTCTATCGAATTTTTTCCGGGAAAATTTTTCGCCGTCACGAGAAAATATCCTTCGGGCAAATCTTTCGCTTTGATGCTTTTCAGCGTGCCGCTTTTTTTGGGACTTCTGATGATCTTTGCGAAAATCATTCCGTCCATTTTGAGGTCGCTGTAAAAATCCTTCATGTTTTGCGCGTGGATTTTCGAGGAATTTTTTTCCGCAGATTTTCTTTTGGCCGTTTCGCCTGTCTCGATTTTTTTGTCCGGCATGACTTTCCTCTTCCTAAAAAATAAATTGTCGCGCTATCTCAGCCACGTTGATTTAAACTTCCGATTTTTTTCACCGCGTCAATCACTTCTTGCGCCATTTCGATTGTCATGTCAGGCCAAAGCGGAAGCGTGATTGTGGCGGAATATGCGCGAGCCGCGTTCGGAAAATTTTCCGCAGTGAAATTCGCGCAGAGCTTTTTCCAATATGTGAAATAAAAAAGCGGAATGAAATGTACGGAAATTCCGATTCCCATTTTTTGCAATTCAAGCGCGAATTCGTCGCGGCCGATTTTGAGCTTTTCGCCCACAATCTGAAGCAGGTACAAGTGCCAGGAATTTCCTTCGCCGTCCGGCGGAATCCGAACGAAATCCAAATCCTTGAAAGCCTCGTTGTACATTTTCACGATGCGTTTTCGCTTTTCAAAAAAATCGTTTGCGCGGAAAAGTTGCACTCGTCCCAGCGCCGCCAAAATGTCGGGCAGGTTGAACTTGTAGCCGCTTTCGATTATGTCGTATTCCCACGAGGCGCGCGGGGAAGTGTAGCGATCCCAAGTGGTTCTGTCCATTCCGTGCATTCGCATGGCGCGCATTCTTCGAGCCGCGACTTCGCTTCTCGTGCAGACCATTCCGCCTTCCGCCGTCGTCATCGTCTTTGTGACGTAGAACGAAAAAATCCCCGCGTCGCAAATTGTTCCTGCAAATCCGAGCGGCGTGAGGGAAGGGAAGGAATGCGCCGCGTCTTCGATTACCTTCACGCCGTACTTGTGCGCGACTTCCACGAGGCGGCGCATGTCGCAGACGTTTCCCGCGATGTGGACTGCCACCACTGCGCACACTTTTTTTTCCGTGTCGCGCCGCAAGATTTCTTCCACTTTTTCAACGTCAATCGAATACGAATCAGGCTCGATGTCGGCGAAAATTACGTCCGCTCCCAAATGCTTTGCAGAAGCCGCCGTGGAAACGAATGTGTACGGCGTTGTGATTACGGCGCGTCCGGGGCGCACGCCCAAAGCTTCCATCGCCAAAATCATTCCGCTTGTGTTGCTGTTCACGGCAAGGCTGATTACGTCGTCATTGGAAAGCCCTGCGGCCGCGCGCGCGTCCTTTACGTTTTGCCCGACATTGTTCATAAAATCGGAAAATTCTTTTTCGAACGCCAAGGCTTCGCTTCCTGTCGTGAGCCAGCCCGAGCGCAAAACTTTCAGGACGGCTTCTTCTTCCGCGGCGGAAATCGAAGGGCGCGAAAATGGAACTTTGAGCGAATCAGAATGAGACATTTTAAGCCACCTTTCCGTTTTGTTCGTAGAATTCTTTTAGCGAAGGAATCGCCTCGCAAAGAATTTTTTTGAGCGCGTCGGCGTTCCTGTAATTTTCTCCGCCAAAGCAAATCGGGCGGAGTTTTTCCAAAAGTTCATCCAAGTCGAATCCGATTTCCGAAGTTTTTTTCAATTTGAGGATTTTCGGAAAAGCCGTCGGCTCGGGAGATTCCTCTTCGTCCCAAAGCGGCTCGGTCAGACGCTCGCCCGGGCGTGGCTTCGTGTATTTTATTTCGATGTCTTTTCCCACTTCCAGCCCGCTGAACAAAATTATCTGTTCCGCCAAATCCTTTATCTTGATTGGCTCGCCCATGTCCAAAAGGTACGACGCGCCGTTCCCGCCAGTTCCTCCGGCTTGAAGCACGAGCGAGCACGCTTCGGGAATCGTCATAAAATAGCGTTCCATGTTTTCGTCGGTGACGGTGAGCGGGCCTCCGTTTTTTATTTGTTCCATAAAAAGCGGCAGGATTGAGCCTCGCGATCCGAGCACGTTTCCGAAGCGCACGAACAAAAACGCGCGCTCGCTTTCGCCCAAATCCGAAGGCTGCTTTTTCGAGATTTTTTCCGCCGTGTCCAAAACCAATTTTTCGCAAATCAATTTCGACGCGCCGTAGACCGAAACCGGGCGCACGGCCTTGTCCGTGGAAATTAGGACGAATTTTTTCACGCCGAATTCCGCTGCCGCGTCCAAAAGATTTTTCGTTCCGAAAACATTGTTTTCCACGGCGGCCACGGCGTTCTCTTCCATCAGCGGAACATGCTTGTACGCCGCGCAATGGAAAATCGCGTCGCATTTCGTTGCCCGCACGATGTGGCGCACATATTCCCTGTCCTTCATGTCGCCGATAATCGGAACGATCGTGGCGGCTTCGCCCACGCCTTCTTGTTGCAGGATTCGCAATTCACGGTCGATGAGATAAATCGAATTTTCGCCGTGCCCGAAAAGATAAAGCCTTTCCGCGCCGCCCGAAAGAAGCTGCCGCGCAAGTTCCGAGCCAATCGAGCCGCCCGCGCCTGTAATCATCACGCGCTTCGAACGCAAATATGAAAGGCTTTCGCGCAAAGGAATCGTGACTGGCGTGCGCCCGAGAATGTCGAGCGGATCGATTTCGCGCGCCTGCACAAGATGCGCCGTTCCGTTCACCACTTGGCTTATGCTCGGAAGAATTTTTATCCGCAAAAATCCGCTTGATTTCAAAGCCTTGTAGATTTTCGCGATTCGTTCGACGTTCGCGGTGGGAATTGCGAGAATCGCCTCGTCGCTCGGCTTTGGATTTAGCACGAGCGCGATGTCG
Organism: uncultured Treponema sp.; assembly: GCA_947178095.1. GTDB lineage: Bacteria > Spirochaetota > Spirochaetia > Treponematales > Treponemataceae > Treponema_D. The sequence goes on from CAMWWZ010000033.1 coordinate 6,431, forward strand.
TCAATCGGGCCGAGAACTGGAATTCCGTCGATTTCCGTGCCGATTAAATTCTTGTCGTCGTCCAGGAACGCGCGGACTTTTCCGAAGATTTTCTTGCGCTTTATGTCGCCTGCAATCATCTGCCCCGCGAATCCCGCGCCGATAATGTAGAGTTCGTTTTCGCTGCGATTCATTTTCCCACCGTTGAAATTATACCATAATTCGGCTTTGTGTGCAAGCAAAATTCTTGGACGCGCGAATTGAAAATCTCTAAACTTTTCGCGCCAAATTCCGACATTTGAAATAGACGAAAGAAGTTTCTTGGGAGTATGAATGAAAAAAAACTTTTTGACATTTTTGCTGCTTGGCGCGGCCGCATTGCTGAATGCGAAAAGTTTTTCCCTGCAAATTGTCCAAAGGAACACTGGCGGAGAAAATGTTTTCGACGCTTCGTACATAGTCGAGCAGGCGATTATGGATTATTTTTTCGACCGGGGAACAATCGTTTCGAACAATTCCGTCATCGTTTCGGACAATGACGCCGCCAAGGAAAAATCGCAGCTGCATCGCTCGTTTGTCGATGCGCAAGAAGGCGGCATGAATTTGTTCATAAAGCTTTTTCTGAATTACTCTTTGGAGAATTCGACGAATCCATCTGCTGTTCTTTTGAGCAACATAAGGGACGCGCAAGTGGAAATCGTTTCGGTTTCGGATTTGAAAGTCCTGTTCGAAAAAAAATTCGTCCCGAAAAAAGTCAATTCGTCCAATGACAATCGCGGCGGCGTTGAGTCGTTTGCCACTGACATGGCCATTGAAATTCAGGCAAGGCTTGCCAAAAAGGAAGGTGCATTATGAAAAAAACAGTTTTCGCTCTCGCATTTGTGTCCGCGCTTTTGTTCGCGCAAAACGTTTTCGCTTCTTCAAGTCCGTCTTTGGACGGGCGAGCCGTGGTCGCCGAAGGCGGCACTTTTCCCAAAGGCTTTTTCGCGAAAACTGTTGGCTATCTTCCGGGCGATTCGATAAGCGTGACGAATCCGATGAACAGCCGGCAGGTGAACGTTCTCGTAATTGGCTCTTTGGACGCATCGGAAGGAGTCGCCATATTGCTTTCGCCCGAATCCGCAGAAGCGCTTTCCATAAAAAAAGATTCCAACAATCTCGTGAAGATCACAAAACGCAACGGCACGGTTGACAAAGTGGCGAACGGAACTGCCGTCATCACGAATCCTGCGAAGGAAGTCGAAGAAATAGAAGAATTGGAAAACGAAATCGCCGAAGCCGAAGACGTTTCGGAAGAAATTGAAGAAGAGGCGGCGGAAATCGCTATTGCCGAAGCGGAAGAAGAAATTTCCGAAGAGGCTGAGCTTGCCGACGCGGAAGAAACTCTCGATGAGATTCCCGAGGAAGAGGAAATTGTCGTCGCCGAAGAAGAAACTCTCGATGAGATTCCCGAGGAAGAGGAAGTCGTTGTCGCCGAAGCGGAAGAGACTTTTGATGAGATTCCAGAAGAAGAGGAAATTGCTGTCGCCGAAGAAGAAACTCTCGATGAAATCCCGGAAGAGACGGAAATCGTCATCGCAGAAGTTGAAGATTCGTTTGATGAAATTCCTGAAGAAAAAGTGGAGCTTGCCGAAGATTTCGTCGAAGAAGAGGAAGAAGACGAAATCGTGTATGAGCGTGTGGAGGACTATTACATTCCCGAAGAAGTTGCGAAATGTGATGAGTCTTTGGACGAAATTCCTGAAGAAAAATTGGAGTTTGCCGTTGATATCGACGATGCAGAGGAAGAAGACGAAATCGTGTATGAGCGCGTGGACGATGATTACATTCCGGACGAGCACGAAGAAGTTGCCAAAGCCGACGAGCCTCTTGATGAAATTCCCGAAGAAGAAGCGGCATCGGAAAGCGTCGCAGAAGATGTTTTCATTGCCGAAAGCGAAATTGCGGAAGAAAATGCTGTGGAAGCGGAAGAAGATGAATACGATGCCATCGTGCTTGTTCCGGCAGAAGCGAATCCGCCTGAGGTTGACGAAAATGAATCGGTCGAGGAAAATGAATCGGTCGAGGAAAATGAATCGGTCGAGGAAAATGCCGCGCCCGTAGTCGCGAAAAGCGAAAGTGCTCCGAAGCCTGTCGAAACGCCTTCTGCAAGCAAAGGCGATGCCACGTATTTGAAAAGCGCGGCGGACTTGGAAGCGCGAAAATATTATGTGCAAATCGCGGTCTATTCACAAAGCGAAAACGTCGAGCAGCTGGACGCGCTTTACGGCGGACGATATCCGCTTACGATATTGGATGAAGGCGCGCGCAAGACTGTCCTTGTGGGACCTCTTGGCATGGACGAATACGGAACTGTCCTTGAGCGATTCAAATTGTTTGGTTTTAGAGATGCGTTTGTAAGGCACGCAAAATAATTTGACTTTGAAAACGAAATTGCACAAAAAAGGCGCCAAAACTGGCGGCTTTTTTTGCGTTGACGTGCGGTTTTTGAAAACTCGCATGACAAACGCATCGCGCGACAAAAAAATTGGTTTCTCAATGCAAGAAGCCAGCCGATGGAGATGGGGGGAATCGAACCCCCGTCCGAATGCGCAAACCAAGCGCGTCTACAGGCGTAGTCATGCGAGGTGGTTGTCGGGAAAAGGTAGCAGCATGACAAGCGTCTTTTCCGTATTTTGACTAAAAGTCCCAGCCGCCAGCCAAAAACGACGGCAAGCAAGCCCCTGTTTGTAACAGAATTCCAAATCGCTAAGAGCGGCGCAATTCGGATTCCGGCTCTTTAAGTCGCTACTTACGCAGCGAGAGCTAACTGTTCGTTGTAAGACTCTTCGTCTTCCTTACGTTTGGCAGTTATAGTTTTTGTCAGATTAGGGATCCTTCACTCCCGCCTGCAGCACAGGATTTCTCGCAACCGTCGAAACCGGTGCACCCCCTGATGCTTCAATTACTTATAATATAGCAAAAATAAATAGATTCGTCAAGCGCGACCACCGGGCAAAATCGCCCGGCGGCATTTCACGTTATTTTGAGATGAATTTTCCGAGCAGGGCAACTATCCAGCCAGTGATGACAAGATAAAAGCCCGCCGCCGCATGTTTGAGAAGTCCTTTTCCGAGAGCCTTGTACACTCCGCCGCTCGTAGTAAAGCCAATCACGAGGATTACGCCGCCTACTATGCTGACAAGCAGCGCGACGAGTTTGAGCATATCGGAATCCTTGCCCTTTATTGAGACAAAGTTGAATGCGATTCCCGCGACCGCGCCGACAAAAATCAGCAACGCGCCTATCGTGACGAAAGAGCTGTTTTTGAAGTTGATGAATTTAAAGCCGTTGCTCGAGCTGCCAATTACTCCGCTGAACATCGGGCAGCAAAATCCAATCACCACCAAAGCCATGCCGATCACATAAATGTATGGCATTAGCGAATTTTTCTTTGCCATTTCAGAACATCCTTAAGGTTAAATTCCGTGATGCTTTTGCTGGTAACGCTTGAGCATCGCGACGGCATTCTTCTTGCCATTGTATACGAATCCGCCGTCCCAATATTCGAGCGCGGCGAAAAGCGCGTTTCCGCCGTCCTGCTGGTCGCTCGTCTGCGTGTGGTACGAAGCGTATTGGGCGAGTTCTTCGAAATTGTTTTCCTGCAAGGCCTTCGCGCGGTTTTTGTTGAAATCGTTCCATTTTTCCAAATCTTGGAAGCCTTCGCCCTCGTCCTGCACGATGATGTGCGCGTGCGTCGGGCTGAACGAATACCACACCGTCACTTTTTTGTTGATGTCGCATTTGTTTCCGTGCTTCACGGCGTTCTTGATGATTTCGGAAATCTGCTGTTCGAGCAAGTTCGTGTCCTTGATTTCCGCGGGCGCGGCTTGCACGACCAAAAGGGTGAAGTATCGAATTTGGCGGAAATCCGAAGGGAATTCCTTTTTGAGCATATTGGTTTTGTCAAATAATGGATCGTTGTCGTCGGAACGCAACAGTTTCAATGTCTCTGCCATTTTGTTCTCCAAGAAAATTAAACTTAAATAATAAGGCGTGCAAAAAGGTGGAATCCTTTTTGCTTTAGTCCTTAACCATCAAAAGTGCTTCTTCCACGCTGTTCGCCATCGGGAAATATCCCGTGAGTTTTGTAAGCTCGATAACTTTCTTTACCGAACCATGAACGCTCGCAATGGTCAACTTGAGATTCATCTTCTTTACGGTCGAGCAGATGTAAATCAACGCTCCGATTCCCGAAGAGTCGATGTAGTCCACTTGTTCGAGATTGATTACGAAGAATTTGACGCTTTTTTCGAGCATCTTCATCACCAGCTCTTTGAGTTTGTACGAATTGTACAAGTCCATTTCGCCGTTTACATCAATGATGTAGACGTCACCATTTTTTCGTATTTTCAGTTCCATAACAGGGCTCCTACCTCCTATTGAATTTTGATAACAAGAAGCGAGTTGTCATCGTGTTGAACTGCGCTTCCACAGAAACTGTTTAAATCCTCTTTGACTTTGTTGACAATGTCTTTTCCAGCCAAAGCCGCGTTTGCCTTTATGATTTTTTCCAAACGGGTGGCAGAATACTGCTTTCCGTCCAGATTACGCGCTTCAATAAGACCGTCGGAACAGGTGATTATTATGTCGCCAGTTTCGGGTGAGATTTCCTTGTCCTTGTATACGGTGTCCTTTTCCATTCCTACTGGCTCGCTGTCGTCTGAAATCTTGACAAAAGAAGAGTCCGACACCTTATATAGATATATCGGATTCGTTCCGCCGGAAGAATAGTGAATTTTTTTGCTTATGCTGTCATAGAACAAAAGCGAGACGCTCGCGAAGTGGTCGGTGGACTCTTCGAAGTTCAGTCCGCGGTTGACCCAGTTCAAAATCGTAGCAGGAGTCTGCGTCGTGTTTATGACGAGTCGTAGCATTGCGCGTATCTGAATCATGATGACCATCGCCGTGAGATTCTTTCCTGTAACGTCGCCGAGGACGAACGCGATTCTGTCTTTTCGCGCCACGAGCAAATCGTAGTAGTCGCCGCAAATCGATTCAGCCGCCGTAAAGAACGCGCCAGTCGTGATTCCGGGAAGCAAAGGCATTTTCGTGGGAATGAGAGATTTTTGGATTCTCGAGGCGATTTCGCTTTCTTTTTGAGTGTTCGCGCGTTCTACCATGTCGTTGTGCACGATGATCGAATTGATGCCAAGCGCCATGATGTCGGCGATTTTCTTTACGGTATTGAATTCTTCTTCAGTGAAAAGATCGTTGTCGTGGTTTCGGCTGAGCGCGATTTCGCCCAACTTTGTGGACTGCGCTATGAGCGGAACGAAAATGTACGAGCCGCACTTGAGGAAATCTTCGTTTTTGTTTTCCTGAATTCGATCGTCCTTGTGCGGATCGGTGATGAGTTCCGCCTTCGATTCCATCAAAACGCGCCCGAAGATGTTTTCGTCGAGCTTGAACTGCGCGTATTTCATGCTCATGTCGATGCGGTTCTGCTTGTGCGGAATGTTTTCGGGCAATGTGTACGGAGGAACGAAAACGCCTTCCAAATGCTTGACCGAAATCACGTCTTCAAAGTCGTCGAGCATGAGTATCATCGAGCCATCGGCGCGAGCAAGTTCTATGGCTTGCTTGCAGTAGTAGTCGAAAATCTGATCCATTCCGCCGGGAACGGAAATCGCGCTTATGGCATGAGAAAGCAGGTCTTTTTGGATGTCCATTATGGAGCGGTCTTCGTCGTCGTAGACTACATTTATGCGCTTTCCGCCTTTTATGAGGATTTTCTTTCCGTCGTCCTTTTCCTCGGATTTCGCCAAGGCTTTTACCACCGCGTAGGGCATGATTAGCAGCGCGGCAAGGAAAATCATCAACGAAAAATACATCAGGTTTTGGTGCATCGCAGTGTAGACCGCGCCGACCAAAACGCACGCCAATGCCAAAAAGAAAACGAAACTTATCTTGGCGGTTTTTCTGATTGCCGTTATGAAGAGAAAGACAATTATCGCCGCAATGAGGATTGCGGAAGCTAACAGAGGAACAAGCACGAATGAATCAGGTCCTTGCAAAATCACTTCTCCAAAAATATAGTCTTTTGACCCCAAAAAGATATTAGGGTCTCTAAATTATAGCATATCAAAAGTTTTTCGTCAAGTTTTATTTTTTTTATTCATCGTTTTTCTTTGCCACGGAGACTTGAGCCTGTTCTTGAATTTTTCGATTTTCGCGAAAAGCGAATCTCCTGTTTCGCTGAAATTGTCGATTACGCTGTCCAAAGGCGTGTCCTCTCCGTATTTTGCCTTGAAGTCTTCCCAGTATTTCAAAAGCCAAACATAAAGGTCCGAGACGGTCCTTTTCCGGAAGTCCTTCATCAGCTTGTGCCTGTAGATTGTATCGACTACTGGCATGTATACGGTATTATACCACGACATTATGGAATCTGTCAAAGAAATTTCTTCGATATTGTTCAAATTTTTGTAATATTTGTGCGTGAGGATGTGGTTGTAAATCACGTCGTATTGTCCGGGCGTGGTGAAGTCGAGCGACCAGTCGTCGGTGATGTCGCCGAATGCGGTTTCGGAATAGAAGACGCGCTTTTCATATTGTATGATTTGCTTGAGAAGGTATTTCATCGTGTAGCCAGGCTTGAGGCGAATTTCGGTGCGCAATGAAATTACTTCCGCGTCGATGAATTCGATTCCGCGCGCGCGCGCCACCGAGACTCGATGGTTTCCGTCGCGCACAAAGTAAAGCCCGCCGATTTCGTAGAGGCTTATCGGCGGAAGGATTATGTTCTGCAAGTGCGCGCGGTCGATGCTTTCCCAGCGGTTTTTCAGGTGCGACCTTTTTGGGAAAAACATGTTGTCGAAATCGTTGTAGCGGCCTTCGCTTCCGACGATGTTCGCGACGGGAACGGTTTTCATTCCCATGTAAGTCTCGTTGTCGGGGTGGAGCAATTCCTTGAGGTCGTAGAACGAAATCAACTTTGCTTCGTCGGGCTTGAGGAAATGCTGGATTTCGTTGGCGATGGCCTTTGTCTTGGCCTTGTTGAAGTCGTCGCTTGTCTGCGCTGCAAAATTCATCGTGCTCATATTTCTATCACATAGTGGCTGTAGGCGTTTACGACAGTAGTTCCGCCGTATACGCCCACGCGCTCCTCGTTTTGGTCATAAAGATGGATGTGCCCGTGAACCATGAACGTGGGATGGCATCTTTTTATGAAATTCGCAAAGCACACGAATCCCCTGTGGCACGGATCTTCTTTGTCGTGTATGTGGCGCGGAGAGGCGTGCGTGAGGAAAATGTCGAGGAATGTCCCGTAGCGCAGCCTGTTCCAAAGAAGCTTCGGCGCGAAAAGCAAAAGGCGCATCGTCATTTCGAATTCAGAATATTGGCAAAGCCCGTGATTGTAGTCCATGCAGCCCGAAACGCCTGCGAGCAGGAGAGGGCGCATTTTTTTCGTGCGCTTGTCCATTATGAGAAGGCTTTTGTCGGCAAAGCATTTGAAGCCCGCGTAAATTGCGCCGTGTCCCCGATTGGCTTCCGCCTGGAGCGAATTGTTGTAGCTTACGGTGGAGCTCGAGGAGTCTTTGTGGTAGAACTTGTATTCTTTCAAATTGTGGTTTCCGAACACGAAATATGTTGGCTTGTTCAGCGTGGAGACGATGAAGTCGATGTAATCCATCGGAAGGTCGCCCGCGCACAGCACGACATCTATGTCGCCGAAAGCCTGCTTGACAGAGGAGTTGTATATGAGAGGATCGATTTCGTCCGAAACGCAAAGAATCTTCATTATATCGGCTTTCCTTTTCAGCTGCTTTTGTCGAGGATTTTTTCCAATTCCGCCTTTCCGTAAAGTTCTATCGGACGGTTTTCCGCCAATTTTTGCGCCGAATGCGTGAATCCGGAACTGGAGAAAATATAGCCTTTCGTGCAGCTTTTCGACTTGTATTCTTCCATCATTTTTTGCACCACGCTTTCTTCCAGCGGCTCGGCGTTTCGGTAGAACGACATCAGGAACGACTGCTTTCTAACGCTGCGCCAGTCTGAGTTCGCGCCTTCCGTGGCGACGAGTTGGCATCCCCATTTTTTCGATTCGACTTGCTGGGCGTTGCAGGACATTCCCTTTTCGCAGACTTTTTTGCAAATTTCGATGAATTCGCCCTCCGCGCTTGTGAGATATTCCTTGAGTGAGTCGTTCGCCTGCAAATCCTTGTATTCGGCGAGCTTTTGTCCGACATCGCGGAAATTCTTTTGGCGCGCGGAAATCGCTTCCCATTGTTCGATGGCTTTTTCGATTTTGTGCGTCTTTTCGAAGCATGCGGCGAGGAAGTAGCGCGCGTAGAGGGTTTCGTTCGTCGTTCCGTCCTTCGAGGCGGCGATTGCGCGTTCGTAGCAGTTCATCGCGTTGTCGATGCTGTTGCCCATCATGTAGCACGAGCCCATTTCTATGAGCGACTTTTGGCGGTATTCCGAGTCGCGCTGGCCTTTTTCGAACGCCTTGATTGCGCCCGGCAAATCCTTGCTGTCCTTTAGGATTTTTCCCAAATAATAGTACGTGGAATAAGTATCCGGGCTGAGCTTGATTGCCGTGTCGATCTCGCGTTTGGCTTCGTTTATCTGCTTGGCGCGGTAGAGCAAAAGTCCCATCGCGGCGTGCGCCTTTACGTTCTTTTTGTCGAATTTCAATGTCTTGTCGTAGAATCCCATCGCCTCGTTGTGACGGTTGTTCGCGTCGTAGATTTGCGCCGCCTGGAAATAATTGTCCGCCACGGTCGGCTCGAGCTTCGTCAAAAGCAGGTATTGCTTCAAGGCCTCTTCGGGCTGGTTGAATTTTTTGTACAGAACCGCTATTGATTTTCTGAACTGGTTTTCGGGAAGGCGGTTGTCGAAAATTCCTTTTTCATCGACGTGCTTCAGTTCCATAAAGGCAAGCTCGTTCTTTCCGTCCGCCAAATATGACTTGCCAAGATAATAATGCGCCAAATAGTCTTTCGGGTCTTTTTGTACCAAGGATTTTGACAGCTTTATCGCCGCAGGAATTTTTCCTTGCTTCAGGAGTTTTGCCACTCCGTCGATTTTTTTTGGTGCCGCGATGTTTTTCACCACGAACACAAATAGAAGCGCAACCACTGCCACCAAGAAAATTATAGCTACAATTTGAACAATGCTCATCTGTATTTCTCCGAGAAAACTAAAAATTGTCGATTTTTTAAGTTTCCTCATATTGAAAAATTTGTTTATATATGAGATATTATGACATATATGACAAGAAAGTACAAGGGTTTTTCCGCTATAATTTTCGCACTTTTTTTTGCGGCGGCTTTTTCGCATGCGCAGGAAGGCGTAAGGCTTTATGAGCATGGGATGGCTGCCGAGTCGATTTCTTTTTTGGAAGCCGACATTGAATCAGGAAACGCGCTTCCCGTCGAATACAATTATTTGGGACTCGCGTACTATCAAACTGGAAATTTCGCGAAATCCGTGGAAGCGTTCAAAAAGGGATTGGCGGTTTCGGGCACGAACAAAAAGCGTCTTTATTTTAACATGGGAAATTCGTATTTTTCGATGGGCGATTTTGAAAACGCTGTGAATTCGTATTCGATGGCTTCCGTCGCGGATCCGAATTACGGAGAGCCCGTTTTGAACAAGGCGAATGCGGAAATGAAGCTCGACCGGCTGAAAGACGCGCAGGATGACTACGCTCGCTATCTCGTGCTTTGTCCCGACGCTCCGCAAAAACCCGCGATAGAAAAAATTATCGCGCTCATAGACGAGGAAATTGCTTTTAGGGCGGAAAGCGAACGTCTCGCTCAGGAAGAGGCGGAAAGGATTAGAAAAGAGGAAGAGCGCATCGCCGCAGAAAAAGCGGAGCAGGAACGAATCGCCGCAGAGAAAAAGGCGGAAGAGGAACGTCTTGCGGCGGAAAAGCGAGCCGAAGAAGAGCGAATAGCGGCGGAAAGGCGGGCGGAACAGGAACGGATTGCCGCAGAAAAGAGGGCAGAGGAGGAACGAATCGCCGCCGCGAAAAGGGCGGAGCAAGAACGACTCGCTGCCGAAGCCCGCGCCGCTGAAGAAGAGCGGCGCAGGAAATTGCTTGAAGAGGTGGCAGAGTCTTTGCGGCGCAATTCCGAAACGACAAATATTTCAGCCGATGCGGAAAGTGCTATTGAATATGAATATGAATCCGATATTGAATGAAGAGGCACCTCGAAAAACTTGCTTTTGGCAATTTTTTCGAATGTGCCGACGAGTTCTTCGTCGCTATAATAGCGCGCCGAAGAACATCGCATTTTCAAAGTTACCTCTAAAAACTGAAGTTTTTAGAGGTTTCCTGAAGAGGATTGTTGTTCGTTATGGAAAAAGATAAGCAGGAAAAAACAGAAGAAAATGTTTCGAAACAAGGCGCGGCGAAGAATGTTGCGGCTGCGATAAAAGCGACCGCCTCAACAAGGTCGGCAAAAGCGTCCGCCGTGAAAAGTGTCGAGGCTGCGAAAAGTCCTGCCGCCGCCACAAAAACTGCGGCAAAGACATCAGCCGCTGTCACGGCGGCGAAGGTTGCGGCTACGAAGTCTGCGTCCGTGGCAAGAACGGTGGCGGCATCTGCGCCGAAGCGGGCGGCGAAAACAGCGGAGGACGCAAGGATGGCCGCATCGGACGCTAAGTCCGCTTCAACGGCTACGAGAAATGCCGCTGTCACGACAAAACCTGCCGCCGCAAACGTCAATGCTCGCCCTGCCGACATTTCCGTTCAGACCGAAAATGCGGCCGAGCCTTCCTTTGCGGAAACAAATGTGACTGCGCGCAGCGACAAGGACGGAAAAAAGAAAAAAGGCGTTGTCATCACGGTTGCAAGCGTCGTGGCAATCCTGCTTTTTTCGCTGGCGTTTTTGGCTACGCGCGGAGTGTGGCTCGGCGGCGGTTCCAATGCCAATTCCGCGAAGGCAAGGGAAAACACGCTTGCCTTGGTGCAAAAATACATCGACAAAGGTCAATATGACGATGCGATGAGGCTTTTGGACACGCTTTTGCAGGCGGACATAAACGACAAGGAAGCCGACGAACTTTTGGACAAGGCGATCGCGCTCAAAAAAGAAGCCGAAGCGCAGAATGCCGCTCCTCAAGGCGCGAATTTCAATTTTGACACCGATGAAATTGCGAGCGCGCTCCGCGAACAAAACGAGCGCAATCAGGAAACTATAAGCCGCCTTTTGGAGGAACAGCAACGCCGCAATGACGAGATTTTGAGCGCGCGCCAAGAAGAAAGCGCGATTCAGCAAAAGGCTGCGGAAGAACAGCGCAAGAAGGAAGAGGCGGAACGAAAGCGCAAGGAAGATGAAATCGTTCAGGCCAACAAAGCCATCAAAGGAAGAATGGACGCAATCAACGAAAAAATCCTCGCGGGCAAAGCCGAGCTAAACACTGGCAATATCGACAGCGCGTTGAGCAGTTTTTCCGCAGTGGCAGAAAATCTTCCGCTCGGACAAGGCGAGCCTGATTTCAGCGCGTTGAAGTACAGTGAGCTAGCTTCCACATTGTATGATGCCGCGCAAAATGAAAAAGATCCCGAACGAAAAGAAAAATTGAACAAAGCGGCAATTTCCTATGTTGACAAGGCTCTTTCCGCAAATCCCAACGATCCGGCTTCGCATTACATCAGGGGAATGAATTTCATTGATGACGGAAACTGGGAGAGCGCGCAAAAAGAACTTTCCGCGGCCGTAAAGAACGATCCGAACAACCATTTGTATTGCTATGATTTGGGACGCGCTCAATACAGGCTCGGGAATTTTGCGCAGGCGCGTTCTTCATTTGAAACTGCGACTAAATTGAAAAAGGATTTCGATTCCGCCCATTTCAATTTGGGAATGACTTACCAACGCCTCAAACTTAACAAGGACGCTTTGGCGGCGTTCCGAAGCGCGCACCAAGTGAATCCGAGTTATTCCCGCGCATATTTGGAAGAGGCGAGAATCTTGAACGGCGCGTTCAACGATTCAAAGGGCGCGCTTGATGCGTACAAGAAAGTCATCGAACTTGATCCTGTGAACACGCAGGCTTTGAACGAATGCGGATCGGTCTACGCCGGAATGGGAAATTATTCTGAGGCCGAGAATTGCTATCGCCGCGCCATCGCGCTCCTAAAGCCTGGCGACAAAGATCCGATAACTTATTACAATTTGGCGACCGCGCTTTTCAACCAAAACAAAGTTTCCGAAGCGCGCGGCAACGCAAAGACCGCCTACGAGCAGATGGACGCGCTCAGGCGCAATTCGGACAAAGCGATGGTCGTGTACAATTACGCGCTCATCGAGGACACGCTCGGCAATTCCGACAAAGCCATAACTCTTTACAAGGAAGTCCTCATCCTCGATCCGAACAACGCGAAAACCAAAACCAATCTCGGTGTTATGTTCATGAATATGGATCCTCCCGACGCGGACACGGCTTTGGCTTTCTTTTTGGACGCATACAAGACAAGTCCGAGTTTCGAACTTGAAAACAATTTGGGAAGCGCGTATTTGGTAAAAAAAGATTACAGCAACGCCATCACTTATTTTCAGAACGCCATCAAAAAAAGCCCGAGGGACAATACTGTGCGCTTCAATTTGGCGCAGGCGTATTCGGGTGCGGGCGACTTTGACAACGCCAAGACGACTTACCTCGAGATTCTCAATTCCGACACGAGCAATTGGGACACTTACATCGAAGTGGCGAAAGTTTACATGGCTTTAAAGGACACTGCGAACGCGGAAGCCTATTTGAAAATATTGCAGCAAAAAAATCCCACTTACAAAAAAGCGGAAGTGGACGCGCTGCTTGCGGCCGCGCAATAATTCGCGCGTGTTGATTTTACGTCCGTTTTACCAAGGCGAAAAGTTTTTCGCGCGTGAGCACCGTGTAGACTGGACGGCCGTGCGGACAATGCGGGTCTGGCAAATCCAAAGCCTTTTTTGCCAAGTCTTCCGCCGCCGCGTCGTCCAAAATGTAGCCGTCCTTTACCGCAGCCTTGCATGCCGTCATCGCGGCGATTTTTCGGATGATTTCGCGCGGCTCGACTCCGCGCTCGAAAAGCAATTTTTTCAGTTCTTGCGCGTCGCCCTTCCAAAGTGAATTCAGCGTGGTGAACTGCCATTCGTTTTCTGAAATTTTTTCGCAGGAAAATCCGCATTCAAAAAGTTGCGGGGCAAGAGCCTCCATTTGCCGCTCGTCCTCGTCCGAATCGAGCGCGATTTTGAGCGGAATCAAAAGTTTTTGCGTCTCGCTTTTTCCGCCCATGATTTTGTCGAACAAGAAACGCTCGTGCGCCGCGTGCTGGTCGATCGCGTAAAGCGCGGAATTTTTTTCAATCAAAATGAATGTTCCGAGCGTGCATCCGATGTAGCGGAATTCGTAGCCTTGGACATGCGCCTTTGGAAAAAACGTGCTTTGATATTCCTGCGCGGAATTTTCGTTTTCGATTTTTCGTGCGCTTGGAATTGAAGAATTTTCAGGCGAAGAATTTTCGCTTTTGTGAAAATCGCGCGGCGCGGAATTTTTTTCCGCATTCGGTTCTGCCACTTTCAAAAACGAAGGTCGGCTTCCTATGCTGGAACTGTAGTTCGCGGAGGAAAAATTTTTCGAAATCGGCGGAATCCTTTTTTTCGTAAAAATATTTTTCGCTTCGGGATTTTCGTTTTCGAAAAAAGCGCGCGCGATTTGTGGCGCGTCAGAACGATGCGAGCTTTCGAAAGAATTTTTTTTCTCCGAAAAATTCGCAGAATCGTTTGAGGCGGCCTCCGCCAAAAACGGCGTGGAATATTGCTCCTTCATCGTCTTGATTGTGTACGCGCGGAAAAATTCTCGAAGCGTGCTACTCACTCCGTGATGAAGTTGCGCGATGTCCTTGAAACGCGCCTCGCGCTTTGCGGGATGAATGTTGAAGTCCACCAAGTCCGGCCGCATTTCCACAAAAAGGGCGGCGACAGGATGAGTGCCGTTCGGAAAGCATCCTTGCGCTCCGTACTCGATTGCCTGAAGCAGCGAATATTCCGAAATGCGCCTTCCGTTCACGTAAATGAAAATGTCTTTTCTGTCCGGGCGTGAAATCGAAGGATCGCCGATTACGATTTTGAAATTCCATTCGCCGTTCGCGGAATTGCCTTTGAGTTCGTAAAACAAATCCGCGCTTTGCCTGATTTCAAGCGCGCTCACGAAACGCTTTGCCAAAGTTTGTCCCGCGCTCAAGTCGCTTCGGATTTCGCCGTCAACGCTGAGACGGAACGCGATGTCGGTTCGGGCGAGCGATTTTTCCAAAAACGTCGAGCGGCACATTTTCGTCTCGCTTGCGGGGCGTTTTAAAAATTGCCTTCGCGCGGGAAAATTTTCAAAAAGGTTTTCGCTCGTGACGATCGTTCCTTCGACATTTTGCGACGGCTCGATCAAATGGTCTTCCGTGATGCTGCAACGCATTTTGTACGCGCCGCTTGCAATCGTAAGGCGCGAAACCGCCGCGATTGAAGCCAAAGCCTCGCCGCGAAATCCAAGCGTCGAAAGATTCAGGAGATCGCTTTCCGTGCTGATTTTGCTCGTGGCGTGAGGATGCGCCGCCGCCAAAAGATTTTCCTTTGACATTCCGCAGCCATTGTCCGCCACGCGGATTTTTTCGATGCCGCCTCCGAAAATTTCCACGTCGATTTGCGTCGCGCCGGAATCCACGGCGTTGTCCAAAAGTTCGCGAAGCGTGGCGTTCGGGCGGTCGATTACTTCGCCTGCTGCGATTTTCCGCGCGACTTCCGCATTGAGAATTTTTATTTGCCTTTCCGATTTTTCTTCCATGATTTTATTTGGAATTCGTCTTGCAAAAAATTATTGGCGAAGTCCTTCTTTCGGCGCGCCCGCGCTTCCCGTCGCGTCGTCGGTTTGCGAGAACAAATCCAGTTCGGGCGAATCGCCCGCGCTTGCGACTGGCTGGTTCATCAGGACTTGGATTTTTCCTTCGATGCGGTGGATTTCTTTTTCCATGCCTTTTGCAAGCTTGATTCCTTCTTCGAACGAAGCGAGCGCGTCTTCGAGCGTGACTTCGGGATTTTTGATTTTCTGAGTGATTTGCTCGAGCCGTTCCAAATTCTCTTCAAAATTTTTCATCGCAATTTTCTCCTTGTCTATGCAAAATTATTTTTGCGCCGAATTCACCGTGGCGAAAATTTTTCCTTTGGCAGGAATTATTTCGATTTTTTCTCCGAGCGAAACTTCGGAAAAACTTCGGACGATTTTTCCGCTTGAATTTCTCACCATCGAATATCCGCGCTCGAAAAGCGCGGCGGGCGATGCGTTTTCCAAAATCAGGATTTGCTTTTCAAGCAAAGTTTTCGCGCCGTTCACTCGCTCGGTCATGTTGGAAAGCAGGCTCTCTTTTGCCGAATCGAATCGCTGCAAAAGCGGCTGCTCGATGCTCCTGAATTTCAATTCCATCGTTTCGGGAGAAAATTCTTTTATCATCAATTTCAAATTTTCAACGCGCCGGTGGATTTCGTTTTCGAACTCGGATTTTTTTTGCTCCAAAAAATAAAGCGCGTCGTCCAAAATCGGAACGGCGATTTCTGCGGCGGCGGAAGGAGTGGGCGCGCGGCGGTCTGCGGCGAAGTCGCAAAGCGACCAGTCGATTTCGTGCCCCACTGCGGAAATTACGGGAATCCTTGAAGCGGCCACGGCGCGAACGACGCTTTCTTCGCTGAAAGGCAAAAGGTCTTCGAGCGAGCCGCCGCCCCGCCCGACAATCAAAACGTCGCACATCTTGAATTCATTGGCGCATTCGATTTGGCGAATGATGCTTTGTGCGGCGGCTTCGCCCTGCACGACGGCAGGAAAAATTATTATGTCAACGTACTTGTTTCTGCGCCGCGTGATTTGGAGAATGTCGCGGATCGCGGCTCCCGTCGTGCTCGTGACAACCCCGACGGTTTTCGGAAAGGCGGGCAGGGGATTTTTGTTCGCTTCGTCGAAGATGCCTTCTTCTGCGAGGCGTTTTTTCCGCTCCTCGAGCATCAGCAGAATGTTGCCGCTTCCTGCCAATTCCATCGAGTCGATTACGATTTGGTAGTTTCCGCGCGCGGCGTAAACCGAAAGCCTTCCTTTCACGCGGACAAGGTTTCCGTCCTTCGGCGAAAATTTCAGCCGCACCGCTGTGGACTTCCACATCACCGCCTGGATTTGCGCCTGTGAATCCTTTAGCACGAAATAGACGTGTCCCGACGAACTTGGCCTGTAATTTGAGATTTCCGCTTCGAGAATGACTTCTGGGAAATTGCCTTCGATGATGTCCTTGATATAGTTCGTGAGCTGCGTTACGCTGAAAACTGTGTCGCTGGCATAAAAAGTTTGGGACATGATTTTATTTTAAGGAAACTGGGAAAAAAATTCAAGAGGAGGGGAAGGGCGTAGGGGCAATGCGCGGCTGCCTTTTCCCCATGCTCGCCGTGCTACTTGAGCTGCTTCGTGAGTTTCCGCACTTCCTCGTTCAGTTTTTTGAGGTTCGCCACGGGCATTCCGAGATTGAGCTTTTTAACCTGCGCGGCGTATTTTCCTTCCAAGTCCTTTATGAGGCTCGTATACAAGTCCGTCTTTTTATCAAAAGACAGATTCGTGTCAACAGTGTTGTCCTTGAGGCACTGGCTCAGCACTTTCGCGGGCTTCGATATGGCTTCCGAAGGAAAGTTCGTCCACTGCTCCACGAATTTCTTGAATTCCTCATATATCTCGTCGCGGCTTTTGTCATGAATATTAATCCAGTGCATGGTTTCTTCATTCGCGGAATTCTTTTGGTACTCGTCTTCCGCCTGCCGGAAAGCCTTTTCCTTCGATGTGTTTTTCGCCTGCGCCGCGCTCGCCTTCTTGAGCAATTTTTTCACCGTGGAGTCATTCGCATATTCAATGACGCTCTTGCCGTTCTTGTCCTTTGCGTTCACGTCCGCACCTGCATCGATGAGTGCCTGCACAATGTCTACGGCAATTTTGCCGTTTTCGTTCGCCGCAAGCATGAGGGCAGTCATGCCATCGTAGTCATCGCTCCGTATGTTCACGTCCGCGCCGGCTTTTATGAGTGCCTTTGCCGCGTCCAGTTTTTTTTCTTTCGCCGCATACATGAGCGCAGTATAGCGGCTTATGGCATTTATGTCCGCGCCTGCGTCAAGCAATACTTGTATTGTTTCCGCGACATTTCCCCTTTCTGCAGACATGTTGTCGCACTCCAGTACTGCCCACATGAGTGCAGTTTGACCATGATGTTGCCTCAAGTTCACGTCCGCGCCGGCGGCAATGAGTTTTTTGATGATGGCAGGCAAATGTATGGATGCCGCATACATGAGTATCGATCCACCGTCGATATTATTTTCGTTCACATTCGCGCCGGCGGCGATGAGTATATCCATTAATTCCGGATAGTTTCTTGCTACCGCGCTCCAAAGTGCTGTAAAACCAAATGGGGGTCTTATATTCACGTCCGCCCCGGACGCAAGGAGCAGCCGTGCCTCATCCACCGCGTTGTGGTCTGCCGCATATATGAGCGCAGTTTTGCTCTTTCGTCCCTGTGCATTAAAGTCCTGTGCGTTCACCTTTGCCCCGGCTTTGATGAGCAGTTTCATTATGTCCACCGCGTTGTATTGCGCCGCATACATGAGCGGCGAGGTACCCCAACTTAGCCCCTCTGGGGCAGGATTCACGTCTGCTTTTGCCGCTATGAGCAACTTTGCCACTTCCCATGCCTCGCTCCCTGTTGCCGCCGTGAGCGGTGTGCTAGTGTAGCTCTTTTTGTTCACGTCCGCGCCCGCCGCAATGAGCAATTTCGCCACTTCCACCGCGTTGCTATACGCCGCGAATATGAGAGGTGTCTCGCCACCTTCTTCATCTCCAATAGGTATTTGCGCGTTCACGTCCGCGCCGGCGGCGATGAGTGCTTTCACCGTGTCCGCAGAATTGTTCTGCGCCGCAATCATGAGCGCGGTTTCGCCGTTCCAGTTAGTCGCTTTCAAATCCGCGCCCGCCGCAATAAGCTGTTTTGCCACGTCCGCCGCCTTGTTCTCTGCCGCAAATATGAGCGCCGACTTTTTGTAGCCCAGCGTCTGCGCGTTCACGTCCGCTCCCGCCGCAATAAGCAGCCTTGTCACGTCCGATGAATTGTTCTCCGCCGCAAACATGAGCGCGGTTTTTTCTTCGCCAGCCCGCAGTCCTGCAATATCAGCATATCCAGTATTTGCGTTCACGTCCGCGCCTGCCTTGATAAGCGCGTCTGCGATTTCCGCCGCGTTGGAGGCCGCCGCATACATGAGCGCGGTGCTTCCAGCGTATCCCCTTGCATTTACATCCGCGCCAGCCTTGATAAGCCGAAGTGCCTCTGCGACGTTGTTTTCGTCCGTCGCCCTCAAAAGCGCGTCCGACTTTGCGTCTGCAAACGCGCCCGCCACCACCGCCGCGCACAGCGCGAGAGCCGCAAGCGTTCTCTTCATTCCGTTTTTCATCTGTTTCTCCTAATTCTGTCGTTTCCATTCCGTCAGCGGGGTCTTGGGGCAGCCGCCCCAAGCGGTGCTGGGGAAAGTGGGTGGTTTGGA
>CAMWWZ010000034.1 GCA_947178095.1 uncultured Treponema sp.
TGGGTACATAAAGAGTTTTTAAGTTCGAAGTGGACCAATATAAATAAACCCGAACGCCAACTTTATCAGACAAATGCCTATCGAGTTTTATTAACGCGTGCTCGTCAAGGTATGGTGTTGTGCATTCCTGAAGGTAATCCAAATGACGCAACGCGCTTACCGGAGTTTTACGATAGTACATTTGAATTTTTAAAGAGTATTGGATTTGAAGTTATTTGATATGGAAAAAGTTGTTGAAGTAGTTGCAGCGTTGATATGGGATAAGGACAAGTTTTTGATTTGTCAGCGTCCGGCAAATAAGGCGAGAGGACTGTTATGGGAATTTGTCGGCGGCAAAGTTGAACAGGGCGAAACGAAAGAGCAAGCGCTTATACGTGAGTGTCAGGAAGAACTCGCAATTACTGTTGAGCCGCACGAAATATTTACGGAAGTTACGTACGAATATCCTGATATAACGGTGCATTTGACATTGTTTAACTGCACTATATCAAAGGGACAGCCGCAACTTTTAGAGCATAACGATATGAAATGGATTACCTCTGCGGAGATTCCGAACTATGAGTTCTGTCCCGCAGATGAAGTAATTTTAAAAAAGATAGTTTTATTTAAAATTAAGTAAATGGTTTCTATCTATAACTAAATGGGACAGTACGCAAGCAGGAATATAATAGTTCGATACATACGGAATCATGGTAAAAGTGAGGAATATTACAAGAAAATATGTGCTAGCCTGCCGAAACTTGATTTTGGAACTTTCCTGCATCAGAACACATTTGTATTTATTCAAAAAGTAAAAGTCGTGCTCACGTTCCTATCTTGCCAGTGCTTCTACATGGCCGAGTTTTGTGGTTATACTTTAGATATAAATTTTAAACATTCCTTATTTTTTAACAGTGAAGAAAGTTTCAACTTTCGAACTGTTAAAAAACGCGATTTTGTAGCGAAGCGAAAAATCGCAGTGCAACAAGCGAGTTTCTGAAAGAAAGCTCGAAATTAAAATCGCCGCGCGCTGATTTTTAACTTTCGTAAGTACGCCTTTCGTTCGGCGGGAATTGCGCGACTTTCGATTGCTTTTTGAATCGCCTTGTTGTGCGTCCAAGGCGGCAATTTTTTTTGTTCGATGAAAATTCGCGCGGCATCGTATTGCTTTGTGAGCGCGGTGGCAAAAAACCACGCCTGCATCATTTTGATGTAATATTCTTCCGAGCGAATTTTCGCAACGGCCGCCAAATATTTTTCGTCAAAATCTTCGTCCAAAAAATGGCGCAAAAGCATTCCGATTCCGAAACGCACGGTGTAAACTTCGCCCGAGGAAATCCATTTTTTTATGCGCGGCAAAAGTTGCTTTTTGTGCGATTTGAAAATTGCGGGACTCAAACTGTCGCAGGTGGCCCAATTGTCGATGTACGGCAAAAAAATTTCTACGGCGGCGACGCACTCTTCGAAATTTTTTATTCGCTCGATCAAAAATGAATGCAAATTGTTTTCTTCGTAAAATTCGTGCGGAAGCGTTTCCAAAAATTCTTCGGCGGATTTTGTTCCGAAAATTTCTTTTGCGAATTTTCTCAAAATCGGAGTTCTGATTCCTATCATTTTTTCCGGCGCGACATTCGGAATGAGCGGCGCATTGAACGCGCGATATTTTTCGTCTTGCATTTTGAAAAGTTGGGATTGAATTTCCGTCATAGATTTAGTATAGTGGAAAGACTGAAAATTTACAAGTCGGAGCAAAATCGTAATGAAGAAATTTTGGGGAAGCCTTGATTTTTACAAACGCGCGATTCTCATAGCGTTGCCGGTGATGGCTCAGGCTTTGATTCAAAATCTTGTTTCGCTCGTTGACAATTTTATGGTTTCAGGATTGGGCGACGTGAAAATGTCCGGCGTGAACATCGCTGGGCAAATTCTTTTTTTGTTCATGATTTTTTTGAACACGCTTTGCATGGGCGGAGGAATTTTTCTGACGCAATTTTTTGGCGCGGGAAAAAAATATGGAATGTGCCAGGCGTTCAAATTCAAATTGTTTTCGGGCTTCGCCGCAGTGATTGTTTATTTTGTAGTTTGCTGGATTTTTCCGCGATGGTGCTTGTCATTTTTGGTGCGAGGAAATTTGCAAGCCGAAGCGATTTTGGATCAAGGTGAAAAATATCTTTTTATGATGGGCTTTTGTGGAATTCCGATGATAATTTGCTACGCAATCGGCTCTTCGTTGAAAGAAATCGGGCGCGTAAAAATTCCGCTCATCGTCGGAACAATTTCAACTTTCGTGAACGTCGTGTTCAACTGGATTTTCATTTACGGAAATTTGGGCGCGCCGAGGCTTGAAGTTCGCGGAGCGGCTTTGGCGACAATCATCGCAAAATCCGTGGAAACGATTTGCTACGTGATTTATTGCGCTCGCGTCAAGCCGAAATTCATTTGCGCGATTTCGGAATTCTTCAAATTGGATTTTTCGCTTTTCGGCGAGATTTTCAAAAAATGTTCGATGATGCTTTTTTCGGAAATGGTTTGGGCGATCGCCGAAAGCATCACGGTCGCGCTTTACAATGGACGCGGCGGCGCGGACGTGGTGGCAGGAATGGCGGCGAGCTTCGCAATTTCGAATTTGTTCTTCGTTTCGTTCGGCGGCGTGACGACTGCCACCGGAGTGATTTTGGGAAGCACGTTGGGCGCGGGAAAATTGGAAGAAGCAAAGCGCAATTCGCGCTGGCTTTTGTCGGGCGGCGCGGTTTTCGGATTTGCGATGTTGCTCGCGGGATTTGCGACGATTCCGCTTGTGGATGTTGTTTTTTCAAACTTGAGCGAAACCGCCCGGGCAATAACGCGCCTTATGGTTTTCGTGCAGGCGTTGTACATGCCGGCGTGGGTTTTCATAAATGTGCAGTTCGCAATTTCGCGCGCGGGAGGTGACACGATTATGGGAATGCTCGTTGACGGAATCGGGAATTTGGGAATCGTCATTCCTGGAATGTTTTTCATGGCGCTTTGCACGTCGATTGGACCTGTGGTGATGTACGCGATAATCAAGGCGGTGGAATTTCCGAAAATTGCGATCGCGCATTTTTGGCTGCGAAAAGAAAGGTGGCTAAAGAATTTGGCGAGTGCCGAAGGTGCGCAAAGTTGAGAAAAATTTTTGCATTGGCAAGTTCACGTTTTTATGCTTGCGTCGAGGCATGTTGATTGCAAATGCATGCAAAATAAACAATCGCGATTTTGCAAAATTGCTTTTGCTTTTTCAAAAGGAGTTTTTATGAAAAAAGAAATTATTGTTTACACTGACGGAGGCTGTTCCGGCAACCCGGGACCGGGAGGTTGGGGTGCAGTCGTTATTGACGGTGCGAACGAAACGCAAATTTCAGGCGGCGAGCCTTGCACCACGAACAATCGCATGGAATTGCTTGCCTCGATCAACGCGCTGGATTTCGTTCGAAAAAATTATGACGCGCAAAATTTGTCCGTAAAATTTTTCATCGACAGTCAATACGTGAAAAACGGAATCACAGTTTGGATAAAAAATTGGAAGGCAAAAGGCTGGCGCACTGCCGACAAAAAGCCCGTGAAAAACATCGACTTGTGGACGCAATTGGATTCGCTCGTTGCCGAATTTTCCGCGCTTGAATGGAATTGGGTAAAAGGACACGCGGGCGTAAAGTACAATGAAATCTGCGATTCGCTTTGCCAAAAAGAAATTCGCGCGCAAAAAAAGGCAAGCGTTTAAAATTGTCGCCAAAATGTCGCGACAATTTTAACTTCGAGTTTTTTTCAAAAACTCGCACATTTACCGCCGTTTCTCATTTCGTTGCGAAACGGCATTTTCAACAACTCAAAAGTTGACACTTTTTTCATTGTTGAAAATTAAGGGCGTTTAAAATTGTCGCACAAATTTTTCGCTGCGTGCCGAAACTCGCGCGGCAATGCTTGAATTTATGATTGTTTTTCGATAAAATATTTTTCGATGAAAACTCGCATTGAAACAAACGCAATTCTCATGGCGATTATCATTGCATTGTGCGCGCTGATTTTTATTTCAAGCATTGTTGCGTTCATCGCCGGAAAACGCCCTGGAATGAATCTGCGGCGAAATGATCCCAAAGGCGTGGAACAAATAAAAGGCGCGAGCGACGCTTTGAACGAGTTCAAGGAATTCGGCACGCTTCGCATAACCACGATGCCGAACGAAGATTCGCAAGAAAACAGCTCTGTTCTTGTCGTAACTCCGTGGCTTTCCTACGAAGGAAACGACAGCGCGTTTTACGAAGAATTGGTTTCGCGAAAAAGGCTTTTCACTTCGTTCTTCGTGGAATATTTTTCGAGCCGTTCAAAAAACGCGCTTCTTTCAATTGGCGAAAAAAACATCAAGCAGGAACTTTTGGACAAATTCAATTTGGAATTGCGCCTCGGACAATTGAGCGCGATTTATTTTGACGACTACATTTTTCTTGATTGAATGGCGCAACTTTTAGAAAAATAATGTGTCATATAAAGAGGCAAGATAAAATCGCCTTTAATCTGGAGGTAAAATATGAACGACCAAATGATTTCGACTACGGCGCAAGTGATTGTCGCCGTAATTCCGATCGTGGGAATTGCGATTGCGGGAATAATATTGTTCTTTTATTTGCTTTGGGCGCACCACGAGGCGAAACTCAAGATTCGAACCGGCGTATACAAGAAGAACGAATTCGACTTGAAAACATTTTCACTTTTGGCAGGAATTTTGCTTGTCGGAATCGGCTTTATATTGACGATGCTGTTCGCCGTCATCGATGGATTTTCCTACGCCTTGCTCGGCGGACTTCTTCCATTTATAATCGGTGTTTGTCTTCTCGTCTTTTATAAGGTGAATCCCGATTTCAAATCCAAATGAAAGAAAAACGTTCTTTTAGCAAAGAACACGAAGCTGCATACAAAAGGGATTTTCTCCTTGTAAAGCAAATTCTTTTGGGCGACACAGAAGCGTTCGCCGAATTGATGTCGCTTTACAAAAATCGCGTGGAAGCTTTGGGAATGGGATTTTTCAAAAATCCTGCCGACACGGAAGATTTTGTCCAGGACGTTTTTTTGAAAGCTTTCACGAAGCTTTCGCAGTTTCGCGGCGAATCGCTTTTTTCGACATGGCTCACTCGCATGGCATACAATCTCGCCGTGAACTCCGTAAAGCGACGCGCCGAATATGTTTCGATTGCCGACGACGACATTCTTCCCGACAATGCGCTGACTCCCGAAGAAGCGAAGTTGCGCGAACTTACGAAAGAAGCCGTCCACGAAGCGATAAAGGAATTGGACGAAAAATATCGCGTCTGCCTGGATTTGTATTTTTTCTACGACAATTCCTATGCGGAAATCAGCGAGATAACGGCCTTGCCCGAAAATACGGTAAAGTCGCACATATTCAGGGCAAAAAAAATCCTTCGGGAAAAACTTATTGCAAAGGGGATGATGGAATGAAAAATTGCGGCGCGACGATGGAAAAATATTTGAGTCTCGACAAAGGGGAGCGCATTCCGCTTTCAGTGACGTTTCATTTGCTGATATGCGAACGCTGTCGCAACGAAGTCCGCTTTTTCCGAAAGGCGGAAACCGCCGCCGCAAGCAACGCGCAAGTCGGCATCACCGACAAATCGATTTCCGCAGTAATGGAAAAAATCTACGCTTCGGAAGAACATTTGGAAAACAAAGTCTCGCTTTCCAAATGGATTATATGCGGAATCGCGATAATAGCGATGTTTTTGGCGGCCGCGTTCTTTTTGCACGGAATAAGTTCCAACGCGCTGAGAATCTGCATTTACACGGAACTTGCCGTGCTCATTACAGTTTATTGTGCGCTCTTCATACGAAGCAATATGGATTTTTTCGTGAAACTTATAAACGCGAAAATATCCTCGCCGTCAATTTCCAAGTAAGTTGAGCGGATTTATCATTCTGCCGTTTTTGTAGACGGTAAAGTGAACGTGCGGGCCAGTGCTGTTTCCGGTGCTGCCCACGCGCCCGATTATCGTGCTAGTGGTAACGTACTGTCCGACTTTCACGTCAGTCGTGCGCACGACCATGTGTCCGTACAATGTCCGATAGCCCGACGAGTGATTTATGATGACATAATTTCCATATGTGTTGTTGTATCCAATTTCGGCCACTCTTCCGTCCATTCCGGCGTAAATCGGAGTCCATGAAGGACAAGCCATGTCCAAACCGCCGTGCCAAGAACGCCTTCCGGTGAACGGGCTCGGTCGCCATCCGAAATATGAAGTGAGCCTGTAACGTCCGTGAATCGGGCGGCGGAAAAGGTCGCCGTTTATTTCCGCGAGCGTTATCGAATCCATTTCCGCGCCTGGCACGAAAATCGAATCACCAGCATGCAACTGCGAATCCAAATTCAAATTGTTGACGAACGCGCATTTTTCCGCGTTGACATCGTATTTTTCCGCAATGCTGGCAGGGCTTTCTCCGTCCTTTTTTATTGTATAGAGAATTCCGCGTTCCGAAGGAATCCTGATGTATTGCCCTGGCAGAATGCTGCGTGTGGCACGGATATTGTTCACGCTGACAAGCGTGTCTGTCGTAACATTGTAGCGTTCCGCGATGAAACCAATCATGTCGCCACGGCGAATTCTGTACGTTGTGTATGTCAACGGCGTGAATCCATTCTCGGATGTTTCTTCGGCGATGTCCTCGTCCACCGCTTCTTCCGTTATGGCAAAATCCGCTTCCTCGGATTGATGAATTGCTTCGCGAATTCTGACTTCGCTTGGTGCGCCAGGCAATTCAAGTCCGCCTTTGCCATTTTCGGGCAGAGTAGAAAAATATATAGTACTTCCCGCGACAACTGCGCCGACGCAAAATGTCACGATAAGATGGAAAACATTCTCTTTTAAAAACATTCTTACAACTTCGCTTTTCATATTATACCTCGCTTTTTATTTTTTTGCAACACCATTGCAATGTTAAATTTTTTTTATGCCAATCAAATAAGTTTCAAAACTTTCCCTGCGGCACGCTTGCGGCTTGAACATTTTCGCGCTTGAAAAAACTTTTCGCATTTTCACAAGAATTTTCTGTTCCGCGCCGCCTTGAAAAATTTTCGCCGCGAAATTTCCGCCAGGCTTTAGCATGTTTTCTGCATACCAAAAAGCCATTTCAGCAAGACCTTCCGAACGCGCCGTGTCAACAGTGCGATTTCCGGTGGTCAAAGGAGCCGCGTCGCATACGACCAAATCGTAAGGACCTTGCTCGCGGATTTTTGTGAGGATTTCTTTTGAAGTCAAATCGCCTTGGAAAAAAAATAAATTTTCGCCGAAGACATCCTTGCTCAAAGGATTCAAATCGCAGGAAACGACTTTCGAACCTTCGCCCAAATTGCGCAAAAGGAACATCGTCCAACTTCCAGGCGCGCTGCCCAAATCCAAAGCGCAAATGTTTTTTTTGAGAAAGCCGAATTTTTCGTTTATTTCGGAAAGCTTGTAAACCGAACGCGCGGGATAACCTTCGGAAAACGCTTTTTGCGACCAAAAATCTGGCTTTTCATAACTGCTTTGCGCCATAATTTTATTGTCGGAACAAAAAGCGTTTTTATGAGAATTTTTTTATCGTTGCAAACTTTATAGCGAAGCGTTCACCGCGCGTCCCGTTACGAACGCATTCACAAGGCGGCGCAAATATTCGACGAGCGCGTCGAGCGGCTTTTCGCCTTTGCTTTTCTTTTCGGTGAATTTTTCAAAATCTTTGCGCGTCAAAACCGTGCTTTGCATTCCGTGCGAATAAGTTACGGCGATCACGCGCTCTTCGTTTTTGGATTGCGCCACGGCTTTTTGGATTCGCTTTTCGTGCGCCATTTTGTCCACATTTTTGAGGACGCGGTTGTCAGCGATTTCCAAAATGTTTGCTTCGCAATTTTCAGGCAAAAGCGAAATGCTTTCTGCCCTGATGAAAATCACTTCGCACTGCTGCTCTTCGAGCGCAGTCTTGATTTCATCCGCGCTCATCGTGTAGCGCAAAAGAACCGCCTTCGCGCCAATCGAAAGAACGCTGTAAACGGTTTCCACCGCCTGCGGAGAATCGTCGATGAAAATTGCCACGGACTTGGGCGTGTTTCCGCCGAAAGAGCGAAGCGCGTCCGCCGTCTTGAAAATGTCCCAGCGCATGTCGTTGTAGGAAATCGACCTGCCATCGTCAAAAACCATCGCGGGGCGACCAGCGAATTTTTTGAAATTGTTCGCAAGCATCGCGGGAATCGAATTCAAAGTTTTGATTATATTGTTTTTCATATTTTTCCTCTCTGCAATATTTGACACAATGGCGAAAAGAAAGTTGCGGAAATTTTATAAAAAGTTTTCAAAATATTCCGATAATAAAGCAGAGATATTTTTGGAGGATGTTGGATGTCTGTTTCGACTGGAAAATCTGCGAGCCTGAAATTTGACGCGAAAAAAAGCAGCCTGCTTGCGCGCGCCGAAAAAATCAGAAGCGAAAAAAATGCCTCGCACGATTTCGGCGAAATTGAAATGCAATCCAAGCCTCGCGCATCGCTTCTCTTGCGAGCAAGCGCGATCGCAAAAAAAAATTCCTCCGAATGCAAAGAAAAAAAATCGCGCGCGAATAAACCTGTGATTATGCAAGGCGACGATGGAATTTTTTCTATATCAAATGATTTTATAATTCCCGCAATCGACGAAGATGACTCGTTCAAAAATTTAGTTGATTCAGTTCTTTACAATTAATTTTCTACTATACAAATCCAAAAAAATCTGCTACATTAAAATCATGGAAAATCAAAATTCGCCGAATGCGGCAAAAATGAAAAATTTTTTTGCGAAACCCGCGACTTGGATTTTGTTGATTCTCGCCGCAATTTTTCTCGTGATTCTTGGCTCGAGTTTTTACATTGTTGACGAAACTGAACAAGCCGTCGTCACTCGTTTCGGAAAATATCTCAAGACTTCCGATCCAGGGCTTCAATTCAAAATGCCTTTTGGAATCGACAAAAATTTCAACGTGCCCGTAAAAGTCGTTCAAACCGAACAGTTCGGATTTACGACGGTGAAAGCCGGACGCGCGAACGAATATCGCAACAATGTCACTTCGGAATCTTCGATGCTCACCGGCGACTTGAACATCGTTGACGTGGAATGGATAATTCAATATCGAATCGTCGATCCGCGCAAATGGCTTTTTGGCGTGTACGAAAAAAAGCAGACAATCCGCGACATTTCGCGTTCGGTCATAAACGAGCTTGTGGGCGACCGCGCCATTCTGAACGTGATGGGAAGCGACCGCTCCGAAATCGAAGTGAAGGCACTCGAAATGATGAACGAGAATTTTTCGATGCTCGGTCTCGGAATCAGCGTCATTGCCGTGAAGTTGCAGAACATTGTTCCGCCCGAAGGCGTGCAAGTCGCGTTCGAGGACGTGAACAAAGCCATTCAAGATATGAACCGTTTCATCAACGAAGGAAAGGAAGCGTACAACGCGCAAATTCCAAAGGCGCAAGGCGAGGCGGACAAGCAAATCCAAATGGCGGAAGGCTACGCCTCGGAGCGCGTGAACATGGCGCAGGGCGACGTGGCGCGATTCAATGCGGTGTATGAAGAATATCGCCGTTCTCCGCGAGTTACGCGCGAGCGAATTTATCTTGAAACAATGGAAGAAATTTTCGGAAGCGACGTGAAGCCGGAACTTATCGACAGCGAATTGGAAAATATTTTGCCCGTGAAAAATTTAAATGCCGCGCGCGCAAACTGAAATCGCAATTTTGAAAACTTGCTTATTAAATGCCACTTCTCATTTCATTACGAAGTGGCATAAAAAGTCAAGAAAGTTGCAACTTTCTTGACTTTTCATAGGAGAAATTATGACAAAGGAAATGAAAAAATTTATAACGGCTTTGTCCGTGATCGCGCTTGTGCTCATTTTGTTTTTGATCACAGGCCCGCTTTACATTGTCGAAGAAGGAAGCCAAGTCGTGGTGACGCGCTTCGGAAGCATAGTCGCAACTCATGCCGATGCGGGACTTCACATCAAAATGCCTTTCGTGGATCAAGTGACGACTTATCCGAAACTCGTGCTTTCGCTCGACGGCGATCCGCAGCGAATTCCGACCAAGGAAAATCAGTTCATAATCGTGGACACGACTTCGCGCTGGCGAATTGTTGATCCTGCGAAATTCTACCAAAATTTCATGACGCTCAACAACGCCTACAATCGGCTTTCGGACATCATCGATTCTTCGACGCGCACAGTCATCACGCAAAATCGCCTGAGCGAAATTGTTCGCAGTTCGAATATCATCAATGAAATTTCCGTTGCGGAAATGGACATCACTCAAGACGACGACACAAAGGACATTGCCGAACTTGTGAATGTCACTACCGAAAGCGAAATCGTTTATAAAGGCCGACGAAATCTTTCGCGACAAATGGCGGAAGAAGCGAACAAGCTCGTTCCGCAATATGGAATTGAACTGATTGACGTTTTGCCGCGCCAGATAAAATATTCCGACGAACTCACTGAATCTGTTTACCAGCGCATGATAAAAGAACGAAATCAAGTTGCACAAGCA
Organism: uncultured Treponema sp.; assembly: GCA_947178095.1. Taxonomy (GTDB): domain Bacteria; phylum Spirochaetota; class Spirochaetia; order Treponematales; family Treponemataceae; genus Treponema_D. The sequence goes on from CAMWWZ010000034.1 coordinate 10,553, forward strand.
TATCGTTCAAACGGCGAAGGAAAAAAAGCGGAATGGCTCGGCAAATTGGAAAACAAAAAGCAGACCATCTCGTCCGAAGCCTACAAAAAATCGGAGGAAATAAAAGGCGCGGCCGATGCCGAAGCTGCGCGAATTTACGCCGAAGCCTACAGCAAGGACGCGGAATTCTACGCTTTTTGGAAAAGCATGGAAAGTTACAAAAAAACGCTCAAAGACTACGACGCGACTTACAGCACAAGCATGGATTATTTTGATTACCTTTATTCAAGCGACGGAAGCAGGCGATAGATCTGAAAATGAAATTGGACTATCAGGAGGAAGAAAATGTCTTATGATGTTATGATTCAATCTAAAGTAAAAAAGATTTCTCCAGTTTTTTTTGATGAACTAAATCATTTTCTTGACTATTTGGTTTTTAAATCCGAAAGCGAACCAGCGCAAAGCGAAGAACTTTCTGCCGCGCAAAAATCCTATGAAAATCTTTTGCATTATGCGGGACAAATTTCAATTGGCGAAGATTTGAAAAAAGAGTTGTCGGAATCAAGGACAGAACGTTATGAAAGTGTTGGTTGATATAAATGTAATCATGGATTTTTTATGCCATAGAAAAAATTTTTTTGATGATGCAAATCGAATATTAAAAAAGTGTGTCAAAAAGGAAATTGATGGAATCATTGCGGCGCATACGGTAACGACAATATTTTATCTTTTGCGAAAAGACATTCCGAGTTTCGCCGAGCGCCGCGCAATCTTGATCGATATTTGCAACATTTTCAAAATCAGTTCTGTCGATAAAGTCGTTTTGTTAAATGCTTTGCATGATGATTCTTTTTCTGATTTTGAAGACAGTGTTCAAAATGCTTGCGCCGCAAACATTGAAGCGGATTTTATTGTGACTCGCAACAAAAAAGATTTTGAAAATTCGAAGTTGCCTATTTATTCTCCATGTGAATTTTTAGAGGTTCTTGCTAAAAATGAAAAACGAAATTGAAAGTCTCAAACAAAAAATCGAACTCATCTTGCAGCGCGAACTTCCCGACGTACCTTCCGCCACGTGGCTTGAAGAAAATTTCGGCGCGCTTGATTGCATGGAGCAAAAGCATTTGCGCGCGCTTCTTGAGCCGACTCGCTCGCTTGTTCGGCAAGGCGGAAAAAGATGGCGACCTTTGCTTTTGGTTTTGTGCGCGAAAATGGCGAGCTTTGACGAACGTAAAATCGAAAACGCTTTCCGCCTCACTCCGCTTTTGGAATTCGTTCACACTGCGAGTTTGATTCACGATGACATTGAAGATGCTTCCACCGAGCGGCGTGGAAAACCATGCGCCTACATTTCCTATGGTCTCGATGTCGCGCTCAATGCCGCAAGTTGGCTGTACTTCAAGGCTGCTTCGTGCATCAATTCCATCGAAGCGGACGACGCGCAAAAAAAACTTTTCTACGATTTGTACGCCGAGGAATTGCGAAGGCTTCACTTGGGACAAGCGATGGACATCACTTGGCACAACGCGAGCGACTTTTTTCCGAGCGTCGAAGAATATTTGCAAATGGTTCGATGCAAAACTGGAACGCTTTCATGTCTCGCGGCAAAAATCGGATTTATGGCAGGCGGCGCGAAAGCGCATGACATCGAACGGGCAGGCATTGTCGCCGCGCAAATCGGAGAAGGATTTCAGATTTTGGATGACGTTCAAAATCTCACGAGCGGAAATCCCGGAAAAAAACGAGGCGATGATATTGTAGAAGGAAAAAAATCTCTTCCAGTTTTGATTTGCGCAGAAAATTTTCTAGACGCGAAAAATAAAATTTCATCGCTTTTCAAACGCGCAAAAATCGAAGGAATCGAAAGTGCCGCCGTGGAAGAAGCGATAAAAATCCTCGAAGATTCAGGCGCGATAAAAAGCGCGCTCGATTATGGAAGCAAAATCATCCACGAAAAAACGCTTGAACTAACTTCGATTTTGAGCGATAATAAAAGCGGCGCGTGCGAAATGCTCGCAGAAATTTTTGAAAAAATTCAACGTTAGGAATTTGGTTCCAAGGCGGGGGTATGACAGAATCAGTTGAAGCATTGAACAATCGCGGAATCGAACTTTCCGAAAGCGGGAATTTTTCGGAAGCCATCGCCTGCTACAAACGCGCGATTACGCTCGACAAGGAAAATTATATTTTGTATTTCAATTTGGGAATTGCATATCAAAAGCAAAGAAATTTGCGAGCCGCAAAAGCCGCGATGGAAACCGCGTTCAATTTAAATCATGCCGACGAAGTTTTGGAATCGCTCGCCGTCATTTGTCTCGAGCAGAAAAGATTTTCGGAAGCGATGGAATATTGCCAAATCGGGCTTGACGAAAATCCCGAGAACGCGCATTTGTGGAACACGATGGGCGTGATTTTTTTCGAGCAAGGCGAATATGAAAACGCGGCGGAAGTTTTCGAACGCGCCGTTTCGCTGAATCCGTATTATTACGATGCGCTGTTCAATTTGCGCGACACATATTCGGAACTCGGAAACGCGCAGGGCAAAGCGGAATGTCAGGCGAGACTTTCGGCTTTGAAAGAAGCGTGAGTTTAAAATTGTTGCGCGAGTTTTAAACTTTAGTTTTTAAAATTCTAATTTTTTCAAGGAAACAAAATGAACAAATTGATCAGGGATTTTTTGCTGCGCACTTTTTCAATTATGATTGTCGGCTGGGGAATATGCGTGTGCTTCAGCTTGCGCGGCGTTTCGCTCAATGAAAATTATTTGCTTTATGCGCCGTACTTGCTGGGCGGCTGGTCGCCGACAATCGCGTCGTTTTTTGCATTGAAGAAAAATGGCGGCATTGCGAACATCAAAGAATGGCTGAAAAATATTTTCGATTTCCGGCAAACTTTCATTTCATATTGCATGGTCGCGGTTTTGGCAGCCATTTTTATTTTGCCGCAGTGCCTGATTTCCGGGCACGAAAACGGCGCGCCGCTCCTTGCGATTTTCGTCATGATTCCAATGATGATTGTGGGCGGCGGACTGGAAGAAGCCGGCTGGCGATACATTCTTCAGCCGGAATTGGAGAAAAAATTTCCGTTCACAATTTCGACTGTCGCAGTCGGCATCATTTGGTGGCTTTGGCATTTGCCGCTCTTTTTCATTCAAGGCGTAGTTCAGTACGGGCAAAATTATTTTGCATTCGGAATCAATGTTTTGGGATTAAGCTTCGCGCTTGCAGGCATACGAAAAACCACGGGCAGCGTGTGGCTCTGCGTATTATTCCACAGCATCGTCAATGCTTTGTCGGGAATTTTTGTCATCAACGAAAACATTTGGGGAAACATCGCCGCGGCAAGCCTTTTGATTTTGTGCTCATACATTTTGACAAAAATCAACGGCAAAGTAAAATTTAAAAAATAAAATTTGAAATTGATTCGCGAACGGAAGTTCGATTTTTAAGGAATAATTTTTTTATAAATTTTTCAAATAAATTTGACATCTGAAAAAAACTGCATTAAAATATTCATATTGGTTTTCAAAAAATTTTGAAAACTTTGCGCTTATTTTTTATGCATTAAAAAGTCAATCTCGAAATTGAAATTTTAAGATTGACTTTTTAGTTTTTTTCATGGAGGAAATATGAAAAAATTGTTTTTGAATTTTTTTGTCGTGATTTTTGTGGCGACGCTTTTTTCTTGTTCGAAGCCGAAAACTCCCGCCGACATCGCGCGGAAGGCAAAAGTCAATTTTGGCTATGCAGTGAAAATCGGCGACGTACTCGGCGAGAACGGCGAATTCACTGCGGAAAATTTCAGCGCGCTTGTTACGGAAAATATGTTCAAATGGTCGGAAATCCATCCCACGAAAAAATTGTGGAATTTCGGCGATATGAACACGGTTCTCGATTTTGCGGAGCAAAATAAAATGCGCGTTCGCGGGCACACGTTCATTTGGCATCAGGGAAATCCGAATTATTTGTCGTCGGAAAAAGATCCCGAAGTTTTGCGCGCGCTTTTGGAAGAGCAAATCACAACTTTGATGACGCAATACAAAGGCAGAATTTATGAATACGATGTCGCGAACGAAATTTTCGAAGAAGACGGCTCGTTCCGAAAAACATTTTGGTACAATACTTTTGGCGAAGAAATTTATGAATACGCTTTCACGCTCGCGCGAAAAATCGATCCAAAGGCGCGGCTTCTTTTGAACGACTACAACAACGAAAATATCGGTTATCCCAAAACGGACGCGCAATTTGAATTTGTAAAACGCCTTGTCGAAAAGGGCGTTCCGATTGACGGAATCGGCTGCCAATTGCATTTGTCCGAAGACGGCTATTTTGACAAAGAAAAAATCCGCGCGAACATCAGGCGTTATGGCGAATTGGGACTTCGTGTTTCGTTCACGGAAGTTGACGTTCGCGTTCCGCTTCCGCCGACGGAAGAAATCCTCGCGCATCAAGAACAAATGTTCCTCGATTTGATGGATTTGGTTTTGACCGAGCCGAATGTGGACACATATATTTTTTGGGGCTACACCGACAGGAATTCTTGGGTGAATTCTTTTTTCCCTGGATATGGACGGCCGCTTCCTTTCGACCGCGATATGAATCCAAAACCCATGTTTGCGAAAATGGTCGAAATGATGAAAAACAAAAAATAATTTTTGTGATAATTTGAAAATGCAAAATCAACGCGCGTGAATGCTTCGCGAAATTTGCATTGCGCGCATGATTAAAATTTTAAGGAGGTATGATAAAAGCACCGCACAAATGGAACGCAAGCTTTTTATTTACATTGTAAATCGAATGCTTGCTACCGAGTTTTTCACTACGTTAAAAACTCGCGCGGCACTTTTATCATGTCAAGTTTCCGTTGGAAACTTGCATATTTAATGCACATTCACACTGCGTTGCGAATGTGCGTAAAAAGTCAATCGAAAGTTCCAACTTTCTTCTTGATTTTTTATGGGAGAATAAAATGCCTTGTATCAATGCAAAATTTTCTGTGCCGCTTGATGCGGAGAAAAAGGACGCGCTCAAAACTGATTTCGGAAAAGCGATTTCAATTATGGGAAAGGGCGAGACTTATTTGATGGTTTGCCTCGAGGAAAACGCCGCGATTTATTTTGGCGGAAAAAAATTGGAGCGCGGCGCGTTCGTCGAAGTGAGCGCACTCGGACAAATCGACAGTGCACAGTCGAGAAAAATGTCGGCGGAAATCTGCGACATTCTGAAACGCCGCCTCGACATTCCCGGCGAATGCGTTTACATCACGTATCAAGGCTACAAAGATTGGGGCTGGAACGGCGGCAATTTTTAGAGCGAATTTTGCGGCAATGATTGGAGCACCTGCCGCAGGCAGTCCCTTCGCTAGCACAAGTGCTAGCGAAGGGATGAGCCGCGGTTAGACGGCGAAGTGCGGAAAGCATGATTTTTGTGAAGCGAAGCGCAACAAAAAGCCGCCCAAAATAATAATTCACTATTGACAAAATTGCAAAATGGGATTAACATTGAAATTACCGTGCTCGAGCACGGTAAAAGTTTGTTTTTGGAGAATTTATGGCGTATTTAATTGGCGTTGACCTTGGAACTTCTGGAACGAAAACAGTTTTGTTTGCGGAAGACGGCACGGTGGCGGCCTCTTGCACAATCGAATATCCGCTTTATCAGCCGCAGAACGGTTGGGCGGAACAAGATCCGCTTGATTGGTGGAATGCGGTTTGCGGCACGACAAAAGCCGTGATTGCAAAGGCTGGAATTTCTGCGAGTGAAATAAAAGGCGTGGGACTTTCGGGACAAATGCACGGCCTTGTCATGCTCGACAAATCCGGAAATGTTTTGCGCAAGTCAATCATTTGGTGCGACCAGCGCACCGCCAAAGAATGCGAGGAAATCACGCAAAAAGTCGGCGCGGAAAATCTCATCAAAATTACTGCGAATCCTGCGCTCACTGGATTTACGGCTTCGAAAATAATGTGGGTAAAAAATAACGAGCCTGAAATCTACGAAAAATGCGCGCACATTCTTTTGCCAAAAGATTTCATTCGATACAAACTCACTGGCGAATTTGCGACCGAAGTGAGCGACGCGAGCGGAATGCAATTGCTCGACGTGCCAAATCGAAAATGGTCGGATCAAGTTTTGGACGCGCTTCAAATCGACAAGTCGCTTTTGGGAAAAGTTTATGAATCGCCTGAAATCACTGGCAAAGTTACGAAAGCCGCTTCGGATTTGACTGGCCTTGCCGAAGGCACGGCGGTAGTCGGCGGCGCGGGCGACAATGCGGCGGCCGCAGTCGGAACGGGCACGGTTCAAGACGGAAGGGCGTTCACGACGATCGGAACGAGCGGCGTTGTTTTCGCGCACACTTCGAAATTGAGCATCGATCCGAAAGGCCGCGTGCACACTTTTTGCTGTGCCGTTCCTGGCGCGTGGCATGTCATGGGCGTTACGCAGGGCGCGGGACTTTCGCTCAAATGGTTTCGCGACAATTTCTGCCATGAAGAAATGATTGCCGCGGCTGGAATGAAAAAAGATCCGTACTTTTTGATGGACAAGCAAGCCGAAGAAATTCCAATTGGAAGCGACAGGCTTTTGTACTTGCCTTATCTCATGGGCGAGCGAACGCCTCACCTTGACCCGAATTGTCGCGGAGTGTTTTTCGGACTTTCTGCAATGCACACGAGGCAGCATTTGCTTCGCGCCGTGATGGAGGGGGTGACGTTCAGCCAGCGAGACAGCGTGGAAGTTTTGCGCGAAATGGGCGTTTCCATAAATGAAATGCTCGCGTGTGGCGGAGGCGGCTCAAGCCCGCTTTGGCGACAAATGCTCGCGGATGTTTATGGCTGTCCTGTAAAAACTGTGGTTTCGAAAGAAGGTCCTGCTCTCGGCGTGGCGATTTTGGCGGGCGCGGGAACTGGCGTTTATTCGAGCGTTCAGGACGGATGCGCGGCGGTGATAAAAACGAATCCTCCGCAAAATCCTATTTCGCAAAACAGCGCGGAATACGAAAAGTTCTACAATATTTATCGCGCGCTTTATCCTGCGCTCAAAAATAATTTTTCGGAATTGGCGAAGCTGTAAAAATGCGAAAGATGAATCAGTGTCCGAAAGGAATGCCGATTTTGTCTCGATAATGAGGAGTAGTTAAAATTGCCGCTAAAATAGCGCGACAATTTTAACTGCGAGTTTTATCCAAAAACTCGCGTGTTTTACTGCGATTTTTCGCTTTGCTACAGAATCGCGTTTTTAACAGTTCGAAAGTTGAAACTTTCTTCACTGTTAAAAATCAAGGAGTTATGATAAAAGTGCCGCAAAATGGAATGCAAGCTTTTAATTTAAATAGTAAGTCGAATGCTTGCTACCGAGTTTTTCGCTATGCTCAAAATTTGCGCGGCCTTTTATCATGACAAGTTTCCGTTGGAAACTTGCATATTTAATGCACATTCCGCTAGAAACTTCGCGCGACGCGCTCGTTGCGAGGCACTGCGTTGCGAATGTGCGTAAAAAGTCAATCGAAAGTTGAAACTTTCTTCTTGACTTTTTATGGGAGTAAATTATGAAAATAAAATCTGTGTTCAGCAAAAAGTTTGAACGTTATGGAAAAGTTTTGCGCGGCTACGATGTCGGCGAATTGTTGCAAAAATTGGATGCGACGACTGAAAAGCCTTCCGACAAAGTGATTTACGAGCCGAGCGATGCTGGGCTTGAATCGCTTCCAATCGCGAAGCAATTTTCGACGAACGCTTATGGCGGAATGCCGATTCAAGTTGGATATTGCAACGGCTTCAACACGAAATTGAATTGCTTGGAATGGCATCGTGGAAGCGAAATCAACATTCCTTCAAGCGACATCGTTTTGCTTTTGGCTCCGCTTGAATCCGTCAAAAAAGGAAAGTTGAACACGAACGCCGTGGAAGCGTTTTTCGTTCCTGCAAAAACTGTCGTTCAAATTTACGAAACCACTTTGCATTACGCGCCGTGCAACGCCGTAAAAAGCGGCAAAGTTTCGAACGACGGATTCAGGGTGATTATCGTTTTGCCGAAAGGAACGAATCTCGCGAAGCCCGCGCTCAATGAAATCGATGCGGAAGACAAACTTTTGTGGGCTGCGAACAAATGGCTCATCGCGCATGCGGATACGAGCGAAGCGAAGGCGGGTGCTTTCGTCGGACTCGAGGGAAAAAATATCGATTTGAATTCGATTTAATTTTTGGTTTTTGCTTTGTTGCAAAATCGCTCAAAGATTTTTTATCAAGGAGTTATGATAAAAGCACCGCACAAATGGCGCGGCACTTTTATCATGTCAAGTTTCCGTTGGAAACTTGCATATTTTTTACGTGCGTTTTCATTTCATTGCAAACGCACGTAAAAAATCTTTGAGCGAAATTGATATTTCGCTCAAAGATTTTTTTTAGGAGTTAAGCAAAAAACTGACTGAAATGTCGCCAGTTTTTTGCTTGACAAGTTCGGCTTTGCTCGAACTTGCATATTGACTTTTTAATTTTTAAGGAGAAATTATGGCAAAGATTGGAAATGTTCCCCAAGTGAAATTGGGAATCATCGCTGTGAGCCGAGATTGTTTTATCATCTCGCTTTCTGAAAGTCGCCGCGCGGCAATCGTCAAGGCTTATGGAGACGCTTCGGAACTTTACGAATGCAAAGTTACGGTGGAAAACGAGCTTGACATGCTCAAGGCAATTGACGATGTGAAAAAAGCCGGCTGCAACGCGCTTTGTGTTTTCTTGGGAAATTTCGGACCTGAAACTCCCGAAACTCTTATCGCCAAAAATTTTGACGGTCCTGTAATGTATGCGGCGGCGGCGGAAGAGCACGGCGACAATTTGATTGACGGCCGAGGCGATGCTTATTGCGGCGTTTTGAATTGCTCGTACAATTTGGGCTTGCGCCATCTCAAGGCCGTGATTCCTGAATATCCTGTTGGCACTGCCGAAGAAGTCGCCGCGATGATGAAGGATTTCATTCCTGTCGCGCGTGCGCTCATCGGACTTTCAAAACTCAAGGTAATTACTTTCGGTCCGCGCCCGCAAGATTTCTTTGCTTGCAATGCGCCCATCAAAGGCTTGTACGACATCGGCGTGGAGATTCAGGAAAATTCGGAATTGGATTTGCTCGTTTCGTACAAGGCGCACAAAGACGATCCGCGCATTCCCGAAATCGTAAAAGAAATGTCGGAAGAACTCGGCGCGAAAGGAAACAAATATCCTGACTTTTTGCCGCGCATGGCGCAGTTCGAGCTCACGCTTTTGGATTGGGCGGAAAAGAACAAGGGTGCGCGCGAATATGTCGTGTTCGCCGACAAATGTTGGCCGGCATTCCCCGAGGCGTTCGGATTTGAGCCGTGCTATGTGAACAGTCGCTTGGCTACAAAAGGAATTCCTGTCGCTTGCGAAGTGGACATTTACGGCGGCCTTTCCGAATACATCGGAACTTGCGTGACGGGCGCGCCAGTTACTTTGCTCGACATCAACAATTCCGTTCCTGCCGACATGTGGCAGAGCGAAATCAAAGGCAAGTACGACTACAAGCTCAACGACACGTTCATGGGATTCCACTGCGGAAACACTCCGTTCTGCCGACTTTCCGACGCGAGTTGCCCTGCGATAAAATTCCAGCTTATTCAGCATCGCTTGCTTGAGCCGAAAGACAGCCAGCCCGATTTTACTCGCGGCACTTTGGAAGGCGACATTGCCGCTGGCGACATCACGTTCTTCCGATTGCATGCGAATGCCGACGGAAAATTGCAGGCGTACATCGCGCAGGGCGAAGTTTTACCGGTGGCGACGCGCTCGTTCGGCGGAATCGGAATTTTCGCGATTAAAGAAATGGGAAGATTCTATCGCCACGTTTTGATTTCAAAGCATTATCCTCATCACGGCGCGGTGGCGTTCGGGCACGTCGGAAAAGCGTTGTATACGATTTTCCAATATTTGGGCGTTCCCGACATCGCCTACAACAAGCCTGCGGGACAGCTTTATTGCGATGAGAATCCGTTCGCGTAAAAATTGTAAAAAATGAGCGTGACGATAAAGGACATTGCACAAAAAGCGGGCGTTTCGCGCGGAACGGTTGACAGAGTTTTGCACAATCGTTCCGGCGTGAATGCCGCTGTCGCCGCGCGCGTGAAAGACATTGCCTGCGAACTTGGCTTTGTTCCGAACCGCGCGGGCAAAGTCCTTGCCGCTCGAAAGCAAAAAATAAAATTCGCCTGCCTTTTGCCCGATGCTTCGATTCCATTTTTCAGCCAAGTGATAAAAGGATTCGAGCGCGCGCAAAAGGAACTCGGTGATTTCGGCGTTACGCTGAAATTTTTTTACGCCGCGAAATATGATGAAAAAAATCACATCGACGCGATCAAAAAAATTTCGCGCGGAAAATTTTCGGGAGTTTGCTTTACCACGCTTGACACGCCGGAAGTTCAATTTGAAGTGAACAAAATCGTGCAAAAAGGAATTCCCGTCGTCAGCGTGAACACGGACATTCCGGACAGCGGGCGCATTTGTTATGTTGGCACGGATTATTTTCGTTCCGGAAAAACTGCCGCAGGAATGCTTTGCCTCATCAACAAAGAAAAAATCAACGTGCTGATTTTGGCGGGCAGCTACAATATGCGTGGCCACAAAGAAAGAATCAAGGGCTTTGTGAGCGGGCTTGAATCGCACAATGCCGATTTCACCGTTGTGGACAAAATCGAATCGTTCGACGACGATGCGACCGCCTACGAAAAAACTTGCGCCGCGTTGAAATCAAATCCAAAAATAAATTGTGTTTTCGTTGCCTCCGCTGGAGCGGGGGGGGCTTGTTGCGCCGTGCAAGAATGCGGAAAAAAAATCAGTGTGCTCGCATTTGACGAAGTTCCGCAAGTCACGGAATTTTTGAAAAGCGGCTTGATTGATTTTACGATCGATCAAGAGCCGGAAATGCAAGGCTACATGGGAATCATGCGGCTTTGGTCGTGGCTCATGGAAGAAGGCAAGCGCGACGCGAAAGATTACATCACGCAGACCGTGATAAAAATCGCGGAGAATATGGACGCGGTTTAAAATTCTTTTGAAGTTTCGTCGAAGCCTTCTTCCAGCCAAAGCGAAATGCTTTCGCTCACGTTTCGAATTTTCATCGCGCGATTTTTTCCTGTAATCGAACATTCCCAAACAACGCCGACTCGCCAGCCTTCTTTTATGAGTTGTTCAATTTCCGCCGCGTCGCGATTTTTGTTGCGTTCGATTTTCGCCTGCCAAAATTCTGTGTTGGTTTTTGGAATGCGATATTTTTCGCAAGGCTTGCGTCCAATCAAATGTCCGTGCCAAAAACATCCGTTCACAAAAATGAGCGCGTGGTAGCGCGGAAAAACAATGTCAGGATGTCCCACCAAGCGCGCGTAATTTTTCCGAAAGCGAAAGCCAATCGCGTGCAACGCCGAGCGCACGGTTTTTTCGGGGCGCGTGTCCGCCGAATGAATTTGCGCCATCATCCAAGAGCGTTTTTCTTTTGTGAAATTGTCCATATAAAAATTTCCATTTTCTCACTTTGTTTTCGCCACAGAAACATTCAACTTTTTTTCGCCAAAATGTTGAAGGTGAGTGAGCACCGTGCAGAACACAAGATAAATCAACGCGACTTCTATATAAAGCGCGAGCGGCTCGTAAGTGCGCGCGACAATTCTTTGCGTGGCCATAAACATTTCGGCGACGGTGATGTTCGCGGCGAGCGAAGTTTCTTTTACCATCGCAATCAGCGAATTGGAAAGCGGGGGGAACGCCGTGCGGAACGCCTGCGGCAAAACGATGTGCCAAATTATTTGCGGATAACTCATTCCCACGCAATAGCCCGCTTCGATTTGACCGGGGCTAACGCTCTCAAGCGCGGCTCGCATCGTCTCGGCGGAATACGCGCCTTCGTTGAACGCGAAAACGAAAATCGCCGCGGGAATCGGATCAATCATAATTCCAAGGTTCGGCAAGCCGTAAAACACGACATAAAGTTGCACCAAAATCGGTGTGCCGCGAGTGACCCAAATGTAAAACCGCGAAATCATTTTGAGAATTTTCACATTCGCAAACTGAATGAGCGCGACCAAAATTCCGATTACGAGCGAAAGCGAAAACGAAACGATCGTGAGCGGAATCGTGATTTTTATTCCGGGAATGAGAATTTTAAAAAACGAATCAGCAAGAATATTCCAAAGTCGCTCGTCCATAAAGCAAAGTATAATAGATTTTCAAAAAATGTACAAATGTTTTTTTCGAATATTTTTTGCCGTGCGAGTTTTTCACAAAATGCATTCTCCCAAAAACGCATTTTTCAAAACGAAATTATTTCTTCATAAAGCTGAATTGCGAATTGGTCTGTCATTCCGGAAATATATTCAATCAAACATTTTTGGTATGACTCGTCTGAGTTCACGTCGAACACTTGCGGCGTTTCGTAACGAAGCATCTTTTTTTTGTCGCCCGCATAGTTCGTGTATTTCACAAGCCAGTCTTCGAAATTCGAATTGAGCTTTGGAAAATATTTTAGCGCGTAGGAAATGCGGCCGCGTTGCACGTAAATTTGCGCGCGTTGCAAAGTTTCGTAAATCGTGGTGATGACGTTGCGCGCGTAATTTTGGAATTCCACGAGCCGCCAATGCGTGTAGATTTTCGCGAAATTGAATTTGTTCAATTCGATTATGAATTTAAAATATTCGTCGCTAAAGCAGATTCCTTTTTGCGGCGAACTTTGCTCGCACAAATCCACGATCATGTCATTCATCAAAACTGTCGTGTTCACGGCTTTTCCGCTTCGCAGCGATTTTTTTCCCTTGTCGTCAAAGCCGAGCGTCGAGCCAACGATGTCGCGCAGCATTCTGTACGAGCCCATATCCAAAATGTGATACGCGCGCGCGTCCTCCAAGTCGCGTCCCAAAAACGAAATCTTGTCGGAAATTTTTACGACGCATCCTTCCCACGTGAACGGCTGAATAATTCCCGGCCTTTTCATCGAATACAAATCCAGCGCGTCTTCGCGCGGACGAATTCCCTGCTGATGGATTTCGCCGCAATGACAAATCAAACCGTCGCGAACGGCATAAGTCAAGTCGAGCGTTTTCGCATTGCCTTCGGGGTCGCGCAAAGTTTCGATGTAGTCGGCAAAAAAAAGGCTGTTGCGCTCATGCCAAAATTTCTTGGGCGCGTTTTCCCCCTCCTTTTGCTTCAAGAGCGAATTCAAACATTCTTCGCCAAAATGTCCGAACGGCGCGTGTCCGATGTCGTGCCCAATCGCAATCGCGCGAGCAAGCTCCTCGTTCAGTCCGAGATATTTTGAAATTGTAGTAGCTACAGAAGCGACATGGTTCACATGTTCCATTCGCGTGCAAATGTGATCGTTGTGCGGCGCGAAAAAAACTTGCGTCTTGTGCTTGAGGCGGCTGTAAGCCTGACAATGCAAAATGCGCGTGTAGTCGCGCTCGAATTCGCCGCGGATTTCATTGCCGCGACTGTAAAGAGAATTTTCGCGTTTTATGCTTTGTTCCCATTTTGGAGAATTTTTCCTGCACGCCTGCTCTTTAAAAGAATCTTTCATTAGATTTTAATTTTAACAAAAAAAATCAGAAAAGTAAATAAAAAAAGCGGCAACTGCAAAGGAGGAAATCAGTTGCCGCCCTGGAGGTTTGTATTTACATGTTTGACTGTATCTATAAAATAAGCAACGCATTCGAAAAATAGTTACAAAGAAATCGAAAAAAAATCTTCTTGCAAAACATTTTTCAAAAACACATTGTCGTGGCTCACAATGATGAGCGCGGCGGAAAGATTTTTCAAAGCGGCTTCAATCGCGAGCACCGATTCCAAGTCAAGGTGATTCGTCGGCTCATCGAGAATGTACAAATAAGGCGGCGTTTGGCAAAGCGACATCGCAATCGCGATTTTTCGAATCTCGCCCGGGCTTGCATCGAAAATATTTTCGCGCTGCACAAGCGAATCGGGATTTGAGTTCAAGCGATAAAGCGTGGAAAGCACAGCGCCTTTTTCGCCGTCCGAAAGTGATTCGAATTTCTTGCAAAGAGTTTCGCGGAAATTTTCATCGGTAACTTGCGGCAAATAAAAAACATTTTCCGCGCGGCCTTTTTCTTTCGCCGCCTGCAAAATCGATTTCACCAAAAG
>CAMWWZ010000035.1 GCA_947178095.1 uncultured Treponema sp.
TGAACGTAACGCCGTCGGGGATTGTCACGCTTGTAAGTCCGCTGCATCCATAGAATGCATAACTCCCGATGGACGTAACTTCACTCGGAATTATAATTTCTGTCGCCGCCTTCAGGTTCTCCATATCGGACAGTTTTACAGCTTTTACATTGGAAATAAGTCCTCCATTGCTCATTCTGCACCATTGCGCAAGAGTGCCAGTATATGTCACGGTAACTCCGCGGCATTCAGAGAACGCACTGCTCCCGATGGTCGTAACGCTGTTCGGTATTGTCACGCTTGTAAGTCCGCTGCATCCATAGAACGCATAGCTCCCGATGGACGTAACGCTGTCAGGTATCGTCACGGACGTCAAGCTGCTGCAACCATAGAAGGCAGAGTTCCCGATGGACGTAACGCCGTCGGGGATAATAAGCTCGGTTATTAACTTATCTTTTATATATAAATTCCCAGCATGGTACAGCGGATTGGAGGAATAGGTGTCAAACCATATTTTACACCAATCTGCTACATCACCATTGTAGTATACGTTTTTCAGGCCGCTGCATCCATAAAACGCAGAGGTCCCGATGGACGTAACGCTGTCAGGTATCGTCACAGACGTCAAGCTACTGCAACCATAGAAGGCATAGTTTCTGATGGACGTAACGCTGTCGGGGATAATAAACTCGGTTACTAACTTATCTTTTATATATAAATTCTCATTATTATAGTACAGCGGATTGGAGGAATAGGTGTCAAACTCTATTCTACACCAATCTGCTACATCGCCGTTGTAGTATACGTTTTTCACGCCACTGCATCCAGAGAACGCACTGTCCCCGATGTACGTAACGCTGTCAGGTATAATAATGGAAGTCAGAGCGCTGCATCCATAGAACGCCTTGCTCTTGATTCTCGTCACACCGTCTGGAATAATGGCCGTTCCTACCGTATCCACATCGCATTTCACCACAACGCCGTTTTCAATCACCAAACCATATGGATGAATTGTCGATAGAGAATTTCTGTTCGTTTCAAAATTCGGCTGTACGACAATGGTGTCGTCCGTAAAAGTGAATGACGCAGCCCCTCCAGACGCGATGCCTATATCAGAATCGGTGTGACATCCAATCTTTATACCATCGCCGCTCTTTGGATAAAATGAAAAATAGATGCAGGCTTTCCCGCTGAACACAGGCGCCGATTGCGTCCCCTCAGTTGAGATTTCGCCCCCATATGAAACGGCAGTGCCGTTCCATTTCACGTCGTACAGCACATAGGAAGAGTTGTTCACAATCGTTAGAAGGGCGGTAGGTGTCGATTCTGTTTTTTCTCCGTCGGGTTTCGGTGGCTCTCCGCCCTCTTGCACATTGCCGTCGGTTTTCGAAGGTTCTTCGCCTCCTTGCACATTGTCGTCGGTTTTCGGAGGCACATCGTCGTCCGCAGGCGACGGATTTGGGAATCCGCACTTCGTGCAGTTGCTTCCGCTGTAGGAATGGACGCACACGGTAACCGCACATGCCGCAGTCTTGCCGCCCGCCCGCGCGGTGATGGTCGCAGCGCCTTCAGCGACAGCGGTGACCGTGCCGTCGTTGCCCACAGTAGCGACTCCTTTGTCGGACGACGACCATGCCACAGTCTTGTCGCCCGCGTCTTCAGGCATTACAGTCGCCGAAAGTTTTCCCGTCCCTCCGGGCGAGAGCGTGAGCGTCGGCGCGTTGAGCGCGACGCTCTCCACTTCCACAAAGGAAATATCATTGACGCACCCAGTGACGAGCGCGAGCGCGCATGCCGCCGCCAAGCAGACGGCAATTAATGTTGCTGTTTTTTTCATACATAACTCCTTCGCGCATCACTTCCGCGCGATGACAAATTGATATCCTTATGCGCGCTTTTCGTCCGCGCAGACGGTTTATGATTGGATAATACCGCGCTCTTGCAACAATTTTTTCAAAGTTTCCCTTGTTTTTTTTGCGACATTTGCCAACGGTTGTATTGGCAATGAGTTTTCGATATGCATTTCTTCAAGCAATGCTTTTATGTTCTGAATTCTCATGCGAACAGATCCCTTGTCTCTCCTTGCAAATTGAAATGCACGGCTCGAGCGTCTCTTATATCAGGCTCGCCTCTATTTCCGGCAGTTCAGGAAAATCACTGCCCAAAACCGTTTTCAGCCAGTTTAAGAATGCGGTTCGCACATTATCAAACCAGTTGTTGTACACAAGAAACGGAATGCCATCCAATATGATTGCATCTTTATAATATAGATCTTTGCCTTTTATCGATTTTTTAGCTTCGGTCTTGTCTATTTGTGGGAACAAAGGTTTGAGTATAGGATAACTTGCGCCGACCTCATCTTTCCATGAAATCCCGAACGTTACTTCACAGAAATACGATTCTGCAAGCCAATGGATTTCCTTTATCTTCCCGTGTTTTTCAAGGACTTCCAGACTTTTGAAAATGAAATCCCGGTTTTTGTTTTTAGTTTCTGCCATAAAAACTTTGCCTCCTCGTGCGCTTGTTGTGAGTGTTGCGAACTACTCCATAAGCAGTATATATCACGCGTCCTGCAACTCCAGCGCGCCCAGCGAATAGCGCGTGAGCCGTATGTCGGGGAAACGGCTACAGGCAACCTTGAAGGACACCCCGAACTGCCCAGCCACCACCAGCACGGAGAGCGTTTCCCCCGCCTTGTGGAACAGCTCGCCTAGCATTTGGGAATCTGCGATGACATGCTCGAACAGGTCTCTCCTGCTGTCCGTTGAATGCGGCACGAGGACGATGAACAGGACTTTCTTTTCCGCCGGATTCTTCAGCAGCACGGAAAAATCCTTGCAGTTCCTGCCCTGCGCGTTGCGGTATAGCTCATAGCCGGGAAAATTTGTCTTGTAGGTCTTGATGAACAGGTGTACCAGCAGGGCTTCCGTCACGTCCTGCGTGATGTCGATGTTCTGCGGCGCTTTGTGCAGGATATGCTGCGGCGCGGCAGCTTGCAAGAACAAGTGATATTTCTTTATTGCCGCGTTGAGTGCGCCGCCAGTCTTCCCATTGAGGGTATTAAATGCCAGTTCGTTCTCGGTTATGATAGTTTCTATCGGGGTAATATCACCCGCATAAAAATTGTTCCCGCTGAGAAGTTCTTTCTGAAATTTGTTGATTGCAGATATATAGCAATTTTTGGCACGGGGCGTTATCTTTCCGCCGTCCGGCTTTATCAACCATTTCTCAAATTCCGCTTTCCGCTGTGTTGCAGTCATTGCTTTCCATGCTCCTTATGTTGATGTGCGCTTTCCGTCCGCACGACGATTAAATGCTTCATCTCACGTGCGTTTTTGCCGCAAAACGACAAAAACGCGAGCTTTCCGAACGAAAGGAAACACGGCGACGTCCCGAAAGGTCGGCGAACAAAAATGACGCGCACTGCGACATCATGTTCGCAGTGCGCGTCATTGTATGCGAGGATTGCTGTTTTGTGAAATTGGCTAGTCCGCCATACCCCCCCCCATAATTTTCCGGGCGAGCGGTTCTTTTTGTTCAAGACGTGACGTGCTTGTCATGCCTACATTATAGCATAAAACGCCCCGCCTGTCAAGGGCAGCACAAAAACGCCGCGTCCGTCTTTTCCTTGCGCACTGCATTTTCCTGCGTTTCCCATGGAAAAACGAGCCTTCATATCGAAATAAAGGCATTTTTTTCAAAAAAAATAAAAAAATTTGCAAAAATTCGCTAAAGTTTTTTTACGATGCGTCCGAAAATAATAATGAGGAGTTATGAAGGGTAAAGTTCCGTCGGAACCGACTTCAAACGATTCAGTATAAAAATGTGTGGATGTAGCCTTGTTATGCTGAAGCACATTTTTATATTTCGGGCAAAAAGGATTTTGCCTTTAGTCGCGCGGAAAAAATTTCGCGTCGATGTTCATATTTCCAAGGAGGAAATACTATGGTTATCAACCACAACATGTCGGCATTGTATGCCAATCGTCAATTGGGCGTAACGGGCCTCGATCTTTCCAAAGACATGGAAAAGCTCTCTTCAGGCATGAAGATCAACCGCGCGGGCGACGACGCTTCCGGACTTGCCGTTTCGGAAAAAATGCGCGCGCAAATCCGCGGATTGAATCAGGCCAGCCAGAACGCGCAGAACGGAATCAGCTTCATTCAAACAACCGAAGGCTACTTGCAGGAAACCACCGACATCATGCAGCGCATCAGGCAGCTCGCTGTCCAGGCTTCGAACGGAATCTATTCCGACGAGGATCGCATGCAGATTCAGGTGGAAGTGAGCGCGCTCGTTTCCGAAGTTGACCGCATCGCAAGCACCGCCCAGTTCAACGGAATGAACATGCTTACAGGACGCTTCGCACTCCCCACAGGAGAGAATGTCGTCACTGGCTCAATGTGGTTCCACATCGGAGCTAACATGGACCAGCGCATGCAGGTGTTCATCGGAACTATGACGGCGGAAGCTCTCGGAGTGCGCGAACTCGGCTCAGGCGAAAAGATTTCCCTCCAAGTGCCGGAAGACGCAAACCGCGCCATTGGCACGATTGACGCGGCGCTTGTCAAAATCAACAAGCAGCGTGCCGACCTCGGCGCATACCAAAACCGCATGGAATACGCCGTGAAAGGTTTGGACATTTCCGCCGAAAACCTTCAGGCTTCCGAAAGCCGCATCCGCGACACGGACATGGCAAGCCAGATGGTCGAATTCACGAAGAATTCCATCCTTCAGCAGGCCGGAACTGCGATGCTCGCGCAGGCGAATTCGCAGAGCCAAAACGTGCTTTCTTTGCTGAGGTAAGGATTCGGATTAGAAGATTCAAGGCAAAACGAAGTGGCGCGAAGTTTTTCACGGACTTAAGTTTGGGAAAACGGGCGGCAAGTTTTTTTGGAAGATTCCGGAAACTCAAAGCCCCTTCCCCGCCTTGGCTTCCAATCCAGATTTCGGCAAAAAAAAGACGAAAAAAAGCGGTTTTTGTTGCTCCAACCCCTTTACAAATTCGAAAAATCCGCTTATACTGTAAAAGGCTTATTTTAGCCGATTTTGTTTGTTCTTTGAAAACTATGGCGTTCCATGAGTCTTTGACGCAGGAAAAAGCACTTTAGAATTTCTAGAATGCTTTTTCCTGCCGGAGACAGTCGAACAATACTCTCGGACGAGGGCGCAAAATCGTTCGGGCGGAAGGCGGCCGTTTCGTTCAGAGGCGGGAAGCATCGCATGAGGCGGTGCATTTCCATAAAATAACATGGAGGGCCAAAAATGATTATTAACCACAACATGAGTGCTTTGTATGCCGACCGCACGCTTGGAGTTTCCAACGACGCGCTGATGGGCAACATCGAAAAACTCAGCTCTGGAGAGAGAATCAACCGCGCTGGCGACGACGCTTCCGGACTTGCAGTCTCGGAGAAAATGCGCGCTCAAATCCGCGGATTGAATCAGGCGAACAGGAACATCCAAAACGGAGTTTCGTTCATTCAGACTACAGAAGGATATTTGCAGGAAACTACGGACATCCTTCAGCGCGTGCGCGAACTTGCAGTGCAGTCCGCCAACGGAATCTATTCCGACGAGGATCGCATGCAGATTCAGGTGGAAGTTTCACAGCTTGTAGCCGAAGTTGACCGCATCGCTAGCCAGGCTCAGTTCAACGGCATGTCTCTTCTTACGGGAAGATTCGCCGAGGGCGGAGACACTGACGGAATTTTGTTCCAGATTGGAGCAAACATGGATCAGAATGTCCGCGCCTATGTAGGCAATATGTCTGCCGATGCCCTTGGTCTCAAAGGAGGTCAGGGAGAAGAAGAGCAAATCAACATCGCGTCTGCCGACCAAGCGAACGCCGCGATTGGCACAGTTGACGAAGCGCTCAAAAGCATTGCGAAGCAGCGCGCGGATCTTGGTGCATACCAGAACCGCTTTGAAATGGCATCAAACGGAATCGCAATTGCCGCCGAAAACCTTCAGGCTTCCGAGTCCCGCATTCGCGATACGGACATGGCGGCCGAAATCGTCGAGTATACAAAGAACCAGATTCTCACACAGTCTGGAACTGCGATGCTCGCACAGGCGAACGCGCAATCTCAGAACGTTCTCGCGCTCTTGAGATAGAAAAAAAAATCCGAAGAGATTTCTGGATGTCGTCTTTTCGGACGAACGGAGAAAGGGAAGGTGCGCCCCTTCCCTTTCTCCAAACTTTTGGGCTTGCAAAACGAGCCCTTTGACTGGAAGAATGCCTGGCATTTTTCCGCAAATTACAAGGAGGAACACCTATGAACGTAAACGCCATAGGTCAGTCTTTGGCAATGGATGGCCAGAAGCACTACAGTTCCGTCCCGCTCAGCAAGGCTGATACAGGAAGTGTAGAACAGCGGCTCAATATCGCGAACGGCGCGAAAGTCGTTCAAAATATCGAGCAAAACATGGCTCAAGCCCAGGCCAATGCCCAGCAGCTTCAAAAACTGTCGGATCAAGTGATGGGACACAGGCTTCAGTTTTCCGTAAACGAAGAGCTGGGCAGTGTCGTAGTCAGGGTGGTAGATTCTTCCACGAACAAAGTGGTAAAGGAAATTCCATCCGAGGATATGCAGCGGATAAAAATCAACATGCGAAAGACCATAGGTCTTTTGTTTGATCAAATGATTTAAGATTGGGTGGGAGGCATATCGTTTTTCGAATCATCAGAGGTCCATGGCAGGCGTAAACATACCTGGGGTCAGCGACAAGTACAAGACAAATGATCTCGTAGAAGGTCTGATGAAGGTAGAACGTATTCCGCTTACAAGGGAGCAGAATACGCTCGAAACGTACAAAACGCAGCAGAGCGCGTGGCGAGACGTCAACAAGAAGATGACGTCACTGCGAGACAGCGTGAAGTCACTTTATTCGTTTGACAACCCGTTCAACAACAAACTAGCCTCATCGAGCGATGAATTCGCCATAACTGCGGACGCGGGAAGGGACGCGCCCTACTCTTCTTTTAAAATCGACGTTATCACTCCGGCGACCGCCGACAGATTTCTCTCGAAGGAAATCGAAAAAGGCGAAACCGTACCGGAAGGCACATATACATTCAAAATCGGGGAAAGCAAGATTTCTTTCAAATGGCGCGGCGGAAAAATCGAGGATTTCATAACCTCGCTCAACAAGCGCGGCGCGGACGCAATGAAAGCATCCCTCATCGGCGTGAACAAAGGAAAGAAGGCTCTTTTGCTGGAAGCCCTCAAGACGGGCGCGGAAAACAGAATCTCTTTTGAAGATTCGGCACTGGACTTCGCCGTGGAAAAGCAAATGATAAAAAAGGCTGTTTCCGCGCCGACCGAATTCGGGACGAGCATGTCGGAAATTTCCGCGCCAAGCAATTCGAATGAAGCCGCATCGGAAGGAATGCCGCCTTTGGGCACGACCACGGTAAGAGCCTCCGAAAACGGAATAAGCATAGGTCCACGAGGCGCGGCGGAAATCGCCCTGCCCCGCTCCGTCGCCGAAAACGAAAATTCCAAAATCGAATTCACCATGAGCGCGAAAAAAGTTGCGGACATCACTTTGGCGATAAACGCATCGCGCGGAAGTCCAAAAATGCCGGACGCTGGCGCCGTTTCGTTCAAGGGAATCAGCATTCAAAACGAAAAATCCGACACGGGAATCGCGCCAAGCCAGGCAAAGGAAATGCCGCCCTTGCAAGAAATTCGCGACGATTCGGTCTTGTATGCGATGGATTCAAGCGGCAATGAAAAAGAAATTCCCGTGGAAAAAGTTCTTTGGAATTACGGAGACGACGGAGTAAAAGTGACGCTCGACGCGAAGGATTTTCCCGGAATAAGCGCGATTGTCGTAAGAAACCGCAACACGGGAGTCCAGCTGAATCTGAGCGGAATGTCGGCGGTTGACTCTTCGAAGGACTTGGGATACGAGCCACTGCATGCGGTGAGCAAAGCGGGAGACGCCATCATAAAATACGAGGGAATAACGATTTCGCGTCCCGGCAACACCATCGACGACGTGGTTCCTGGCGTCACGCTCCACCTGAACGACAAGACGGAAAAGACCGCGACAATTTCGATAAATCCCGACACGGAAAGCGCGAAAACCGCATTGATAAATTTCGTCGGAAAATACAATCAGACAGTCGCGGAACTGAACGTGCTTTTGCAGAACAAGCCTGAAATAATCCAAGAGCTCGACTATTTGAGCGCGGACGAACGCGAGGATTACGAAAAGAAGCTCGGACTTTTTTTCAACGACTTCTCGCTTTCGAGCGCGAAAGGCACAATGCAGCAGATTCTCTCGGCGCGATACAATTTCGAGGACAACGCCGCGATTTCGATGCTTTCGCAAATCGGAATAAGCACGAACGCGACGAATTTTTCCGGCTACAATCCGGGCAAAATGCGCGGCTACCTTGAAATCGACGAAAAAAAGCTCGATGAGAATTTGCGCGACAATCTTGACGACATAAAAAAGATTTTCGGATACGACACCGACGGGGACTTGATTGTGGACAGCGGAATCGGATACTTGATCGACAAGCATCTGACAAGCTATGTCCAAAGCGGCGGAATTCTCGCGACAAAGACGAGCCTGCTTGACAAGCAAATCGACGCTGCGCAAAAGAAAATCGCGCGGCTTGAGACGCAGCTCGACAAAAAAGAAGGAGACTTGCGCTACAAGTACGGACAAATGGAAGGCGCGTTGAACAGCCTTGAAAATCAGCAGAACGCAATTTCCAATTTCGGAAAGCAGCAAAGCGGAAACAACTAGCGGCAGTTTTAAATTTTGTAAATGAACTTAATCTGGAGGATAAGATGGAATTTTATCTCAACGGCGAGCATATCGACATAACGCTCGAAGGCGAAAAAACGGTCGGCGAAGTCCTGCGCTCTTTCGAAGAAACGGCGCAGGAAAACAATTGCGCCACGGTGGGAATAAGGATTGACGGAAAGGAAATCAGCGCGGACGAATTCGACAATGCGGCGGCGCAAGAATTGAAAGACGACACTCGGATCGAGCTCACGACAGTCTCGCAGGAAGCCGTGGCGCAGGCGTTCAAGGATTCCGCGGCGGAAATAAGCGAGACCGTTGAGATTTTGCTCGAACTGCCCGCGCTTTTTAAAAGCGGAAGCGATTCCAAGGCGAAGGCCTCGATAGCAAAGCTCGCGGACGTGGTTGACAAATTCTGCCACGTCACGGCGATTTCCGCGCTTTTTCCCGAAAAATTCGGAAAAATCAGCGTGGAAGGAAAAAGCCTTTCGGACTTTTTCGCGGATTTAATGCCGATTTTCAACGATTTGAACGGCGCGATGGAAAGCGGCGACACGGTGCTTTTGGGCGACCTTGCCGAATACGAAATCAGCCCAAGGCTCAAGGCACTGGCACAAGCCGTCAAGGATTTGTGATATGGGCGGCTCACCTTTGGCGGCAAGGCAGACGGCGATTCAATATGTCGTCATTTTGATTGCCATAGCCGCAATCGCGATTTTGCTGGTAATTTGGCTTTTGGTTCGTCTCCTGAAAAAATACACGACTTCACCGGAATATATCAACGCGCAGAAAAACCGCGCCACGACCCTGCCCGACGTTCAGGCTTTGGCGAAAAAGATAAATCTCACGCGGCCGGAAGCGAGCCTGCTTTTCAAAATTTGCAACACTTCGAAAATCAGGAACATCTATTACAGTTGGTCAAATCCGGAAGAAATCGACAATTTGTTCAAGCGCGAATTCGAGCGCATGAAAAACGAAGGCAGCGGCACGGAAGAAGAGATGCTCGCGTTTTTCAAGCTCCGCGCGCATTTGGACAAAATCCTTTCCGTGAAAAGGACGATTTCATCTTCGCGAAACATTCCCGTGGGCGAACTTTTGAGTTTCGAAGATCCTATGGGAATCCAACACAATTTCAAAATACTCAAAAACGAAAAGGAAGACTTGACGCTTTCCGTTCCGGAAGATTTTGAAAAATCGGAATTCTGTCCAAAGCCGCTCGAAAAATTCGAGATGAAATACTTTTCGCACCAAAACATCAAGTATACGCTCTCGACAAGGCTGATTCGCTTTCAATTCGGAAAAGACGACACGAGGGAAATGGTCGTCCAGCACATGAGCGCAGTTTCCATGCAAAACATGCGGGAATACAAACGGGCGAACGTCGGCATCGACTGCTTTTTCAGCGCGGTAAAAGAAGAAAAAGACAAGAACGGAGAGACAAGGTACAAGCCCAAGGAAAACAGGTACAGGGGCTGGCTCGTGGACATTTCGGCGAGCGGCTGCATGATTATCACGAAGCTGCCAATAAGCCGCAACCAAAAAATATGGATGGAAATAAATCTTTCGGGATATGAAAAAATCGAATGCTGCGGACTGATTGTGGGCGTGAGCCAAAAAAAAGGCATGCATGCGCTGCACATTTCTTTCATGGACATTTCGGGAAAGCAGCGCAACGAAATTTTTTCTTATGTATACAATTATGCATAATTTACTTGATTTTTTTTTCGCGATGTGCTATAATAGAATACCACGTTGCAGGTAAAACCAATGGAAGTACTGGAACTAAAAAACATCGAGCGCGCGCCGGGCGCAATTTATTACATAAGACGCTACAAGGCCGTCGCTTCTCTCAAACTGCCCACCGAAATTGTGGATTCGGAAATTGAATTCTGCATTGAAATGGGGCCATTTGGGAACAAAGAAATCGACATCAGTCTCTTGAATCAGCCGAATTATCCGGCGCTTCCTATCATAAAGGCTTTAAAAGAAACTATTTTAAAGCTTGACGACAACGGAACTTTGCCGATATGATTTTCCGCACCGCTTCGGCGGAAGAGACCGTCGCGCTTGGAGAAAGGCTCGGCGCGCTTTTGCGTCCGGGCGACATCATCGCGCTTGAAGGAAATCTCGCCGCCGGAAAAACCACGATCACAAAAGGAATCGCGCGCGCGCTCGGCGTGGACGACACAATCACAAGCCCCACTTTTTGCCTCGTTTCTGAATATGCGGGAAAAATGCCGCTCTATCATTTCGACGTGTATCGCTTGCAAGGCGCGGACGATTTTGCGAATTTGGGCGCGGACGAAATGCTTTACGGAAACGGAGTCTGCGTGATTGAATGGAGCGAAAAAATCATGGAAGAACTTCCTTCGCGCACGATAAAAATAAAAATTGAAAACGAAGAGCGCGAAGGCTTGGAAAGCGATGCGCATTCGGCAAGGAAAGTCAGCGTGGAAAATTGGCCATACGAAAATTTCGGAGGCGCACAATGAACGCGCTCGCTTTGGACACTTCGATTTCAAAAATCACGGTGGCGGCAAAAAAAGGCGAAAACTTGGTTTCGCTCACGCTCGACCTTGGCATGCGGCAAAGCGAAAAACTTCTTCCCGCAATCGACTATGTTTTGTCGCAGGCGGAAATCGCACCAAGCGAGCTGGACTACACAGCCTTATGCTCAGGTCCCGGCTCTTTTACGGGATTGCGGCTCAGTTTTGCCGCGCTAAAGGCAATCGAAGCAGCGCACGGAATTCCGATTTATGCCGTGAACTCGCTCGACTATTATGCCGCGCCTTTCATGGATTTCGGCGGCGCGATTCTTTCCGTAATCGACGCGCGGAAGGACAAATTTTTCGCGAAGGCGTTTTTTTCCGGAAAGGAAATAATTTCCTGCGACGATTTTGAACTTTCTGATTTGATGCAAAAATTGGAAGAATTTTTCCAAGAAAAAAATTCGCAAGAAAAAAAATCAAATGGAAAAGAAAGCCGCGAAGAAATTTTTGTCGCGGGAGAAGCCGAGACTTTTCTGGAAGCATGCGCGCGAAGAAATTTCCTGCAAGAAAAAAAGCTGCTTTGGGCAAAAGGCGAAACTGCGAATTTGAAAAGCCTTTTTGATTTGGCGGAAGAAAAAATCGCGCACAACGAATCTCGCATTTTGGAATACGAAGGCCCGCAATATTTCCGCGCGAGCGAAGCCGAATTGAAAACTGCGACAAAATAAGCGTCGCAGTTTTCAATGCCGAGTTTTTTGCTTCGCTGCAAAATCGCGTTTTAAACTTTCAAAAGTTTTTTCAGGCGGTCGATGTTTTCCGCGCTCGGAATTTCCGCGGCCGACTTGTTTTCGTTCTTTATCGCGTTGAAAACTTCCTGGCGGAAAACTTTCACGTCCTTTGGCGCTTCCACGCCGACTTTCACTTGGTCGCCGCGCACTTCAATTATCGTGATTGTGATTTCATCGCCGATCTTGATTTTCTCGTCGGTTTTCCTTGAAAGAATCAGCATCAGTTTCCTCCGTTTTTGACGGAGGCGGATTTTTCTTCGCTCGCCTTCAGCGACTTGAGCACATCGAATTTCGTGCTCCACTTGTTGCCGTTCAAAATCACCTGCATGCATTTTTGGTTCGTGTGATTTATGACGAGCGGACCTTGCAAGTTCACGGTGATGGGCGAGCCGTCGGACGGAATCGTAACGATCACCATGACGTGAACTTGCGCGGGCGAAGTTACGGCGATTTTGGAAAGAGCCTTGTCATCGACATCAAGCTCGTATTCTGGCGCGACGACAAATGGATCGACTATGAGAAAAGCGAGCCGTTCTTCTTCAAGCGACTGCATCCACATAAAAGGCGAATATTCGCTTTCAAAAATGGCGTAATTCTTGTATTCTTCGAATCCGAAAAGTCCTTCAGGAAATTCCAAAAGATTTTCCTTTTCAACTTGAACCGTCGTTCCCAATTTCGTCTTGACATCCATTTTCGCAAAACTCCGTTATCGCATATAATTCAAAAGCGTGCTCGAATACATTTTGCCCGCGACAGAAAGAGAAGCCTGATGCACATAGTCGAGCATCTTCATATCCGTCACAGCCTTGGTGAAATCGAGGTCGCCTTCGCTGGAAATCATTTTCGTGACATTGAGCGCGGTCTGAGAATTGCGAGTGACGTTGAGCATTGCGCGCTCGTAGTTAGAGCCATTTTCGGAAAGCCGCGTCACCAAATTCGACATTCCGGCATCAAGCGAGCCGAGAACGCGGCCGCCGATAGCCTCATGGTCGCCTCGAAGCATCGCGTCGCGCAAGGCAATCACGCTGTCAAAAAGCGAGCCGCCCGAAACGCGCGCGCTGTTCGCAGCGTTGTACGGAGGACGCTGTTCCGCGCCGCTTATCACGCCCAAATCCGTGAGGACAGTTCCGCGCACGTCGGAAAGCCAAAGCTGCCTTGCGTCCGTCGTCTGAAGATGGATTCCCTGCGTGAGCGGATCGAGGCTCGCCTTTACCGCCGCGTCCGAATTGTTGATTTTCGAAATCAGCGCGTAAACATTGTCGCCTCGGGAAACCGAAATTTCTTTTCCGTCAACCGAAATAATTCCGTCTTCCTGCGCCTGCCATTGAGTCGCGTCCCGTCCGCTCGTCAACATCTGCGCTTCCGCCCAGAACGTTCGGTTTCCGGAATTGTTCACTTCAAGATATTGGCCTTCGTCAACTTCGACATTATTCGTGCCG
The DNA here is from genome assembly GCA_947178095.1 of uncultured Treponema sp. Classification (GTDB taxonomy): domain Bacteria; phylum Spirochaetota; class Spirochaetia; order Treponematales; family Treponemataceae; genus Treponema_D. The sequence goes on from CAMWWZ010000035.1 coordinate 13,462, forward strand.
ACATTTCCGTTGTAGACGACCTGCGCGATCATCGGAACGCCCGAGCCTTCGACGTTGCCCATTTCCACTTCGAACGCAGTAGCCTTTGTGTTCGTGCCCGCGAAAAGCGCGTTTCCGTCTTGGTCAACAGCATTGGCGTTTTGGATTATTTCGCGCAAAAGCTGATCCACTTCGCCAGCCATGTTGTGCAAGTCTTCGGCGGTGTAAGTTCCGTGCGCGCCTTGGACGGCAAGCTCGCGAATTCGATGCATGATTTGGAGAGAATCGTTGATGTAGCCTTCGCGAACGGTAAAGCGTTCTGTCAAAGTTTGCGCGTTCGCCTCGAACTGCTTCATGCGCCCTTCAAACGACTGGTAGCGCACCAAGTGTCCCGCTGCGATCGGATCGTCGCGCAATTCTTGGATGCGACGTTGGCTTCCGAGCTGGTTGTTCGCCTTGTTCAGTTTGAATTCCTGAATGCGAAGTCGCGACTGAACGTCAGTGTCATTCATTCCAGAACTTATTCTTCTCATATTTTTTCTCCCATAAAAAGCCAATCATAATTTTGCAAAATTGTGATTAGCTTTTACGTGCGTTTGCAGTGAAATGAAAACGCACACATTTTGCAAATCCGCGCGATGAAAAATCATCACACGCCAAGTCGATTTATAACCGTATCAATGAGCGAGTCGAACACGCTGATGAATTTCGCGGCGGCATTGTAGCCGTGCTGGAATTTCATGATGTCCGCAAGTTCCTCGTCGATGTTCACTCCGCTGATGGAATCGCGCAATCCGCGCAAATCGTCCATCACGGCGTTTTGGCTGAGCATGTTGGTCTCCGCCTGCTCACCCATAAGCCCGACGTTCGTAACCGTGTCGGCGAAATAATCGTCGAGCGTGCGTTGCCGCCCTATCATCACTTTCGTATTGCGAATCGAAGCGATTTCCGTGGCGGCGCGTCCGTCTCCGTTCACTGCGCGGCCTGTGTGGTCGGCATAAGCGGAGGCGACGCTCATCACATCGTTCCGAATCGCGGCGTTGATTTCAAGGTAAGTCGAAGGATTCGTGTACGGAGCGACGGCGAACTGAGCGCGCGCGCCCTCCCCGTCCATTCCTCGGAGCACGTCCACGGCGTTCGCAGTTCCGAAATCGTAGGCGTTTTCCGCGCCAGTTCCCCGCAAGATTCCAGAATATCCCGCAAGGAAATATCCCGAATCTTCGACATGGCGAATCACGAAATCAGGATTTTCGATTTCCTGCGCGGCCGTGGCTTTGAGCACCAAATTATTGTTGCGGTCAAGATACGCCTTCACTTCGCCGTTCGAATCGTTTATCCTGTTGATGACATCTTCAACGCGGTCCGTGGGATAATACGGAACTTGGATATTTCCCGCATGTCCTGAAAGAGTCATCACGCCCGCAATTCCGATTTGCTCCTGCGCGTCGAGCGAATTCGTTCCAGTAAAACGGAATGCGTAAGTCTGGTCTTCCACGCCGTCTCCGTTCGAATCGTAGTTGCCGTTGGTGTTTTCCACAAACGGACGCTGCACGAAAAAGTCAAGCCCTGTCGTGTTGTTCGCGCCCACCGAATTGCGGTGCACGTCGTTCACCAAGTCCGCGAAATTCATCGTCATCGTGTTGAGCGACTGGATTTCGTTGCGAACGTCAACGTCGCGAAGCTCGATCAACGCGCCGAGCGAGCCGCCCTTCACTACCGCCTCGTTTCGAGTGTCCGCCCAAACCACGCGGCTGTAACCGTTGTTGTCCACGACGCTTTCCACGTCGAACTGGCGCGCGATGCCGCCTTGCACCAAAATGTGTCCTTCAAGATGAACCATGTATTCGTCGCTGTCGCGCTGGTCGCTCGTGATGTTCGCGATCTTCGAAAGCTTTTCCACGAGCAAGTCGCGCCTGTCCATCAAGTCGTTCGGATTGTCGCCCATCGCCTTGGAACGGACGATTTCTTTTGAAAGAGCCGCTATTTGATTCGCGTAGTCGTTGAGCTGCGCCACGTTCGACTCGATGTCGCTGTTCAAAAGATTTCCGATTCCAGTCAAAGCCTTGTCGCGATTTTGAATCGAATTGACGAGCGACTGTCCGCGAGAAACCACCGCCTCACGATGCGCCTGGCTTTCGGGATAAAGCGAAAGTTCCTGCCAAGACTCCCAGAATTTGTCCATCGTCGTGCGGATCGAAACGTCGTCCGGCTCGTTGTAAATCTGCTCGAGCATCATGTAATATTTGCTGCGCGTTTCCCAATACGTTTCCTGATTGCTCTGCTCCACGATTCGCTGGTCGAGCATTTCGTCGCGAACGCGCTTTATGCTCTGCGCTTCCATTCCCTGCCCTATCTGTCCGGGAACTTCCGCGCGTGAAAGGTCGGGGCGATAAATCGGATCAAATGCGCGGAGCTGGACGCGCTGGCGCGAATAGCCTTCCGTGTTCGCGTTCGTGATGTTGTGACCCGCAGTTGTGATCGAGCTTTGGTGCGCGTTCATGCTGCGCTTTCCGATTTCTATTCCTGAAAAAGTTGACATAATTTCCTCCTACAAAATCTTATTGAGCACGACGCTCTGCGGCTCGGGCTTGAGAATCTTTCCTTCGCGCGAATACAAAACGTTGCGCCTTTGCGGAACCGCGTTTTCCAAAACGCCTCGCACGAAATTCTGCATCGTCTCGATGTAAGTGTTCAGCGCGAAATTCTGCACCTTCGATTTCAAAAGGCGCGAACGCAACTTCGCCAAAAGTTCGCGAGAATCTTCGCCATGCTTCGCAATCAAAGAATCGCGCTTTGCTTCCATCGCGGAAAACTGCGACGAAAGTTCGTTCAGGCAATCGATGTCGCGCTCGAGATTCACCCAATTTTTTTCTTTCACCGTGGAATACACGCTCGCCTGGCATTCAAGGATTTTTTCCACGAGCGCGATTTCCTGCTCCAAAAGCGCGGCGAGTTCGCCACTTGCCATAGAAGACCTCCGCCTACAATTATTCATTTAGATTATCGGAATCGCAGAAAAATTGTTTAGGAAAAAATTTTGAAATTTTGCAAGCGAATTTTCGTCAAGGAAAATCGTACAACCAAAAAATTGCAAAATCGCAACTTATGGGTGATTTCATTTCAAAAAGAAAGATGCTAAAATGTTTTTGAAAATTCACGTTGCAATTTTAATTAAAGTAGGAGGAAAAATGAATTTCAACGAAAAACTAAAAACATTGAGAGCGCGGCACAAAATAACGCAAGAAGAACTTTCGCAAGCACTCGGGATTTCGCGCCAGGCGGTGGCAAGATGGGAAAGCGCGCAGGCGTTCCCCGACATTCAAAACCTTTGCGAATTGAGCCGCATTTTCAGCGTGTCTCTGGACTATCTCGTGAAAAACGGCGAATGCGAAAAAAAACTCGTTCACGCAAAAACAAGCGAAATGCGCGAGCTCGCGCTTTTCAGGATGAAGGCCGCAAAGAACACTTACGCGGCCGCGGCCGGCCAATGCGAGTCGAGCCGTCCGCAATCGCACGATTTCCGTTTTGAAGAAAACGGCTGGCTTTACATCGACACTTATCTTGGCGGAGAAAAATTTTCTGGCGAAGAGGCGGTTTGGAAAAACGGCTCGCCTTTTTGGGCGATGAATTATTCGGGAAGAGTTTTAAACGAAAATTTTTCAGGCGACTTTTTGAAATCCGCATTGCGAAACTGCACGGAACAATTTCCGCGTGGCCCGCGCCATTTTTCCGCAGGCGAGTTTCTCTACAAAACCGAAATCCAAGGCGAAATGGAATGGTTTCAAGGCTTCGAAGAAATTTTCTTCCACGACGAAAAATGCTACGAATGCCATTACCATGGCGGCGTGGTGAAATGAGAATTGCGGAAAGTGAGGATTCTCGCGCAAACGAAATTCGCCGACAGGACATTGCCCTGCAAAAAAAAATTTCGATTTGCCGCGATTTCCTCTTGCGCAAAAATAATTTTTATGATAGAATATTTTCATTGCCGTGGACGATTAGCTCAGTGGTAGAGCACTTCCTTCACACGGAAGGGGTCGTTGGTCCAACTCCAACATCGTCTATAAAAAAATCCGCCTTTCGGCGGATTTTTTTTGTCTGAATTACGCCTGCAACGCGGTAACCGCAACGGTCGCCACGATGTCATCGACATTGCAGCCTCGGCTCAAGTCGTTGAGCGGCTTCGCGAATCCTTGGCACACAGGGCCAATTGCCATCCAGCCGCCCATTCTCTGCGCGATTTTGTAGCCGATGTTGCCCGCGTTGATGTTTGGAAAAACAAATACGTTCGCATGTCCTGCCACTTCGCTTCCCGGGGCTTTGAGCGCGCCCACTTCAGGAGCGATCGCCGCGTCAAACTGGAACTCGCCGTCAAGCGCGAGGTCGGGAGCCTTTTCCTTTGCAAGCCGCACGGCTTCCTGCACTTTCGGAACGCTCTTGAAAAATTTGTCGTCGTTTCCGCTTCCCTTTGTGCTGAACGAAAGGAGCGCGACACGCGGCTCGATTCCAGCAATCTTTTTCGCGGTGTCCGCCGTGGCAATCGCGATGTCCGAAAGTTCCTCGGCGGAAGGCTCGATGTTTATCGCGCAGTCTGCCAAAAGAGCCACTCCTTCGGGAATGTATTTGTTGCCGCCTTGCGGAGCGACCATGATGAAGCTTGACGAGACGGTCTTGATTCCCGCCGCAGTCTTTATGACTTGAAGTCCCGGGCGAAGCGTGTTCGCCGTGGAATGGCACGCGCCCGAGACAAAGCCGTCGGCATCGCCTGCTTTCAGAATCAACGCGCCGAACATCGTTCGGTCTTTCAGCAGATAGGCTTTCGCGTCCTCCACCGTGGCGTATTCGGGCGCGCCTGTTTTCTTGTTTATTTTTCCTTCGCGCGCCTTGAACAAAATTTCCGCGTACTTGTCGATGTTCGTGCTTGTTGCAGGATCGACTAACTCGATTCCGCTTGTGTCCACTTCGGGCGCGACGCGCTTGCATTCTTCGGCGTTTCCGATGAGGATGATTTTCGCGATGCCTTCGCGCACGATTTTCGCCGCCGCTTCAACAACGCGCTTGTCCTCGCCTTCGCACAGGACGATTTTCTTTCCCGCAGCCTTTGCCTTTTCCTTCAATTGTTCAACAAAATCCATAATTAAACTCCTTAAGCCACTTCAAAAAAACAAGCAAGCCGCCTTGTTCTAGCGAACGCATTTTGCAGAATGCAATCACTTTTTTGGGCGACTTTCTGTTCTTGAAGCAGTTTTTTTATTATATCACTTCATCGCGATTTTTACAACATTGATTGCACCGTCGTATATTTTTATTTTGTCGTTGTCCAAAATATTTTTGATGTAAAGTTTGAGAAGGTCGTCCTCTTCGATCAGCGTCTTTAAAATGCGTCTCAAGATTTGTGGATTGTCGGCTTCCTTCGTGCCGCCGCCGATTTCGGAAGAACGAATCGCGCCCCACGCCTCATGCCGCCCGACGCGCTGGATGAAAAGCTTCGGAATCGGATAGAACGAAAGTTCGCTCGGCTTCGTTATCATCACGTCGCTTACGTGCATCAGAAGGTTCGTGCAATATACCGCCGCATAAAAATCAGAATGCAAGAAAACGTGCACGCCAGCCAACTTGTTTTGTTTCGCGCCTTCCGCGAACGATTGTGTTTCTTCCCAGTCCGTGTGCATTTGGTACGGAATCGATATTTTTTCAAGCTCGCGCTTGAGCTCATTCCAGCGGCCTTCGTGGTCGCCCATGTTTATCAGAAGGCAGACTTTTTCCTGCTCGATGTACGCCTTGCAATAATTTGCGATCTCGCCGAATTTCGCGGCCTGTGCTCCAGCCCCTCCCATCGTCAAAAGGAAGCGCCGCGCCTCGTGATTTTTTTCGCGCTCAAGCCGCATTTCGCAGTCCGACTTTATCGAGGCGAGAATTTCGTAGTCAACATAATGCCCGGTCTGCACGATTTCTTCCTGCGGAAGGCAGTTCAAAATCGGCGCGCCCTTTTCCATGTGGAGAAGCGTGCGGTAGCCCATGTACGCGCTTGGCGACTGAACCGTGTGGACGCTTCCTTCCACAAGCCAAAACGCGAGCGGCAGATTGTCGGGAATCATCGATACGACTTTTTTCATTCCGCACAAAACCGCGCTCCATCCCACCCAAGGATGAGCTGCGACAACGGGAATTTCTTTCGGCAGTTTTTCGAACGCCGCCTTGAAAAGCTTCGAGACTTCGCGGTTTTGGATTGCAGAATCAAGATGCGCGTTCATTCCGCTTGTGATTGGCTCCCAAATCAGCGTGTTGAAAATTTTCGATTTCTGCGAAAAGCGCGAAAGCGAATTGTAAATTCCTTCGAGAAATTTTATGGACTTTTCGATAGGAGTTCCCGAAAACGACATCAAGTCCAAAAGGTAGGCGCGGACTCCCATGCTGTGGGCCGCGCTCGCGAGCGCGATCGCAATCCGCCAATGCCCGAATCCCATCCTGATCGTGCCGATGATAAGCGAATTGTTCGGCTCGATTTCACGCGCTTTGATGGGCGCGCCGTTTTCGTCGAGCATAGATTCGGCCTCGCTTCGCCGCACCAAGGTGAGCACATGGAAATTCCTGTAGACTTCGCCCTTGGGAACTGCCACCAAGTCCAACGCCTCGCGCTGAACGCCGAAAAGTTTTCGGCATGCCATGCTTCCCAAGCGCGCCCTTGCCGCGGCAAAACGAGAAACCTTGTTTTGGAAAATGACGCTTTCCTTCTTTTTCATTTTTCGTATTTGCTTCGCATTTCTTTCGCGGCGGCGACAAGGTTTTTGAGGCTTTCGAAAGTCTCGCTGTCTCCGCGCGTCTTAAGTCCGCAGTCTGGATTCACCCAAAGCTTTTCCACTGGCTCTTTCTGCACCATTTTTTCGAGCGCGGAAACGATTTCATCTTTGGAAGGAATTCGCGGCGAATGGATGTCGTAGACGCCAGGACCTACTTCCGTGCGGAAGTTCGCCTCTTTGAGCGCGTCCAAAATCTTTAGGTCGCTCCTGCTCGCTTCGAACGTGATCACGTCCGCATCCATTTCGTCGATGTCGCGGATGATGTCGTTGAATTCGCTGTAGCACATGTGCGTGTGGATTTGCGTCTCCGCCTTGACTCCCGAATGCACGAGACGGAATGCCGGAATCGCCCAATCCAAATATTGCGAATGCCAGTCGCTTTTTCGGAGCGGAAGCTTTTCGCGCAGCGCGGCCTCGTCGATCTGAATTATCCTGATTCCGTTCTTTTCCAAGTCAAGCACTTCGTCCCTGATCGCGAGCGCGATTTGCAAAGTCTGCTCTTTTATCGGAACGTCCTCGCGCGGGAACGACCAGTTCAATATCGTGACAGGACCTGTGAGCATTCCTTTTACAGGACGCTTTGAAAGGCTCTGCGCGTAAGCCGACCATTCCACAGTGATGGCGTTCTTTCGGCTCACGTCGCCCCAAATGACAGGCGGCTTTACACAGCGAGTTCCGTAGGACTGAACCCATGCGTTCTGCGTGAACAAGAAACCTTCCAGATTGTTTCCGAAATATTCCACCATGTCGTTGCGCTCGAATTCGCCGTGAACCAAAACGTCTATGTCAAGCCCTTCCTGCAAGCGGATGCACTCGGCGATTTTCTTGCGGTTGAATTCGACATACTGTTCTTTTGTTATCACGCCCTTTTTGAAGTCGGCGCGATTCTTCCGCACTTCCCTCGTCTGCGGAAACGAGCCGATCGTAGTCGTGGGGAACGGAGGCAAATTGAATTCCTTCTTTTGGATTTTCTCGCGTTCGGCGAAATCGGGCTTTCGCACGAAATCGGCGTCGCGCAAATTCTTGAGCGCGTTCTGAACATCGCCGTTTGGAGAGACGCGGTTTTTGTCGAACAATTCAGAGTTCGTTTTGCCGCAAGCGATGTCCGCAAGTTCCGAAAGCTTTTCTTCCGCAAACGAAAAATGCTTGAGAATTTCAGCGGAAAGTTTTTCCTCGTTGCGCGTGGTGTAAGGAACGTGCAAAAGCGAGCATGAAAATCCTGCCACGATATTTTCGCGCGGAACGGATTTTTCGATTTCCGCCAAAAGTGACGCGGCCTTCGCGTAGTTCGCGCGCCAAATGTTCTTTCCAGTCGCGATTCCCGCGAACAAAAGCGCGTTCTTCGGAAACGACTTCTTCACGAGCGAAAGGGTTTCCTTTCCTTCCACAAAGTCAAGCCCGAAGCCGTCGAATGGAAGCGCGGTAACAGCGTCGTAGCTGTCGCGGATGTCGCCGAAATAAGTTTGCAGGATGACTTTGATTTTTTTGCCGTCGAGAATCTTTCCGTAAAGCGACTCAAAGAATTTCATGTCCGAGGAGTTCGTGTCGAACACCAAAGCAGGCTCGCAGATTGAAATCCATTTCGCGCCCGCCGCGCTTGCCTCTTCCAAAAGCTTTTTGTACGCGGCGCAAATGTCTTCGGCATAGTCGCCCCGGCTCTTTCCTTGCGCATAGGTTGCGAAACGCAAGAATGTGTAAGGGCCTATTACGCTTGGAACGGTTTCAATTCCCATGGCTTTCGCTTCCGAAAATTCCGCGAGAATCTTTTCCGCGTTGAGCGAGATCTTCGCGTCCTGCTCAAGCTCGGGAACAATGTAATGGTAGTTCGTGTTGAACCATTTTTTCATCGGAAGCGCCTTCACGTCGCCTTGCTCGCCTTGATAGCCGTGCGCCATGGCGAAATAAGTGTCGAGCGCGCTCAAGCCAAGCGACTTGTAGCGGGAGGGAATCGCCCCGAGCATCACCGCCACGTCAAGCATCGCATCGTAATATGAGAAGTCGTTTGACGGAATGAAATCAATCTTTGCGGCGGACTGCTTTTTCCAGCCGTATTCACGAAGCGCCTTCGCGCACGATTCCAATTCTTCGCAGGAAATCTCTTTTGCGAAATATTTTTCTTCCGCAAATTTCAATTCTCTTTTCGCCCCGATTCTGGGGAAACCGATAACAAATGTTTTGTAGTTACTCATTCGGACATTATATCAAAGGAAGCGAAAAAAATCAATAGTTGGATGTCGTAAGGCGAAAAATGAATGGAAACATCATCAATCAACATGCCTCGACGCAAGCATCGAGGTATGTTGTTCTCATAAGGTATCGCAGTCGGGTTTTATACCCTTTTATTGCGACGCAAGCGTCGGGGTATGAACCCCTCCGCACGAATCAACGGACAAAGGAGGCATATTAACTTTATTGAATAAAAATGATGCTTTCTTCTTAAAAATATGCTATACTGTTAAGGAATGGAGGCGACATTACGACTATGCAGGATGTTTCCATAAAGATTCCTGACTCAATGGTTGAGTATACGGCAGTTCAGAATGAAAGCGAAGCCCTTGTGCGTAATGCAATGATTCTGTACCCCTATATTCAAAATGAAACTATTTCACACGGAAAAGCGGCTCAGATTCTCGGAATAAACAAGCTGGATTTACTATCCCTGTATAGCACGCTGGGAATTCCATATCTCGATCAGACAAAAGAAGAGCTTGAAAATGACATATCCGTCATAAGAAACCTTCGGAGCCGTCCTGCATGACCATAATTTCTGATACAACTCCGATTATTTAAATCATTTAAAAACAAACTTGTCAAGGAGAAATCACTTTTCCATTCTAAAGATGATACCAGTTTATCAATTTAACAACTGTTGCTTAAAATCTGTCGCTTTCGTAAAAAACAGTTTCGCACCCTGCGCTTGCAAAAAGTTTTCGGCGTTTATATAGGATTGTTGATGAGTGGTTGGCTTACAAGGATTGACAGAATTCCAAGCATCGGCTTCATCGTGATATTTTGTTATCAATTTTTTTATATGCTCGTGCATTTTGTCAAACTGTTGTGAATCATAATAGTAGCGGAGTTCGTTCACTTCATCGATATAGTCTTTTATTTCTTTGATGTCTTTGAATTTTTCATAAATTTTCAAATAGTCTTCCATAATTTCCACATCTCCAAAATTATGCATTGCCATTATATCAAACAATATGCAAGTTCGTCAATTCCTGAATTTGAAAACGACATCTGATAAAATGATATGCCGAACATGTCACGACATGGGTCAAGGAGAAAAATATGACTTACGGCTATATTCGGGTGTCCACGGACAGGCAGACGGTGGAAAACCAGCGTTTTGAAATCAACGCGTTCTGCAAAAGGCAGAACCTCGCGATTGACGGGTGGATTGAAGAGACAATCAGCGGCACGAAGAACTATGACAAGCGCAAGCTTGGCAGCCTGCTCAAGACCGTAAAGAAAGACGACCTGATTATATGCGCGGAACTTTCCCGGCTCGGACGCAACCTGTTTATGATTATGGAAATCCTCCACATCTGCATGAACAAGGAATGCAAAGTCTGGACTATAAAAGACAACTACCGGCTTGGCGACGACATCCAAAGCAAGGTGCTTGCCTTTGCGTTCGGACTGAGCGCGGAGATTGAGCGAAACCTCATCAGCCAGCGGACGAAGGAGGCGTTAAAATTGAGAAAGGCAGAAGGCGTTGTATTTGGAAGACCAAAAGGTCGAAAGACTTCACCTGAAAAACACAAACTGTATGGTAAACGTGAAATTATAGATGAACTTTTGACTATAGGAATTTCGCAGCGTCGCATTGCAAAGGAACTTAATGTAAACAGAAACACCCTAGCACGATTTTTAGGAAAAATGAAATAGATATTGAATAGTTAAAAAAACTTTTGGAATTGTATGGCTTAGTTTAAAGGAGCGATTTTGTTCAGCAAAATTCATCAGAGTGTAATTTTACAACAAATGAAAGTTGGGTGATTTTGTCTCTTATAGAGCAAAGCATAAAGCGTAAAATTGAATCTGTTGGAGTTCCCCTTAAAGACTGGAACATAAGTATAAATTATGGAATTAAAACTGGATTCAACGATGCGTTTATTATTACCAAAGAAAAACGAGACGAAATACTTTCTAACTGTAAGACAGAAGAAGAACGAAAAAAAACTGCTGAAATTATACGACCCATTTTGAGAGGCAGAGATATTAAGCGTTACGGA
>CAMWWZ010000036.1 GCA_947178095.1 uncultured Treponema sp.
GTTGATTATTTTCTTGAATTGTATAAAGAAAAAGGAAGTGATGATAAAAAATTAAAAAAACTTTTTGATGATAATAAATTCAGTTATGACTGTTATAAAAATTTTATTGCAGATTTCTTCAAAAAAAATGCTGATAAATTAAAAATCCATTCCTGCTTTTACTGTGATGCGGCATATACAGGAGTGTTTTCAACAGATGAGGAAGTTCGGCGAACCTTTGATGTTGATCATTTTTTCCCAAAATCCGAATACCCGATGTTTTGTTTGTCATTATACAATTTTGTTCCAAGTTGCCAAGTTTGCAATAGTAGGATAAAAGGACAAAAAAACTTTTTAAAATTTTATTCTTTAGATTAAAACCCATTATTAGGAAAAGATTTATTGCAGATTTCCTCTGCCAGTGAAAAATATGACATGGATAGTAATCTAACAATAAAAGTGTATCCTGAAAAAAATAATAAAAAATCCAATCAACCAAACTATGAAGAAGGTTTGTCGGCAGGTAGCGAATGGCATTGCACTCCTGTGTTTTCAAAAAATTCTGAAAATTATAAGGTTCTTTTTGATGTAAATAAAAAGACTGCTTATAAAAAAATTGTCAAAGCTTTCTTGCTTGAAGAAAGATACAATAACATCGCTATAAAGTCTCAGGCCTTGTATTTAATGGATTTAAAGAAAAAATATCCTGATAGCAACATAAAATTTTTAAGTCGCATTATAAATAAAACTCTTCTGGCTAGGAATAAAAGTACTTTGATTTCTCCAGAGGAAATAAAAAGAGCCATATTTCATAATGATAATAAATATTCCCTTTTGAAGAAACTGCGGAATGATATTGTTGATTATGACATTTTTGACTAAGAGAATCTTTAAATCTAGTTGTAAGAGATTATGAACTAGGGCTTCAGCACGAAAAATTATGATATATGAGAGTTGGAAAGGCTTTGTGGGCAGAATAAAAAGGAAACATGAGAAAAAGAGTGTATAAAACTCAATTGCAAAATTACAAGGAAATTCAGCATAAGTACAGCAATGGAATATGAAATAGAATTCTGTAGAAAGGTAAGAAGTGCGAAATCTAGTAGAAAACGTACTCAGACTAGTGTTTTGTTGATTGTATACGAAATTTGTGATATTATATTAATAATTCAATACTTTTTAGAGATATTGAGCAAGGGGAATGATAATGGCAACAATAAAAATTACAGATTTGTTTAATGATAGAGTCTTTGAAATACCATGTTATCAGCGTGGGTATGCATGGGAAAAATCTCAGGTTAGAGATTTATTTGAGGATATAAAAGAAGCTGTCGAATCTAATTCATCTCATTATATCGGTACTATCGTGCTCTCGAAATGTGCCGATGACGCAAAAAAATTTTATGTTGTTGATGGTCAGCAGCGATTGACAACTATTACTTTATTGATTGCGCAGTTACTTAGAAAAGTAACTGATGAAGACGTAAAACTTTATCAGAAAATGCATTATTTAAAGAAAGGTGGAAAGTACAGTCTAACTCCATTAGTTAAAGATATAGACTTCTTCAAGATTTTAATTGACGGTGATATTTCGAATTTAGAACCACAGAATAAGAGCCAAAGATTCCTAAAAGATGCCGTGGAAGAAATACAAAATTTAATTGAGCAATTACTTGATCCTGTGAGATTTCTGGATGCTGTAGAGAATCTAGAAATAATGGAATTTATTGAAAATTCAGAAGGGGATGCCATTCGGATTTTCCAAACTGTAAATGATCGTGGCAAACCATTGTCCATAATGGAAAAAATTAAAAGTCTTTTAGTTTATTTTTCAAATAAGTATCTAAATAAAAAATATGACGATGAAATAAACCACGTATTCGGCGAGATCTTTGAATTTTATGATTCTATTAAAGATAATGGAGATAAACTTGGAATTACTTTGATTAAAAGACAAGATTTTAATGAAGATAATATTCTTTGTTATCACTATGTTACTTATTTTTCTGATAACTATGAACCAACGGCTGATTTCGTTCTGAAAAGCATCAAGCAAAAACTTACTGATATAAGAAAAAATGGTGATTACACAGAAGGAATGTCCTCATTTATTGAGGGGTACATTATTAGTCTAAAAGAATTTTTTATAAATTTAAATGAACTTATCAATAATGCTCAAACTCTTCCCAAATACTATAAGTTATTTGTTATTCTTAATTTATCTGCAACATTATATCCTTTAATTGTAAAACTACAAGAAAAACAGCTTTTATCTGTAAATCTAGAGGGTGATAACTATGACGGAATAACATTTTTTGATTTAGTTGAACTTATTGATGTACGTGTATATAAAATTCGAGGAACGAATCCTAAAGCTGATATCGTGAAATTCGTAAGCTCCATTGATTCTAAATCAAATTTAGCTATTCAGAATTGGCTTCTTTGGTTTAATAAAAACTGGATGAGCAAAGAGCAATTTGATGCGGCGTTAGGTGTTGGCGTTTATTCAAATGCCGCCCTACTTAATATATTTGTTGATTATTGTGAAAAAATAAATAGTAAAGATTATACACTCGAAGAACTCAAAAACATTGTAAATACCGTACCCACTATAGAACACATTCTTGCTCAAACTCTTGATTTTGCACCCGAGTCTCTTGGTTTTGAAAATATGGAAGATTTCTGTTCATATGAACACAGACTTGGAAATTTGAGTTTACTTGAAAAATCATTGAATTCCGCAATTCAAAAAAGAGTTCCTTTGATTAAAGTCGAACTTGGCTATGATAGAAGTATATTCCCAATGACGAAAAAGCTAGGAAGTGAAATAGCGAATTACGGCAAGTTCACCAAAGTCGAATTAAATAAACGAACAAAAGAACTTCGTGAATATTGTATGAAGCGATGGTGGGCAGAGGTTCCTGTAGAATCACCTATGGATATAATATCTTTTGATGACGAATAAAAAGCCGAGGCTGATTTCGTTTGATTTTTATGATTCGTGTGGAGGATTTCATGCTCCGATGATTGCGTTGTAATAAAGGGATTGAAAACCGACTGCAATGTCTTATGAGAACGGCATACCTCGATGCTTGCGTCGAGGTATGTTGATTCAATTCTCTTGTTATACGGGAAAATCACAGAGGAATGAATATGATTTTGTGCGGGGCGTGTTTTTTGAGGGATGCGAACTTTACAAGAATGCCGACTTCCGCGAGAGGAATCATATTCAAATATCTGTAATCAATCTCAACTGTATAAAAGGTTATTTCAAAGTAAGAGAAATTAACGCGAATTTCTTGCAAGTATAATCTGATTCGTAATGCAGTCAGTTTTGAAATGCGATTACGCAACGACTATCAGCACAAAATTCTATTCCATAATGATAAAGTTTCTACGCCGTCTTGGAGGTTGTCGCATTTTTATCCTTATACATAAATCCAAATTATGGTAAGTATAATCGATTGGCTCTTGACTAGTTAACACAATCCAAATAGGATGTAACTAGTGATAAAACAAAGAGTTACGGCGCAGAAAAGGAACAGGATTTTTCTGTGCTTCAAGAACGACCTGACGGCGACGCAGGCGGCGGAAATCTGCGGGGTGAACAGGAACACCGTCAACCGCTACCACAACCCGCTTCGCAGGGCGATCCTCAGCGAGAGCATCCGCGAGGCGGGGCGCGAGGTCGGCGAGTACGAACTGGACGAGTCGTACTTCGGCGCGAGGCGCGTGCGGGGGAAGCGCGGGCGAGGGGCTGCCGGCAAGACGCCCGTGTTCGGGCTGCTCAAGCGCGGAGAGAAGGTGTTCGTGACGGTCGTACCCGACTGCTCGAGGGAGTCGCTTATGCCGGTCATAAAGGGTCTAATCCTTGAAAGCTCCACGATTTACACGGACGGCTGGAAGGCGTACGACGGCCTCGTGCTCAACGGCTACGAGCACTACCGCGTCTCGCTGGAAACTTCGTTGCGAATGCCACAGCGAGAACGAGTTCGCCCGTGGCAAGAGCCACGTCAACGGAATCGAGAACTTCTGGAGCTTCGCCAAGAGGCGGCTCGCGAAGTTCAACGGTTGCAGTTCCGACGCTTTTGTGCTACACTTGAAGGAGTGCGAGTGGCGGTACAACCACAGGCGCGAGGACTTGCTCCCGCTGCTCAAGAGGTTGTACAGGAAGGCTTATTTTGACTAGGGAATTTTTGTTTTTTATCTAGTCAAGAGCCATCGATTTATATTTACCATAATTCTCATGCAAAAGCCCACGCTATTTAAAATACATATCATCAATTCCAATCAACTTGCAATTTTTCGCATTTTCTCTTACATAATCTGAAAACCCGCTGAGTGAAAAAATGCAAATCAGTGGATTTGAAACAGGCACATATTTTATTTTATCCAGCAGCTTTTCGTATTCAGTCTTGTCAAATTGTGTGTTTGTGAATTTGCATTCTCCAACAAGCAGTATTTTTTTTGCGTTCTTTCCCAATAAATCTATTTCTATTTGTTTTGTTTTATTGTCTTCACCAATGACCGTCATCTGGAAATCTGTAATTTCAGTAAGAAGCGGAAAATTATCCGTACCCGCATGAATCATCAGATATTCCTTCGCAATTTTTTCAAAGATTTTGCCCATAAAATCATGGAGGTGACTCTTCACTTCCGAATGATAGTAGGCGCTTCCTTTTTCTGCGTTTATAAGGCTTGTCGCCCTGTTCACATAACGGAACCAAAATTCAAGCATAGAGTCGTTTAAGACATAGTACGGTTTTTTTGACATTCTCCTTTCAAGTATTTCTGCATTTGTCAGAATCTTCAACGGGTAAGTTATGTCGCTAGCACCTACATACGTTGCAATCTCATTGTTTTTTGTGTGTCCTGTCGCGATGGCTGATATTATTGAATTGTACAGTGCAGGATTTTGTCTTTCACTCGTAATTACGGTCTTTATCTGTTCTTCCGAAAAATATCCGCCTATAGAATAAAACTGATTGACAATATTTTCTTCAAGTGATAAAGCCGTATCGAATTGCTCTATATATTTCGCAACCCCATTGGTAAGACCATAACAGATCGCTTTTTCTTCATTTGTATACGAATCCAAGAAATCTGCGGTTTCAATATAATTAAACGGATGGAGTTTGAGCTCCAAATCGCTTCGTCCATGCAAGGGAGCAGATTCCGCTAAAACTTCATCCTTCATAAAACTTACAAGAGAGCCGCATATAATAAAAAACAGATTTCCCTTTTTCCAGTTGGTATCAATCTCTTTTTGCAGCACAGATTGAATATACGGACATTCTTTTGCAAGATAAGGATATTCATCTATAAAAAAAATGACTCTTTCCTTTTCCGCTCGCTTGCCAACAAATTCAAACAGCTTTTCAAAGGAGTTAAAACTTATTTCCCCTACCAGTTCTGGCGCAAGAGATGCAAGCACTGATTCCGTTAGCATTGACAGCAATTCTTGTTCGCCTCGCTCGACTGCTGTAAAAGATACATGTTTACAATTATGGTCACTTATAAACTTATTAACTAACCTTGTTTTTCCAATTCTTCGCCTGCCATAGAGGACAGCCATAACAAATCCGTTTTTCTTGAATTTTTTATCCAGTACTTTGAGTTCGGTTGCTCTTCCCTTGAAAATCTCTTCCATAAAATTAGCCTCGCTTTACCTTATTCCATTTTACCGAAATCAATTTGGGCGAAATGAATTTCGGTTGATTTACATTATAGGTATGTTTACCAAAAAAGTCAATGATTTTCTTTTTTTTAAGCTAAGAAAGTGCGCTGGAAACTTCGCATTATTTATTTTGACTCGTTGCAAGAACAACGTTCGAACTGTTAAAAAGTCGTTTTGCAATGAAGCGGACGAAAACGCCGCATTCCTTCCGACTAATTGACAATATTCGCGTTTTCCATTAAACTGAAATTATGACTGCGAACGAACTTCGTGCGAAATTTATCGAATTTTTTAAAAGCAAAAATCACGCCGAAATTTCGGGGCAAAGCCTGATTCCCGAAAATGATCCTTCGGTGCTTTTTACAACGGCGGGAATGCATCCGCTCGTGCCTTATCTTTTGGGCGAGCCGCATCCTGCTGGAACGCGCCTCACTGATTACCAAAAATGCATCCGTACGGGCGATATTGACGAAGTGGGCGACACGAGCCATCTCACTTGCTTTGAAATGCTCGGCAACTGGTCGCTCGGCGATTATTTTAAAAAAGAGGCGATTGCGTTTTCCTATGAATTTTTGACAAGTCCGCAATGGCTCGCGCTTGATCCACGCATGCTTTCCGTGACGGTTTTCGAAGGAGACGAGAACGCTCCTCGCGATGATGAAGCGGCGGAATGTTGGAAAAGCGTCGGCATGAGCGAAGACAAAATCGCGTATCTGCCGGCAAGCGACAACTGGTGGGCGGCGGGGCCAGTCGGTCCATGCGGTCCTGACACTGAAATCTTCTATTGGGTGGGCGAAGGAATCCCGCCTGCCGGCTCGAACAAAAAAACTGACAGCGCGAATTGGATGGAAATTTGGAACAATGTTTTCATGCAATTCAATCGCAAGGACGAGCGCACTCTCGAGCCGCTTCCCAAAAAAAATGTCGATACTGGAATGGGGCTTGAACGAACGAATTGCATTTTGCAAGGAAAAACTTCTGTTTATTTGACGGAAGTGTTCCAGCCGATTATCGCGGAAATCGAAAAGCTTGCTTCGTACAATTATGGCGCGGACGAGGCGAAGGACACGAGCGTCCGAATCATTGCCGACCATGCGCGCGCGGCGGTTTTCATTTTGGGAGATCAGCGCGGAGTAGCTCCGAGCAATTTGGGCGCGGGCTATGTTTTGCGCCGCCTGATTCGCCGCGCCGTCCGCCATGGAATGAAACTCGGCATCGAGAAAAATTTCCTCGCGCAAGTCGCCGTTGCCGTAATCGAAAATTTCAAAAATGCCTATCCTGAATTGGAGCAAAACAAGGAAAAGATTTTCGCAGAACTCAACGCGGAAGAAGACAGATTCCGATTGACGCTGAAAAACGGCGAGTCGGAATTCCAAAGGCTTTTGCCGAATTTGCTGAAAAATCCGAAAAAGGAAATCAGCGGAAAAGTCGCGTTCCGGCTTTACGATACGTTCGGATTTCCGCTTGAACTTACCGAGGAATTGGCGGCGGAAAACGGCTTTACGGTTGACAAGGCCGGTTTCAAAGAGGCGGAAAAAAAGCATCAGGAGGCTTCCAAAAGCCTTGACGCGGGGCAGGCGAAAGGCGGTCTTGCCGAGCAAAGCGAAATTACCACGAAATATCACACGGCGACGCATTTGTTGCAGCAGGCTTTGACGGATGTTTTGGGCGCGGAAGTCGCGCAAAAAGGCAGCAACATCAACAACGAGCGCATGCGGTTCGACTTTACTTTTGGAAGGCCGATGACCGCCGAAGAAATCGCGCGCGTTGAAAAAATCGTCAACGAAAAGATAAAGGAAGATTTGCCCGTCACGATGGAAATTCTTCCATTGGAAAAGGCAAAGGAAAGCGGCGCGCGCGCACTTTTTACGAACAAGTACGGCGAGGATGTAAAAGTCTACACAATCGGCAAAGATCCCGTGAACGACTGGTTCAGCAAGGAAGTCTGCGGCGGCCCGCACGTGCAGCACACGGCGCAAATCGGCGAATTCAAAATCACGAAAGAGCAGTCGTCGTCGGCAGGCGTTCGCAGAATCCGCGCCGTGATTTCCGGCGGACTTCCGTTGGAAAAATAGTGCGGCTTGCAAGGCGAACTTTGCTTGTTGTCAATAATTATGTAACTTAATGCGAATATCGTAGTTTAAGTTGAAGAGGATAAAACTTATGAAAAAAATTTTGTTTGTTACCCTTTTGTCTTTGGTCGGCATTTTTGGCGCGATGGCGCAAAATTTGATGCAGACGCTCGCCGTTGTAAAATACAGTGACTCTGAAGCCGTCACCGTAAAGGAAGTCAAAGACATTGTTGACACTCAGGAAAAAGAGGCGAAACGCAAGCTCACTCCGCAGGAAAGGGAGCAAATTTTTGAAAGCGTTATAAATCAAAAATTGGTTTTGCAGGCGGCAAAAAAGGCTGGAGTTACGGTTTCGGCCACGGAAGTTGACCAGGCGTTCTTTCAAAATATTTCCCAGCAATTGGGACTTCCTCGCGTCTATTCCGAAAAGGAATTGAACGACCTTGTAATGCAGCAAAAGAAAATTTCGTTTACTCAATTCGTCAAAGAAGAGACTGGAATGAGCATTGACGAAGTGAAAAATACAATTGTAAAACCCAGTTTGCTTTTGCAACGCTACATTCTGATGAAAAATCAAGAGGAATTGCAAAAAGTCATGGCGACGGACAAAGAAATCCGCGATTATTATGAATTGAACAAAGTTCAATTTACTCGCCCCGATTCTTTGAAAATGTTTCTTGTTGCCGTTCCGAGGGAAAACAATCCGAACGCGAAGGCGAAAATCGAAGGGCTTTTGAACGATTTGAAGAGCGGAAAAACTTCGGTGGAAAAACTTCGCGTCGAAGGAGCGGACATGCAAAAGGCTGGCTATGGAAGCGCGGATGTGGTTGTTATGAAAATACAACAGCATGCTGCACAGCTCGGCATTACATACGAAAGGCTTTTGGCGATGTTCGGGGAGGCTTTGAACAAGCCTTCGGAAATTTTGGAAACGCCGCAGTCGTATCAATTTTATGAGATTTTGGAAAAATATCCGTTCAAGGCGTTGGAGCTTTCCGATGTCGTGCGGCCTGATACCACGCAAACTGTTTACGAGACGGTTCGCGCTTTGATAACGCAGCAAAAGCAGTATCAGTTTCTCGAACAGGCGCGGCAGGATATGATAAAGTCTCTCAACGTGCCTGAAAATGTCCAGCGAAAAAAGACTGGCGACGATCTTATAAAGGCGCTTTCTTGGTAGAAAAATGAACAGGCACGATTCCAGGCTTGCCGCCGTTCAAGGAATGTATTCTTGGGATTTGAGCGGGCAGAAAGATGCCGCCGCCGCGATTTCGTTCGATTGGCTCGAAAATGGCGGCGATGACGATTTGACTTTCGCTCGCCATCTTTTGGGCGGCTCGCTTGAAAACATCGAACAAATCGATTCTCTTGTAAAATCCCACCTCGCGCCAAATTGGGAATTTTCGCGTTTGAATCGCGTCGCGCTTGCGATTTTGCGAATAAGCATTTTTTCGATTTTATATCAGAAAGAAATCGAAAGTCCGATTATAATCGATGAGGCTTTGGAAATTGCAAAATCTTTAGGTGTGGAAGACAATTGCAAATTCATAAACGGCGTTTTGGACAAAGTTTCAAAAGAAACAAGGCAATGAAAAATCGCGCAAAAAAAGTTTTTTTTCTCGCAGGAATTTTCCTTGCAATGATTTTGGCGTCGTGCTCGTCAAAAACTCGAGTTTCGTCCTTGATTTCGAGCCTTGACGAAGTGGATCGCTATATCGCGCAAGGCTATCCCGAAGACGCCTTGAAACTTTTGGCGAAATTGCAAAAAAAGACGGTTTCCCCGATGGAAGTCGTGGGAATATACAAGCGATATGCCACGCTTGGCGAAGAAAAATATGCGGAAAAGCTGCTCCTGCGGACGCTTAAAAAAAATCCCGAAAATTTGGAATTAAATGTAGTTTATGTTGATTTTTTGAAAAAGCAAGGCGATTTCGAGCAGGCGTTTTCCAAGGCGAAAATCTTGAAGGAAACTCGCTACGCTTCGCTTTATTCGGAATTGTACTTGCGGAGAATTGCGGCGCAGGGCGAAGAACATTCCGCGGACTTTTTTTTGGACGAGGAATTCAAGCCGATTTATTTGGGGGCGTATTACGCGACGCATGACGATGCGTGGCTCAAAAATGCGGCGTTGATCTATTTGTCGCGCGGCGAATATTCCGATGCAGCGGAGCTTTCAGACGAAGATAATTTTGATGCGAGCGACGCGTATTTTTGGGCGTGCGTTTTCTACGATGCCGAAAGGTTCGACGAAGCGGCGATCTGCCTTTTGCAGGCGCAAAAACTTTTGGAAAACGATTCTGCGAATGTTTTGGGCGGCCGAAAAACGCTGCGAAAATCTCTTCCCTCGCAAATAGAGATTGCCTCGCTTTTGTCGGATGCCTATGTGAACATGGACGACGACGAAGCGGCGCAAGCCGTGCGCGACAATTTTATTGCAAATTACATGCTCGGCGATTCCAAGGATGTTTCCTCCGACTCGCTTTCGGCGATATATTTGAACAGCGCACTTTACGCGCAAAGCCGCGATGACAGAAAAGCGGCGTATATGAATCTTTCGTATGTCGTGGAAAAATGGCCGGACTATGCGCCCGCGCTTATTGCCTATGGAAATTTCGCATACGAAAGCGCGCGGCAAATTTTGGACGATCCTTTGACAAGGGCTTTGCGTGATGCCGGAATTTTCAGCGCGGACATGCGGCGTTTCGATGAAATTCCTCGGGTGAGCATAAGCGACGCGCTCTCGCGGATGGAAGAATCTCTCGAGCGGAAAAAAGACGAAAAATTGTATGTGGCGAAATTGGAATTGGAAGAAAAGACTGAGCGCAATGTCGAAGTGCGCGAGCGGCTTTCTAAAGTTTGGCGCGTCTTGGAGCGCAATACTCTTGCCACGAATTTGTATCCGCCTGCGATAATGCAATATGCGACTCACACTTTGCTTTCGCTCGAACAGTACGATGAAGCGAAGCGGCTTTTCGAAAAATACATCAAGGCGCGATTTGAATTTGACGAGGAAAGTTCGCTTGAAGAAAATATTTTGAATTTCATGCGAAGAATGCATTTGTGGGAAGTGGAATATTGCGCGTATTTTGCCGCCGCCGAAAAAAATGCTGATTTAGCAAAACGCCTTTACGAATATGCGGTCTATGAAAGAGGAATTTCCGCAAACAATGGCGGCGCGGAAATCTCGGCGGAATGCTCCGTTCAAAGCGCGGCGAATTTGGCGATGATTTATTCCAGCACCGGAAACAAAGACAAAGCCTTGGAATTGTACGGAAGAGTGAGCGGCCGCGTGATGGACAGTTACTTGAAGTCCGAAATTATGTATAGAATCGCTTGCCTTTACGAAGCGAAAGGCGATAAAGAAAGTGCGCGTCGCTCGCTGGAATACGGACTTTACCTGAATCCAGGAAACGCTCGCGCACATATGATGCTTTCGAGTTTTTGAAAAACGCGAAATTATTTTGTGATGACGGCGATGATGTCGCTCATTTTTACGATGAGATATTCTTCGCCATCGACTTTGATTTGCGTGCCGGAATATTTGTCGTACATAATGCGATCGCCGACTTTTACAGTTATCGGATCTTTTTCAGTGCCGGGACCTACGGCTTCCACCACGCCGGTTTGAGTCTTTTCTTGCGCGGCATCGGGAATGATGATTCCTGATGCGGTTTTTGTTTCTGCCTTGTCTGCCTTGAGCAAAACGCGGTCTGCCAATGGATTTACTTTCATTTTATTTCCTCATTTATGATAAAAATTAAAATCTAAAGTTTTCAACGAAAACCTTTTTTTTAAAGATAGTGAAAATTTCGCCAAAAGTCAATAAAAAATTGTAGAAAGAAGCCGAAAATTTATTTGACAAAGCAAAATTGTGATATATAATAAATTTGCATTGTTTTGATACGGAAAAGCGGCAAGAGTTTTTCGTTTTCGCAAATCGCGAAATTGAACTCTCGCTTTTGACTTTTCATGGAATCCTAAATAAAAGAGGTGTCTATGGCTGAAGAAAATTTCAATATGCTCCAAAACTTGATAGGACGTGGGGGGGGGTAAAGTCTATGGTTGAAGAAAATTTCAATATGCTCCAAAAGCAAAAGACGAAAACTATGATTACGCGAATTGTAGTCGTCATATGTTTGACCACGGTATTTCTTGCTACGAGCTTGGCTTTTTTTACGATTAGAAATGCGCGGATTATGACGGTGCGCGCGACTTACGAAAATGTCAATTCGGTTTTCGATTCTTACTTGGAAGCGATGAATTTGTTCGTGGACAACACTTTGAACGAACTCAATTTTTACACCAACAGCGACGTGGTTTACAACGGAGGTTCGGCGGAAGAAATTGGGCAATGGCTTGCGACCACGCCGCCGCGCCGTTCTCCGACATTTTCATATGTGCTTTTTATCGATGCCAAGGGAAATTCATTCTATGATTCGGGCAAAACTGGCTACCACGGCGACCGCGCGTATTTTAAAAGCATAATCGATGACGGCGCGTCTTATGTCGTGAACAATCCGACTGTCGCGAAGGCCACGGGAAAAGTGAGCGTGATGTTCGTAAAGGCGGCTCGCAACAAAGAGCGCGAAGTCGTGGGAATGTTCGTCGGCGTGGCGGGAATGGATTATTTGCAGAATTTGATCGCCGACTTGAAATTCGGCGAAAACGGGCACGGCTTTATGTTGGACGGAACTGGCAAAGTCATCGCGCATCATGACGAAGCGCTCGTTATGGAGAGAAATTATCTTACCGATACTGACGTGGACACTAGCCTTAAGGAAATGGCTCAAGGAATGATTTTGGGAAAAAGAAATTCCGTCAACGTAATTTACGAACTGGACGGCAGTTTCCAAAAGTTTAGCGTCATTTACGCGCGGATTGCGAAAACTCCGTGGTCGTTGGGAGTCGCGATTCCGCTTTCTCAAATCAATCAAATGGCGAGCAGATTGCGCATGATTATGATGGCAGGAAATGCCATTCTTACGATAGTCGTTCTTATAGTCATGGCTTGTATGATTGCGCATTCGATTCGTCCTTTGAAAAAAGTCGTTTTCGCCATCGCGGACATTGCGAGCGGAAATGCCGATTTGACCAAGCGGCTCGAAAAGACGACGCAAGACGAAATCGGCGAAGTCGTGGACGGCTTCAATAGATTCGTCACGAAGCTTCAGGAAATCATGATGGAAATAAAATCTTCGAAGAACAATATTTCCACCGTGGAAGAAGAAATGATTGAAGCGATTGGCTCGACTGAAATCAATATCAATAAAATCATAGGATATATTGAAACTGTAAAAGACAGCGTGATTGCCCAAAGCGACAGCGTTGAATCGACTTCGGCAAAGATTACCGAAATTACGAGCAGCATCGATGCGTTGCAAAATTTGATTCAACTTCAGACCGGGGAAGTGGATGGCTCTGGAAGGGCGATTCAAGAAATGGTGAACAATATTTCCACGATAAATGAATCCGTGGAAAAACTTTCCAAGGCTTTTGTCGGATTGCGCGAAAATGCCACTATCGGAATTGAAAAGCAGCAGGCTGTGAACGACAAAATCTATCAAATCGAATCCGAGTCGAAAATGCTTCAAGAAGCGAACACTGCGATCGCCGTAATCGCGGAACAGACGAATTTGCTTGCGATGAATGCCGCCATAGAAGCCGCGCATGCAGGCGAAGTGGGAAAAGGATTCAGCGTCGTGGCCGATGAAATCCGGAAGCTTTCCGAAACTTCTTCGGAGCAGTCCAAGACAATTGGAGCGCAGCTCACGAAAATCCGCGATTCGATTGGGCAAGTTTCAGAATTTTCCATTGATTCCAGCAGTTCGTTCAAAGTCGTTTCCGACAATATAAAGATTACCGACAAACTTGTTTCTCAAATCAGTTCCGCCATGGAAGTGCAGAGGACAAATTCAAGGCAGATTTTGGATTCGCTGAATGTGATGAGCGAAAGTACGGGCAAAGTCTTGTCGGCTTCCCGCGATATGGCGGAGGGAAGTTCCGTCATTCTCAAGGATGTGGACACGCTAAAAACCAATACGCACACAATCACTTCCAACGTGCAAGAAATGGACAGCGGAGTTACAAGCATTTCCGAAACGAAGGACGCTTTGAGCAGGCTTTCCCGAAAGATGAACGACGCGATTAGCCAAATCGGTCAGGAAATCGGGCAGTTCAAAGTGTGATTCGTGCGGAGGAGAGACGGAAAGTTTTCACCCCGCCTGGGCAAAATCGCGCGTGATGTTCTTAAGCCATTTTCCGCTTTTGTAGTGCGTCACTGGGGCAACCATTTTTAGCCACTCGTCGATGTAAAGAACGAAATAAACTACGACTGGCGGCAAGCGCAAGACGAATGCCGCCACCAATCCTGCCGGAATCGAAATGCACCACATCATTATTGTGTCCAAGACGAATCCGAATTTCGCGTCGCCGCCGGCTCGGAAAATGCCCGCGATCAAAACCGTGTTTATTGCAGCTCCTAGCACCGAAAGGCAATTTATGTATAAAAGAGGATTTAGCATTTCCTTTGCCGCTGGCTCTAACTTTGCCATCTTGAAAAGCAACGGACGGCAAATCAACAAAAGTACGACTCCCACCATTCCCGAAAGAACCGTGATGCGAACGAGGCGCGAGGCGTTTCGTTTTGCCACGTCGTATTCTTCCGCGCCGATTTCTTTTCCAATCACAATCGCGCCGCCGTATGCAAGGCCAAAGCATGCGATCGTCGCCAAATTGCGGAGCGTGTTCACAAGCGAATTCGCCGCCACCAAATCCGCGCTCAAATGTCCCATAATCACGGCGTAAGTCGCCCAGCCCGCGCCCCAAACGGCTTCGTTTCCGATTGCTGGAAGCGAATATTTTATGAAATCCTTGAAGAGAATTTTGTTCTTTCTGAAAAGGCACGCAAGTCCGAGGCTCGGCGCTTTTATGCGCGAACTTACTATGATGCAAAGCGCGACTTCGATGATTCGCGCGATTGTCGTGGCGAGCGCGACTCCGCGAATGCCCAATTTTGGCGCGCCGAAAATTCCGAAAATGAAAACTGCGTTTCCGAAAATGTTGAGCAAAAGAGCCGCCGTCGTGATTATCGTAACGATCTTCACACGCTCGATGCTTTTCAGCGTGGCTTGGTAGATTGATGAAACTGAAAGGCACAAATACGAAAGGCTCACTATGCGCAAATATTTCGCGCCTTCCTGAATCAGTTCCGAATTGTTCGTGAAAATCCGCATCAGAAATTCCGGAAAAAATCCCGAGAGTATCGAAAAAATTGTTCCGACGACAGCGGAAAGTTTCGCGCCGATTCCGAAAATCGTTTCGATCGAATGCGTGTCATTTTTTCCCCAATATTGCGCGGCGAGCATTATCACGCCCGAAGAAAGTCCTGTGTAAAAGAGAATCGAAACGAATTGAATGTAATTCGCGAGCGACGCGGCGGCGATTGCCGTCTGCCCGATGAATCCGAGCATGACCACATCGGCCGCACTCACTGCGGCGATGAGCAAGTTTTGCACCATCATCGGCGTTACAACGGCGAAAAGCTGCCTGCCGAATTCCTTGCGCTCGAGCTTTAGATTTTCTTGGGAAATTGGACTTTTGTTCATGGCATAGATATTACTTAAATGAGTTCAAAAAGTCAAGCCAGATAATTTTTGCGAGTTTTTCACAGAAAAAACAAGTGGAAAACTCGTTAGCAAATCGAAGATTTGCGCTTCAAGCCGGATATTTTGCGCGCGATTTTTTCTATTATAAAACTTGAAACTTTTACGCAAAATTGCTAGAATGTTCTTATGGAAAAAACTATTGACGAAGATACGCTCGAAAAACTTTTGTATCTTTCGCGGCTTTCTCCGGAAAGCATGGATTTGCCGACGCTGAAAAATCAGATTGGCGAAATCGTTTCATATTTTGAGATTCTTTCGAAGTTCGACGACAGCGAAAATCCCTACGACGCTTATCCTTCCACGCAAAGCGAAAAATTGCGCGCAGACGAAATTGTCGCAGGACTTGACATTCCCGACGTGAAAAAAGTTTCGCCGAATTTTATGGACGGATATTTCCAAGTGCCAAAAGTGCTGGGCGAAGGAGCGTGATAAAAAATCGCCCAGCGATTTTTTATCAGTTAATATTGAATAGTGAATAGTTAGGAAAAAATATGAACATTAGCGAAACAATTTTAAAATTGAAGTCAGGCGAAATTACGAGCGAAGCACTCGTGAAGAAATCAATAGAAACTTTCGAGGCGGACAAAAATTCCGCGCTTCCGCTGAACGCTTTTTTGGAAATGTACGACGATGCGATTTCGCTCGCGCAGGCGGCGGACGCGGAAATTTCTGTGGCGCGGAAAGATGGCTCGCTTGACGCGCTTTTCCAAAAAAAGCCGCTCTTGGGGCTTCCGTTCGCCAACAAGGACAATATTTCCGTTCGCGGAAAACGCCTCACTTGCGCTTCGAAAATTCTCGAAGGCTACGTCGCGCCTTACGATGCCACGGTGATTTCGCGGCTCAAGGCTTCGGGCGCGATTCCGCTTGGTCGATGCAATCAGGATGAATTCGCGATGGGAAGTTCCACGGAATATTCGATTTACGGCCCTACGCGAAATCCGATAAACCGCGAATATGTTTCGGGCGGCTCTTCGGGCGGAAGCACGGCGGCGGTGGCGGCGAATCAGGCGATTTTCGCTTTGGGCACGGAAACGGGCGGCTCGGTTCGCTTGCCGGCGAGCTATTGCGGCGTTTACGGCCTCAAGCCCACTTACGGCGTTTTGAGCAGATGGGGCGTGGTGGCTTACGGCTCTTCGCTTGACCAGGTGGGAATCATCGCGCACGCTCCGCAGGATGTGGCGGCGGTTTTGGCTGCGACTTGCGGCGCGGATTTTTACGACGACACGAGCGCGGATTTGCCCGAATCGGATTCGCTTTTGGATTTGAAGCCGCTTTCCGCGCAGGAATTTTCTGAAATGAAAATCGCGATTCCAAAGCAATTTTTGGAAAGCAAAGGACTTTCTCCCGACGTGGGCGTGGTTTTCGCCGAAACCCGAAAATGGTTCGAGCAAAAAGGCGCGAAAATCGAAGTGGTTGACATGCCAATTTTGGACGCTGCGATCGCTTCCTACTATGTAATCGCTTTGAGCGAGGCGGCATCGAATTTGAGCCGCTTCGACGGAATCCGCTACGGCCACCGCGTGGACAACGGCAAGGGCTACGACGAACTTTATGTGGAAACGCGCTCGGAAGGATTCGGCCCGGAAGTGAAGCGGCGAATCATCGTGGGAAACTATGTTTTGTCCGAGCAATTTTCCGGCGACACCTACAAAAAAGGAATGACGGTTCGCGCCCGAATCCAGCGCGAAATGTCCGAACTTTTCAAAAATTATGATTTGGTCTTGTGCCCGACATGCCCGACGCCAGCGTTCAAGCTCGGGCAAAAAGTGGACAATCCGCTTGAAATGTATTTGAGCGACCTTTTCACGACCTTCGTGAATTTGGCGCGAATTCCGAGCCTTTCAGTTCCGGCAGGAATTTCGGCAGAAGGAATGCCGATTGGAATCCAGTTTGTCGGCGCGATGTTCGGCGAAGTGAAAATCCTGCGCACGGCGCAGGCGTGGGAAGCCGAGCATGAAGGCTGCGGAACGCGGGTCTAGCGAGGGGAACGGTTTTTCGCGAGTTTTTTAATGCCTTGCATTTTTCCCGAATTTGTGTTAAAATAAAATATAAGGAGTTTTCTTTGAGAATAATCGCTTATCATGGTACAAATGAAACGGCGAAGGAATCCATTTTGAAAACTGGATTCAAATGTTCCGAAGAAGACTCGGGTAAAATTGGAAGGCGCGGTTTTGGCGCATATTTTTGGAAAGCAATTCCTGGGCACGAAGATGTTTGCGAAAGACTTGCTTTTGGATTTGTTCATAGAAATTCGAGTTTCGAAAATTGTGTCGCTTGGTGCATAAAAGTTGAAATCAAAGTTGAGGATGACAAATTCCTTGATTTCAACGATGAATTTCTGAAAGGGAAAGTTCTTTCATTTTGTAACCGCTTTCGTAAACGCGACAGGGATTTTGCTGGCAAGGTTTATAATCTTGTCCTTGGGGAGATGGAAAAAGAATTGGGGTTTAGAATTCTTGCTTATGAAGTTTCTGTTACGCCGCCTAAATCTTGTTATTTTCCAATTGACTTGATTGGAATGCCGAATTGCATTGTTGTTAGGGACAAAAGTCTGATAGAAATAATTACCTGCAAAAGCGAGGAGAATTAAAATGACAGAGATTCAAAAGAAAGCCTTGAACGTGGTCTTTGAAAAGTTTGATGCTATGACGGACGAAGACTTGCTGAAAAAAATTGATTCTCAGGAAGTCCTTGACAATGATTTGTTTGTCGATGCCAATAGAGTTGACTACAAAATCGAAAATGGATTGGCGCAAGATTTGTCTTTTTCCTCTAAAGGCTCTTTTTCGGAAATAGTTAGTCAGTTTGATTACAGTATGGAAAAAGGCGTTTCTTTGGCAAGCGGAAATTTTTCTTTTAATGATTTTGGCTTGTCTTTTGCCGCTTAGTTTAAAAAGGGGCGTTTATGATTCTTAGCGATTTCCGATTTGAAAATCCTCGATTGATTTCCATCGAATTCAATCTTAACAAAGATGCGCTGGCTGATAAAAAATATTCAATCTCCCAAAACATAGCAATAAAGAAAACGAAAGGTGTCAATAGTGCTTTTGTTCAGTTGGAATATTCTTGTGGGGATAAAGCTGGACAGCCGTTTTTTATACGGGCTGTGATGGAGGCGAAGTTTCTGTGGGAAGATATTGCCGACGATAAAATCGACGATTTCCTAGATATTAATGCGCCTTCGCTTTTGATTTCATATTTGCGGCCGATAGTTTCAAGCGTTACGACTTATGCAGGAATTACGCCATTGACAATTCCTTTTATGAACTTTTCAAAGAAATAGTTTTTCCTTAATGAAACTTGCCTTTCCTACTGTTTATAATAGTAAATAAACCTCATTTTTGCGCGTTTTCCGCCGAAGCGAATTCTTTCCAATTTTCTTGACAAACAGCCGAAATTTATTTAAAATAGAGTATAGGGCACTATAGGTGCTAATTTTGACTTTTTTGCTTGGGGGGGGGTAACATGGAGAAGGATATGTCGAATTTTTTGAAACCATTTGCGTTTGTAAAGTCATTTTTCGTTTTTGGCGCGGCTTTTTTTGCCATGCTTTCTATTTCGTGCAAACAGCTGGCGAGTTTTGACCCGGTTGTGGACGGGAATCAAACTGTCGTTGGCAGCGGCGGCACGACTTCGGAGACGACCGAATTTGCTTTTAACTTGAAAGCCACGCATGGGCTTGTGCGAAAAATTTCTCTTGAATGGACCGCGTTTTCCGGCGCAAAGTACTATGAAATTTATTTTGCCGAAAGCAGCTCCGCCGAATTCGTCAAAATCGGCGAAACGGAGCAGCCGTTTTTCGATGATGCCGTGGGCGCGGGCAGGACGGGATATTTCAAAGTGTGCGCCGTAAAAGCTAATGGCGCGAGCTCGCCTTTTTCTTCCACCGTGGTGGGCACTTCCCTTGCCGTGCCGATAATCAGCGACGGAGAAGTGGGCGAGTCCAATGCGAACATTTCGTGGTCGATGGAAAACGCGCGCGGCATAGACGGCACGGATTATTACGAAAAGACGCTGAAATTCGAAGTGGTCTGCCAGCCGAAGGGCGGAAGCGACGGCGAAACCAAAGTTCTCTCCGCGAGCAGCTTTTCGGGCTCTTCATATTCATGCGAATTCACGAATTTGTCAAGCTCGAAGGATTATGAATTTTATATCAAGGCGTATCTTGAAAGCGACACACAAAACTATGAAACGAGTCCAACGGTTGACAAGACCACGCTCACTGCGTATACGCCGCTCGCTCCGAAATTCTTAGCATCGGAGGGTGACAATGCCAAGGGAATCTCGCTTTTGATAACGCTTCCCGAAATGGTGACGGTGAAAGCCTTCGTAAAGGACAGCGAGATTCCGAACGAAAAGCAGGACGTGCCTTATCCGCTTTGCTTTGAGATTTACCGAAAGCACGAAAAGGCGGAAACATATCCGGAAGAGCCTGTGGGCGGCATCACTGCCAACGGCGAAAAGTGCAAGTGGTATTATAATGGAACGGAACTCACAAAAACTTCCGTCGGATATCAGGAAGATGGCAAGCCTTATGAGGCGGGCAAGCAAGTCGTGTGGCTTGACGACGATACGAGCTTGATTGGCGGCGAAAAGTACGATTATATGATTATCTCTGTTCCGGATGTCAGTTACAGCGAGGTGGTGTGTCAAGACGACAAATTGTTTGACAATAGTGAAAATAAACGCACACCGGTTGACAAGGCAACCACGGCGCAAGGCTGGAAAAGCGCGCCTCCTTCTTTCAATGTGAAAACCGGCGAAGACGGCGGAAGAACGCTTTCGGCGGACAAGACAAAGGTTGTTTCAGTTTCGTTCGGATTCAGCGCGGAATGGAATGATTTGGGCAAGGCCAGCGACTACAAATTCGCCATAAAGCAAAACCGCACGCCTTGGGGTAGCAGTTCCGGTACAGACTCTTGGCTCAAAAACGGCGAAACCGTTTACTTTGACACGCTTGACGCAATCAATTCTTTGGTAAAAATATTCGGGGAAAGCGGCAGTTTGGGAGAAAACGAAAAGGGCTCTTATTCCTACACGCTTTACATTGTTTCGAAAAATGACAATGGGACTGAAGGAATCGAGAGCGAAAGCAACGTCCTTGACAGCATGACTGCGAGAGACAGGCTTGTCGTCACTGAAGAAGTGAATTTGCCGAAAGCGGAACTTGCGGTGCAGGACGGCTACAAGGGCAAAGTTGTCCTTAAGATTCTCACTTGTGAGCCAGGCGTGACTTACAGTCTGGAAAGGACGAAATTGGTGGATGGAAAGGCGTCCGGCGAAAAAACTCTGCCTTTGTCCAATGTGCCAGGAAGCGGCACGTTCAACTATGATGACACGGACGTGGAAAACAATTGCAATTATTCATATATCCTCAAGGCAGAGACTGCGAGCAAAGTGTTCGCGCTTTCCAAGGCACAGACTGCCGAAACATTGGGCACGCCGAAGGTTTCGTTCAACTCGGAAAGCCTGAACTATGATTCCGTTAAGATCTCGTTTGACGATGTTTTGGCGGCGAAGAGCTATGTCGTAAAGCTTGGCGCAAGCGGAGGCTTTGGCGGCGGCAATGAGTTCGTATTTGAACCGGGATTTGCGGGGTCTAAAGGAAATGCGGAAATTTTGCTTGAGGGAAAAACGTATACCGTGACAATAAAAGAACCCGATGGCTATGACAACGCAACGCTTGCAGGAATGCCAGCCGATATAACCGTAACGGCGCACAGCAGCGTTGACAAAGCCGCGAGCGAAGCCAAGCAAGTGAACGTGCTCGGACCTGCGCGTTTGGACGCGAAAGTGAACACGTTCGAAAATGCGACCGAAGATTCCATTTCGCTTACTTGGAATGCGGTGAAAGGCGCGAAAGGCTATCTCATAAGGCGCGTAATGTACAGCGACGCGGGAATGACGAAGGTTGCGGAAAATTCTGCCGTGACATATTATTATGAAGTTGCGAGCAGAAAGATTACGACGGACGGCGATGATCCCGATGGCAGAGTTACAATTGAACCTAGCGATGCGAGTTTCAAACTTACGGACATATATAAGGAAACGAGTCCGAATGCCGAAGCCTCTGTTCAGAATTATCAGGAAGCCCAGGCGAAAATCGCGTGGGGCTTGCCTTTCCGATATGTCGTGCTGCCGGTTTTGGAAAGCAGTGACTTTGGTTTTAACGGCCTTGAACTTGATGGCAATGGCAAAGTGATGTACTCGAATTTTGATAGCACGAAAACCGCCGCCACTGCCACTTTTGGCTATGGATTGAACCTCGTGGCGGAAAAGGCTATGAGCGGAACGACGCAAAACATAAAGTGGGAAGAGCCTCATGTGGACAAGACGGGAGAAACCGTGTACACTGCTACAAAACCGGTTGTCTACCGCCGTGCGGCAGGAACTTCGGATAAATTCATGAGATTCACGGGTCAAAATAACGTCGTAAAAGATGCTAAAACTGGTGCTTTGACAATTGATTCTAAAGATTACTATGACGCATTTGAGTATGTTGTCAAATATTATCCGGAATCTGAATCATATTACAAAGAAGATTTTGATTTGCCGCCGTCCTTGCTTGAGGAAATCAAGAAAAACACGAAAGAGTACAACACGCCAGATGCGAACAATCCCAAAGTGCAAGAACTGGACAATAAAGGCTATCTGCTCACTGTGGACGGCTTTGACGCATATGTGCATCCTGACACTGGCAAAGGCAACTATTATGAACAAATTAGTTGGAATCAATGGGTTTACACAAAACGCGCCGTTGGTCCTGATTCTATGATTATTCGCATTCAGAACAACAACATTGATGCTAGTTTTCATAATCTTGCTAGAATCGAAAATGCGAACGTGTCTACGGATGCTAGCATAAAAGATATTGCTGACGATGTCACGGCAGTAAAAGATGGCGACCCAACCAAGATTCGCGTCGCGCCTGCTGGCATTGTGGCGGGCACAAAAGGCACAACGGATGGCTATCTCAAAGTTCTGCGCGACTACAAGCATTATTACACGTTTGAACTGAAACGCAGTGACGGCGAGAAAGAAATAACCGTTTCCTATGAGGATTACGTGGGAAAGGATAACAGCATAAAGACCGCCTACAGGCAGATAACACTCGATGAGTTTATAGATATATCGGCTATGTCTATAGGCGAATGTTTATATAATAATAGTTATTCAAAGGTAGAGTCGGTTGGAAAATGGTCAAATGATCATACATTTACTTTTAAGGATGACAGTCCTACCTTTTATAAAGTGTCAGGAACATTGGAAACAAGTGGAGCATCCACAACTGAAAAACCAATTGCCTATGGAGCAAGACGACCAATGGGAACTTTGGATAAGTCTGACACATCAACACCATGTACATTAACGCTGTCATCTAAGGATATAGTTAAGGATATGATTTATGATGGAAAAGTTACCATTGATACTATGAAAGCAAAATCTGGTAAATATACAGTGGAGTTTAACAATAATACAAAAACATTGGAAGGAGATGATATATCTAGAGCGTCACAGTATTTTGTATTTAGATAGCCGCCCTCGTGCGAGTTTTCGAAGAAAACTCGGTAGCAAGGCGAAGGACTGCGATGCAATAGCCGCCCTCGCGCAAAAGCAATGGTGGGATAACTAAAATGCAAAACACGCGTGTTTTGCATTTTAG
>CAMWWZ010000037.1 GCA_947178095.1 uncultured Treponema sp.
GCGTCGTGTCTTCGCCGACTCGCACCGCGCGGCATTTTATGAAGCCGCTTTGATTGATCGTCGCGCCTGTAACATTGTCGCCTGCGATTTTATCAACTGGAATACTTTCGCCAGTGAGCGCGGATTCGTTCACGCTCGTGCTGCCTTCGATGATGACTGCATCGACCGGAATATTTTCTCCAGGACGCACAACGAAAATTTCCCCGAGCGAAATTTGTTCGATGGGAATTGTGATTTCTTTTCCATCCCGAATCACGTTAGCGGTTTTTGGCACAAGGCGAATCAGACTTTTCAGCGCGTTCGTGGTTTTTCCTTTTGAATGCGCTTCGAGCATTTTTCCAAGAGTGATGAGCGTTAGAATCATCGCCGCGCCTTCGAAATAAAATTCGTGCATGCATTGCATTACGCGGGCGGCATCGCCTTTTGTCTGCGCGTCCGTCATTACAAAAAGCATCGCGGTGCTGTACAAAAACGAAGCCGCGCTTCCCAACGCTACAAGCGTGTCCATGTTCGGCGCACCATGAAAAAGTGACTTGAAGCCGCTTATGAAAAATTTTTGATTTATTACCAAAACGATTGCGGCGAGCAACAATTGCGCCAAGCCCATCGCCAAATGGTTTTGCGCGAAAAAGGGCGGAAGTGGCCAGCCCCACATCGCGTGCCCCATCGAAATGTACATCAGCAAAAGCAAAAATGCCAGCGAAGAAAAAAGCCTTTTTTTCAAGCGCGGAGTTTCTGTGTCCGCAAGCGAATCTTCCTGCTCGGAAATTGAATCTGCGGAATTTGAATTTGAGCGCGAAGAGGTTTTTTCACTTGCGCCGTAGCCTGCGGTTTTTACCGCTTCAATAATTTCTTGGGAAGAAGCCGCTCCTTCTACGGCAAGAGAATTTGTCAAAAGGCTCACCGAGCATGATTTTACGCCTTGAATTTTTGAAACGGCTTTTTCGATACGAGCGGCACAAGCGGCGCAGCTCATTTCAGTGACAGAGTATTGTTGCATATCAACTCCTATATGTGAGTATATGAAAATATGTTTGTATGCTCATATATTCAATATTTTTATTTCATCAATTTTTGCAGCGTGCCCAAAAGTTCGTCCACGATTTCTTCGTTGCCGCTTTTGATGTTTTGCACGACGCAAGTTTTGATGTGGTTCGCCAAAAGTTCGCGCGAAAACGCATTGAACGCGCCTTGCGCCGCGCTCACTTGGTTGAGAATGTCCGTGCAATATGCATTTTCTTCCACCATTTTTTTTATGCCGTTAATTTGTCCGGAAATTTTATTCAGCCGATTTGTCAATGATTTTAATTCTTCTGGCGAACGATGCTTTGTTTTCGCGCTGACGCTTTTTTTTGAATTCATTTGTTCCTCCAATATACAGTATACCGGTATGGGGTATATTTTGTCAAGAAGAAAATTGCTTGTTGGGGCTTCAAAAAATGCACAAAACTTAAATTTGTTTTTGCTTTTTTGCAATTGACAAGATTTTTGAATTGCTATATAATATTTCTACTTTTCGGGCCATTAGCTCAGTGGTTAGAGCAGGGGACTCATAATCCCTTGGTCCTAGGTTCAAGTCCTAGATGGCCCAAGAATGCGCATTATGCACAGCGTAAATATTTTTTCATAATAATGTCATTGGAAAATCAAGAGGAAAAAAATGAAAGAACTTTCTGCATTGTTGGGATTTCGTGAATCAATTCGCGTGGTGGATGCCACTCTTCGCGATGGCGGCATTGTGAACGATTTTAAATTCAGCGACGATTTTGTGAAGGAACTTTACCAAACGAATATTGCGGCCGGCGTGGATTATATGGAAGTGGGCTACAAGGCCAGCAAAAAACTTTTCGACGAGTCGAAATTCGGCAAATGGAAATTTTGCGACGACGATGCGATTTTCAAAGTGCTCGGCGACAATTCGGAAAAGAAAATCAAGCTCGCGGCGATGGCGGACGTTGGTCGATGCGATTTCAAGAACGATATTCGCGACCGCGCGAACAGCCCGCTCGATTTGATTCGCGTGGCTTGCTATGTTCATCAAATTCCTGGCGCGCTTGAAATCATCGAGGACGCGAAGGCTAAAGGCTACGAAGTGACTTGCAATATCATGGCGATTTCCACGGCGCAGGAGGGGGATATAAAAGTCGCGCTCGACATGCTCGGAAAATCTTCGGTGGATTGCATTTATATTGTGGACAGTTACGGTTCGATTTATCCCGAGCAGATGCAGCGCGTCGCGGCGATGTACAAGGAAGTTGCCGACAAGCATGGAAAAATGCTTGGAATCCATGCGCATAACAATCAGCAATTGGCTTTCGCGAATACGATTGAAGCCGTGGGCGATGGCGTGGATTGGCTTGACGCGACTTACAGCGGAATGGGACGAGGCGCAGGAAACTGCTTCATGGAAAATCTTTTGGCGTTTTTGAAAAATCCGAAATACAATATTTATCCCGCGCTCAAGTTCGTGGAAACCAAAATGGCCGACTTGAAAAAAGAAGGCGTGGTTTGGGGCTATGACGTTCCATACCTTGTGACGGGCTTGTTGAATCAGCACCCGCGCACGGCGATTGCGTTCACGAAAGAAAAGCGCACGGATTATTCCAAATTCTACGACGAGCAAATCGCGCAAGAATAGTCTTTTCTGAAGCCCCTTGCGGAAGCGAAACGGTGCAGAGGCTATCCCCAGTGGAAGCGAATGCTTTTGTTCCTCTTTGAAAATCCGCGAGTTCGATTCTCGACACTCGGAAGCAGACCGAATGGGCACGTAAAAATATGAATGATGAAATTTTAAAAGTTGCGTTGTTGCAATTATTGCCGGCGGCTTCATTGAAAGGAAATCTTGACAAAGGACTTGACGCCTGCGTTCGCGCAAAAAAATTGGGCGCGGACATCGCGCTTTTTCCCGAAATGTGGAGCAGCGGCTATTGCATTCCCGAAGACATTGGCGAATTGAAAAAATTGGCCATCGCCGAGGACAGCGATTTTGTGTGCGAATTTCAAATGCTCGCGAAAAAACTTGAAATGGCAATTGGCGTTACTTTTCTTGAAAAATTCGAGCCGCTGCCCAAAAATACGATTATGCTTTTTGATCGCCATGGAAAATTGGCGTTGAAATATTCCAAAGTTCATACTTGCGATTTTAGCGATGAAGCGCGGCTTTCGGCTGGAGATGATTTTTATGTCGCGGATATTGAAACTGGAATTGGAAATGTGAAAATTGGTTCAATGATTTGCTTTGATCGCGAGTTTCCTGAAAGCGCGCGAATCTTGATGTTGAAAGGCGCGGAAGTGGTGCTCGCTCCGAATGCTTGCCCGATGGAAATAAACAGGCTCGCCGCGCTTCGCACTCGCGCTTACGAAAATATGCTCGCCGTCGCCACTTGCAATTATCCTGCCGGGCAACCTGATTGCAACGGGCATTCCAGCATTTTTGACGGAGTTGCCTGGATTAGGAATGAGGCGGGCGTGAGAGATATGTGCGTTTTGGAAACGTCGGGCGAGGAAGGAATTTATATCGGAGAAATTGATATGAAGATGCTTCGCGAATATCGAGCGAGCGATGTAATGGGAAACGCATACCGGCATCCTGATAAGTACAAAGCCATCACGGAGCGCGGAATTGAAGAGCCGTTTGTAAGGGCGGATTACAGGAATTAAGATTGTAATCTTGTAAAAAAATTTTAATTGCACAGAGTAGTGCGGAGCAAAATTTCCCGAAAAGAACGCCGCCCAAAATGAGCGGCGTTCTTTTGCGAGATGCTTTTTAGAAATTTATGCCGAGGCCGATGTACGGAGTAGCACCGAAGCGGAAGCCTTTGTCGAATTCAATTTCTACTTCGTCACCCTTTTCTGGTATCAGAGTTAGTTTGTTCGGGAAGTCGAACGCAAGGTCGCAGCCGAGAATGAATGAGCATCGCTTGCTCGCGCCAAATCTAAACTGAGGCGTGAGCGCAATTCCAAACGCGGTATATTCTACGAGGTATTCGTATTTGTATGAATGATACGAGTCCCGTGCAACAACCCCATGGAATCCAAGTCCAGTCTGGAAACGCAGTCCGCCCAAGTTCACTCCGAAAGCAGATCCAATCATAAATTCGAGAGCATAGAGATCGCCAAAATTCACGCCCACCGAAGCGTAGATTCCAAGCATGTCGTTCAACAAAAAGCAGTCATACGTGGCGACTTTAACTTGTCCGTCAAATTCAAGAATGTTTTGAGTAAACGCCGCGACAGTATAGTCGCTCGTCATGCTAGTGACTCCAATCGGAATTCCGAACTGCAAGTCAATGCCTTTGGTGTAGTTTTCTGCGAAAATTGCACCGCCCAAAACAAATGACACGAAGAGTGCGCCCAATTTCTTTTTCATGATTTCCTCCTTATGAAATTTGAAAAAGGAATATATAAAAGATTCTGCGAGTTCCATGAAATTGCAAAATTTGCGGATATGAAATTATACAATGGAATGGGGGGGGGTATGTCAAGTGCTTTTTTTGAAAAAATGAAAAAAATCGTGTTTTATTTTGATAGAAAATTTCCCGAAAAAACGAGAATTTTTTCAAAAAAAGTTAGCCAAAAGTAACAAAAATTATTGACAAATAATTTTAAATGTGTTAAGATAACTTAAATTGGCAAGGGCGAATTTTTTGAACGAAACTTGCTTGCGAGTTTTCGCCTTTTGTTTTATTTAATATAATTAGGAGAAATTATGCCGTTGTTGTTTACGTCTGCGGGAGATGAAGTTCGGGTTGCGTCCATTGGCGGAAATGCTGCCGTGAAGCAACGTCTCAACGAAATTGGCTTCAATGTTGGTGCGCCGATTTCCGTGGTGCAAAAAATCGCGACCGGCTTGATTGTAAAAGTCAAAGGCGCGAGGATTGCGCTCGACCGTTCGATGGCTGGAAAAATTTTGGTTTGCTAGTTTTTGCTTACAAGGAATTTTTTGTGGAAAATTTATTTTTTAAATTTTCCACTTTTTTTGGCGTTGAAGTTTGCCTTTGCAAACTTTGGTTGTATATAACTTATTATTTGAAAATAATTTTATGGAGGTTTGCATGAGTACGTTGCGCGAAGCGAAAGTCGGCTCTGCGGTTGTCGTCAAAAAATTGAACGGCGAGGGTGCTTTGAAACGTCGTCTTATGGACATGGGCTTTACGAAGGGTTGCGAAATTTTCGTGAGGAAAGTCGCGCCGCTTGGCGACCCAGTCGAAGTGACGATTCGCGGATATGAGCTGAGCGTTCGCAAGGACGATGCCGACTGCATTGAAATCGAATAAATTTTGCGGCGGAAAGAGGAACGCGAGATTTTGCTTCCGCTGGAGCACTAGCCTCTGCACCGTTCCGCTTCCGCAAGGGGCTTCAGAAAAAGAGATTGAAAATTTAAGGAATACTATAATTTATAGGAGTTTTAAAAATGGAAACAAAATTGGCTTTGGCGGGAAATCC
This sequence comes from uncultured Treponema sp., assembly GCA_947178095.1. GTDB lineage: Bacteria > Spirochaetota > Spirochaetia > Treponematales > Treponemataceae > Treponema_D. The sequence goes on from CAMWWZ010000037.1 coordinate 5,446, forward strand.
CAATTGCGGAAAAACCACGATGTTCAACGCGCTCACGGGTGCGGTTCAATATGTTGGAAACTGGCCGGGCGTTACGGTGGAAAAAAAAGAAGGCAAGGTTCGTGGCGCGGAAAATGTGATTGTCACGGACTTGCCGGGAATTTATTCGCTTTCGCCTTACACGAGCGAGGAAATTGTTTCGCGCGATTATTTGGCGAGCGACGAAGCGGCTGCGGTGATAAACATCGTTGACGCTACGAACATCGAGCGCAATCTTTATTTGACGACTCAGATTTTGGAATTGGGAAAGCCGGTCGTGCTTGCGCTGAACATGGTTGACGCGATGGAAAAGTCCGGCGACAAGATCGACGTGGCGCGTCTTTCTGAACGGCTTGGCTGCAAGATTGTAAAAACCGTCGCGCTTCACAACAAGGGCACGAAGGAAGTTTTGGCGGCCGCGCTTGAGGCGAGCAAGAAAAAATCGCAGATTGGGGGGGGCAAGCCGTGTTTTTCTTCCGAAGTTGAAAAGGCGATTTCCGAAGCGTCGGAACTTTTGCCTAGCAAAATTCCTGCGCATTTGAAAAGATGGAGCGCGATAAAACTTTTGGAGCGCGATGCGAATTTGATTGATCGTCTTGATTTGAATTCAGATTTGCTTGAGAAAGCGGAATCGATTTCAAAAAAATTGGAAAAGTCCAAAGATGATGACATCGAATCAATCATAACGAATGAACGCTACGAATACATCACGAAAATGCTTGACGGCGTTCTTGTGAAAAGCGGCGCGAAAATGACGGCCTCCGACAAAATCGACCGCATCGTTACAAACCGAATTTTGGGAATACCGATATTTTTGTTGGTGATGTGGTTCGTTTATTACATAGCGGTTTCGACCGTCGGCACGATGGCAACGGATTGGGCGAACGACAGTTTTGTCGGCGGCATTCAAGGCTGGGTTGAAGAAGCGATGTCGAACGCGGGCGCAAGCGAAATCCTCGTCGATTGCGTGGTGAACGGAATAATTGGCGGCGTGGGCGCGGTGCTTGGATTTGTTCCGCAAATGGCGATTTTATTTTTGCTGCTTTCGATTTTGGAAGACGTGGGCTATATGGTTCGAATCGCGTTCGTGATGGACAGGCTTTTCAGGAAATTCGGCTTGAGCGGGAAATCGTTCATTCCGCTTTTGATTTCTTCGGGCTGCGGAATTCCTGGAATCATGGCGAGCCGCACGATTGAAAACGAAAACGATCGGCGCATGACAATTATGACGACGACTTGGATTCCATGCGGCGCGAAACTTCCTGTAATCGCGCTTATGGCGACTGTAATCGGAAGCGTAGCGTTTGGCGATCCTGCGCGCGCCGCGTTCATCGGACCGCTCATGTATCTTGTCGGAATTGCTTCGGTTTTGATTGCCGCAGTCATGCTGAAAAAAACGAAGGCGTTTCACGGGCCTGCCGCGCCGTTCGTAATGGAACTTCCGCAATATCACATTCCGCAAGCGAAAACGGTTTTGCTTCACACTTGGGAGCGCGTGAAAAGTTTCGTGGTGAAGGCAGGAACAATTTTGTTTCTCGCATGCCTTGTGATTTGGTTTCTTTCGAGCTACGGAATCGCGTCTTCGAAAGAGGCTGAATATGCGGAAGACGGCACGCTGATTCAAGAAGCGAGCGAAGGCGGATTCACGCTTGTCGATGCGGACGAATCAATTTTGAGCTACATCGGCGGCGGCTTGAGTTATATTTTCCGGCCGCTTGGATTTGGCGCGTATACTGATGCGGAAGGCGTTCACAAAAATTGGCAAGGTGCAGCGGCTGTAATTTCAGGTTTCAGCGCGAAAGAAGCGATTGTTTCTACGATGGGCGTTTTGGCGGGAGTTGACGAAGAAGAAAGCGAAGACGAGGAAATTGTAAGCAACGCGATTGCGGAATGGTTTCCGACAGGCTTGGCGGCGTTCGCATTTTTGATGTTCAACTTGCTTGATTCGCCTTGCCTTGCCGCAATCGCGACGATGGCGAGCGAGCTTAAAAATCGAAAATGGTTTTGGTTTGCGATTGTATTCCAAAATGTCTTCGCTTACATTGCGACGATGATTGTTTATCAACTGGGAATGCTTTTCGTGCATGGCGTTTTCGGCGCGGCAACAGTAATCGCGTTTGCTTTCCTCGCGTTCATTTTGGTGATGCTTTTCCGCCCGAATCCTTATGCGAAAGAAGACGCGATGAAAATCCGCGTGACGGCGTGAGAAAAGTTTTGTAATAGCGAAGTCGAATGATGATGCTTGAAAATCCGTGCAGAAATTCGCGCGGATTTTTGAGCGCAGTTTTTGATTGCGCGATTGTTGCAAATTTTTTGCGGATTGAGTTTAATGCGATGAAAGTTGTCTCGATTTTTTTATGGGAGAAAATTATGATTGTGAATATTATCGTCGGTGCATTGATTGTGATTTACGCGGCGTTCGTAATTTTTGGCGCGATAAAAAAAAGGCGGAACGCAAAAAAATCCGGAAACGCAGGATGCCCATTTTGCAGCGGCGGAAGTTGTTCGGGCTGTGAAAAAAAAGCGTGAAATTTTTGAAGCCCTTTAATCGCAGGGCTTCGTCTGTGCATCGTGAGATCGTGGGCTTCTTCAAATTTTCGCCTAAAAAATTTTTTTCGCGATTTCCATGAATTTTTCTCCGCGATCAAATTCGTTCGCGAACATTCCGAACGATGTCGCGCCCGGCGAAAATACGATTGTATCGCATCCGCATTCGCCTTTTTCGAAATCTGCTTTCATCGTTTCAAGCAAATCTTCCAGCGATGCGAATGGTCCTTTGTATGCGACTCCGCGTTCGTCCAAAAGTTTTGCGAGAATGTCGGTGCCGTTTCCAGCCAAAAGGTAGAGCGAAGCAAGCGGCGTGGAATTCGATTTTTTCGAATCAAGCGTGTCGGCCAAAACCGAAAAGTCAAGCCCTTTGTCCGTGCCGCCCGTGATAAAAATTACTGGCTTTCCGAACGCTTGGCTTGCGGCGGCTGCGGCTTCGGGAACGGTGGAACAAGAGTCGTTGTAAAAGCGCACGGTTTTTTGCGCGGCTGGATTTTTCCAAGAATGAAAATATTGCAGACGATGCGGAATGCCGTTCCATTCGCCGAGAACGCTTTGAATTTTTTCGGCATCGCATCCCATCAAATAAAGCACTAGTGCCGCGTTCATCACATTTTGCCTCATGTGGCGGCCGGGCACATTCACGCTTCCCAAAATTTTTGTATCGAAAGGTTTGTTTGGAATTCGTGCGAGCGCGCACAAATTTTCTTGCTCGTCGAATTCAAGCCACACGCCGTATTGAGAATCTTCGAGTTTATCTTGACTGTAGCGCAAAACTTTTGCGCGACTTTCCTTTGCGAACAAGTCGCCCCAAGTGCCACCTTCGGCAGGTCCAGTTCCGATTTCATCCGAATCCGCGTCGCAAATCAAAAAATCATTTTCGTCTTGGTCGGCATAAATGAGGCGCTTGTCCGCGATGTATTCACCCATGTTCGCATACCAATTTTGATGGTCCGGAACGATTTTCGTGATGAGCGCGATTTTCGGTTTTAGAATTCCCCTCCCTCGCAAATCGGCGAGCTGCCAGCTTGAAAGTTCCAAAATCACGGGAGTCGATTCGTTCGTCTGCTCCCAAAAAGTGAGCGGACTTACCGTGATGTTTCCGCCCAAAAAAGAATTGAAGCCGCATTTTTTAAGGCCGTATTGAATTGCGCTCACGGTGGAAGATTTTCCCTTGCTTCCAGTAATCGCAATAATCGGCGATTTTGTAAAACGCAAAAAAAGGCTTATGTCCGTTTCAATCGCGCGCGCTTCGGCAAGAAAAGGATTGCCTTGAATTTTCACCCCGGGATTTTTTATGACGCAATCGGCATTGCGAAAATCTTCTTTGCGATGTTCGCCCAAAACATAAGTGAGGCGCGACTTATCGAGCGAAGAATCGTAAGCAATTGAATTGAGCGTAGGCTTTAACTGCTCTTCAGTTTTCATGTCCGTGACAAGAACTTCCGCGCCATGCTTGAGCAAAAATCGCACAGCCGCTTCGCCACCGCCGTTCAGTCCAAGCCCCATCACGGTGATGCGTTTTCCTTTTATTTCGTCAAGCGAATTAAAGCAACAGCCTTTCGGATAAGTGAACGTCATAATTTCTCCTAGTTTCAGCGCGAAGTCAAAAGCGATTTTTTCTGCTCGAAAACTTCCAGGGCCTCTTCAATCAAAAGCGTAATCAATTCTCCGTAATTTAATCCCCCTGCTTCGCACATTTTCGAAAACATGCTGATCGAAGTGAAGCCTGGAATCGTGTTGATTTCGTTCAAAAAAAGTTCGCCAGAATTTTTGTCGATGAAAAAGTCCACGCGGGAAAGCCCTGAGCAATCCAAAATTTTGTAAGCCGTTTGCGCGAGCGCGCGCACTTTTTCGATTTGCGCATTTTCGAGCATCGCAGGAATTTTCAAAATCGCGCCGTCAGGATCGGTGTATTTCGCGTCGTAATCATAAAAATCGTGATTGGGAAGAATCTCGCCCGGAATATATGCGGCAACTTTTCCGCACTGGCTTTTTTCATTTTGAATTGTCGCGTTTCCAGTGACGCTGCATTCGATTTCGCGCGCGTCGATTGATTTTTCAATCAAGACTTTGTTGTCCCACAAAAACGCTTCGTCGAGCGCGGCGGAAAGTTCCTGCGAGTTCGTGGCTTTTGCCGCGCCCACGGAGGATCCTGCGTTGCAAGGTTTTACGAAAAGCGGAAATCCGAATTGCGAAATCGCGCCATCGATAATTTTTTTGAATGTCGCGCCGTCGTTCAAATCCGCGCGCCGAACGCAAACATAAGGCACGACAGGAAGTCCGGCGTTTTGCCAAACTTGCTTTGTCTTTTCTTTGTCCATCGTGAGCGCGCTCGCCGCCACCGAACATCCAACGTAAGGAATGTTGGCGGTTTCGAGCAAGCCTTGCAGAATTCCGTCTTCGCAATTCGTTCCGTGCACGCAAGGAAAAACCGCGTCAATTTCAAGCGATTTGCCGCCGACGCAAAAAGAATTTTTTCCGCGCCCGGGAATTACGCTCACGAGATTTTTTTCATCTTCAATTATATTGAAAGAATTTTTTTCATCGGAACGCACTCGCTCCAATTCTTCATCGCTTTGCAAAAACCAAACGCCGCTTTTGGAAATTCCAATTGGCAAGATTTTGAATTTCTTCGAATCGATATTCCGAACGACAGAACTTGCGGAAATCAAAGAAACTTCGTGCTCGCCAGATTTTCCTCCAAACAAAATAGCTATGTTCATTTTATACCTCCCTTAATTTCAACTTTCATAACCCAATTCCGTCAACGCTTTTTTTGCCTCGGAAACTTCGTCGTATGGCATTACGAAATCTTTGTAGATGATTGTGTTTTCGTGACCTTTGCCCAAAAGCAAAACTATGTCGCCCGCCTTTGCCATGCTGAACGCCTTGCGAATCGCTTTTGGCCGCTCTGTAATAATCAGCAAATTTTCGTTCAGCGACATTCCGGCTTTGATTGCGCCGTTCGCGATGTCCATGCAGATTTTTTGCGAATCCTCGCCGCGCGGATCTTCGTCGCACAAAATTATCGTGTTGCAATATTTTGCCGCCACTTCGCCTTGCAACGGCCGCTTTGTAACGTCGCGCTCGCCGCCGCTTCCGAACAACGCGATTATTTTTCCTTTGCAACGCGCGCGCAACGGCGGAAAAATCACTTCGAAACTTGAAGGCGTGTGCGCGTAATCCGCGATCACTTCGAAAGGCTGACCGCAATCTATTCGCGTCATTCTTCCTGCCACCGGAATCAACGACGTTGATTTTTGAAGCAAATCTTCAATTGGAATTGAAGCTGACTTGCTCACGACAATGAGCGAAGCCATGATGTTGTACGCATTGAACGCGCCGTTCAATTTTGTTTTCACAAAAAAAGTATTTTCGTCTTTTGCAAAATTTTTTGGAACGTCAATTTCAAACGAAAGCGAATTTTCGTTCGCGCTGATATTTTGCGCCGTGAGGAATTCGACGTTTTCAGGAATTTCAGGAAGCGGAATGTTTGACGTGCTTGTCGCCGCGCGTCCCGCCTTGCCGAGCGAAGTGAAGCCGTAAACTTTTTTCGTCGTCGCCTCGCAAAAATATTTTGCGTTCGCGTCTTCCAAATTCACGACTGCGAAAGATTCGGCTTGAACTTCCACATTGTTCAAAATTTTTTTATGATTGTGCTCGTCAAGCGCGCGAAAAAGATTCGACTTGTCGCTGCGATATTGTTCGAAAGTTTTGTGGAATTCCAAATGCTCGAGCGTAACGTTCATAAAAACCGCAATGTCAAAAAAAACATTCGAAAGCCGCCCGAGTTTTTTTGAAAGCCCGTGGCTCGAACATTCGAGCACGGCATATTCGCAGCCTTCTTGAACCATGTCGAAAAGATGCCGCTGGATTATCGGACTTTCGGGCGTGGTCGTGTGCTGCGGATTTGCGAGCGCGCCTTCTCCAATCGAATATTCAACGGTGGAAACGAAGCCCGCTTTTTTTCCCATCAAGCGCAAAAGCTGCCAAATGAATGAAACTGTGGAAGATTTTCCTTCAGTGCCCGTAACGCCGATGACGATGAGTTTTTTTGAAGGATTGTCGAAAAAATCCGCGGCAACAATCGGCATCACTTGCCTGCAATCTTCGACTTTAAGAAAAACCGGCATCACGATGTCGGAAACTTTTTTTTGCGGATTGCCGATATTTTCAAGCGAGCGGCAGACAATTGATTTTGCGATTTGCGCGCTTTCATCTTTGGAAAGTTCGCCCTGATAAATTATGACGCTTGCGCCCAAGTCGATTGCCGAGGCGATGAATTTATTTCCGTTTTGATGAATTCCCGGCAATGCGAAAAACAAAAAATTTTCTTTTACTTCGCGCGAATCGAACGCAAGCCCTTCGATTGGAGTTGCTCCAATCACCGAGCCGTCAAGCGGAGTCGTGCCGTCTGCGGCCACCGCCTCGTGTTCGAACAAATCCAAAAGCGAAGACAGTTTTTTTTGCATAATTCATTATAGCGCAATCGCCGAATTTGTACAAGAAGAAATTTATTTTGAAAGCCGGATTTCCTTGAATCGAATTCCTTTTGTAATTTTCGCGCCTTCGTTGCTGAACGCGATTTGCAGAATGTCGCTCCAATCGAAAAGTCCGCGCGAAGAAATCCATTGTTTTTTTTCGTCGTTCCACGCGCCGATGTCTTGAAAATCTTTCAAAGGAATTTTCACTTTGTGCCATTCGCCATCTGGAGGCAAAATCTTGCTCGTCACATTTGCGGCGCATCGCCATTTTTCTTGCGAGCGTTTTCCGTTCTCAAAATAAACTTGAATCTTCACGCCGTCTTGTTTTGTGCTCGCTTCGAATTCAAGAAAATAATCTTGCGCGCGTTCGTTTGAAAAATCCGCGTCGCCCAAAAAATCAATATAAAGTCCATTGTAAGTTTTGAGTTTTCCAAACTCGACGAAATTTTCGCCGCGAGAATCTTGCTTTTCAAAATGGCAAGATTTTTCATCGCCGTCAAACCAAGTTCGCGCGCGCAATCCTTGCGCAAACGAATTTTCATAAATCGAAAAATCGCCGCTTTTTTTCGCGCGCTCGTACCAAGAAAGATTTTGCGCAGTTTTTTTCGGAATGTCATATTTTAAACTTCGCAGAATTTCTTCGTCCAAATCATCGGGAAAAAATTCGCCGCTTCCTTTTTTGAAAAGCCCGAACGAATTTCGATAATCCCAATTGGTGCGCGCGATGTTCGCGTCGTCCAAATATTCCGCGACGATTTCATACCATTTCATGCGATCTTCGTGCGAAGTGAAATTCATAAACACGCCGAATTCGCCGCACCAAACAGGCGCGTTTCGTTCCACGGAAAATTTCGCCAATTTTTCAAACGGTGCGGCCATTGATTTTGGGCTGGAAACTTTTTCATAATTTTCGTAATACCAATTTTCGGAGGCACTGGGATTTTTCGGCTTCGGCGGAATTTTTTCTTTCGCATATGGAAACGGAACGCCTTTTATTCGTCCCAATCCTTCCGACCAATCCGCGCCTTGATGCGTGAACATCATCGGCTCATAATAATGAAAAGTGTAAATTAAATTTTCATCTTGAAATTTCGGAAGCGCGAGCAAAGATTCGACCGAATTCCAATCCGCGCCGCCGACTACGATTGCGTGCGTTTTGTCAATTGCGCGAATCGCTTTGATTACATTTTGTTGAATTTTTCCCCATTTTGCATTTTCGATTCCGTGCGGCTCGTTCAGAATTTCGTAGGCGAGATATTTTCCGCTGTCCTTGTAACGTTCGGCGATTTGCGACCAAATTTTGAGCAATCGTTTTTCGATATCTTTCGCAGTGTTTTCGGCAGGACTCCAAGAATGATTGTCCAAAATCAAAAAAATTTTTTGTTCCGCCGCCCATTTTACGGCGTTGTCCAAAATCGAAAAAATGTACGGATCGATTTTGTATTCGCCAGCTCCGCTCGAAAAATTTTCAAAATGAACAGGTAGGCGAATCGCGTCGCATCCCAATTCGCGCACGTCCTTGAAATCCTGTTCGCAGAAAAAATTTTTTTGCACAAGTCCGGCATGCGGCCTTTCGAGCCAATCAGAAAAATTCACGCCTTTGGAAAACGGCGCGTTCACGGCTTTCGTTTGGCTTTTCGCGCTAGCAGCCAAAGAAAAAAGAATTGTCGTCAAAACAAGATTTTTTATTTTCATAAAATTATTATAGCAAAAAAATTCGATTTGTGCTACGATGATTTTATGTACGAAGTTCGGGTTGAAGCTGATTTTTCTGCGGCGCATTTTTTGCGCGATTACAATGGCAAGTGCGAAAATTTGCATGGACACAATTACAAAGTTTTCGCGCATGTCAGGGGAAAAAATTTGAACGACGGCGGAATGCTTTTGGATTTTTCCAAACTCAAATCCGCCTTGAAAAAAATTTGCGCCGCGCTTGATCACACGAATTTGAACGACATCGAATTTTTCGATCAAAATCCCAGCGCGGAACGAATCGCGTTTTTCATTCATGAAAAACTTTCCGCCGAATTGAACGCGGAAGGAATTTCTTTGGACAAAAAAAACGGCGGCGCGTATTTGCATTCGGTCGATGTTTTTGAAACCGAAACGAGCCGCGCGACTTATTTTGCAGAATGAAATTCCAGCTTTTGGAAATTTCCAAAAATTAGATTCGCACGGGAACGCCCGCTTTTGCCAAATCTTTTTTTATTCCCTGCAAAGTGTATTGTCCCGAATGAACCATTGTCGCGATGAGCGCGGCATCCGCGCGTCCTTCTGTCAAAACTTGAGCCATGTGTTCGACTGTGCCGCCCCCTCCCGAAGCAATCACTGGAACGGCGACGTTTTGCGCGATCATTTTTGTAAGCGGAATTTCGTAGCCTGATTTTGTGCCATCCGCGTCAATCGAATTAAGCACGATTTCGCCCGCGCCAAGCGAAACGGCTTTTTTCGCCCATTCGAGCGCGTCGAGTTCCGTTTTTGTGCGGCCGCCGTTTATGAAAACTCGGTAGCCGCTCGGCATTGATTCGTCTCGAGCCGCGTCCATTCCCAAGACGATGCATTGGTTTCCGAAAACGCGCGCGCCTTCGCTTATGAGCGCGGGATTTTTTACTGCCTGAGAATTGAGCGAAACTTTTTCCGCGCCCGCAAGAATTGTCGAGCGGATTTCATCGATTGTGCCGATTCCGCCGCCCACGCAAAACGGAATGAAGACTTGGCTTGCAACTTTTGAAATCAGTTCGAGTATCGGACCTCTTCCCCGCGCCGAAGCCATGATGTCGTAGAACACAAGTTCGTCAACGCCTTGCGTGTAATATTGCGCGGCCATTTCCACGGGATTGCCAATGTCCAAGTTGTTTTGGAATTTCACGCCTTTCGTCGTGCGCCCGTCCTTCACGTCAAGGCAAACTATGATTCGTTTTTTTAACATTTCAAATCTCCAAAAAATTCCGCAAAATCTTCAATCCCGCTTCGCCAGATTTTTCGGGATGAAATTGGCATGCGAAAATATTTCCGCTTTGAACGACCGCTGGAACTTTCACTCCGTATTCCGCGAAGCCTTTCACAACGCTTTTTTCTTTCGGCTGAATTACGTATGAATGCACAAAATAAAAATCGCTGTTTTCGGGAACGCCGTCCAAAATTGCGCATGCGCCGTTTTCATAGCGAACATTGTTCCAGCCCATGTGCGGAATTTTCAGCGCGGAATTTTCGGCGTTCGCAATTTGTTCGTTTTGCAAATTTGAAAAATGCCGAATCGTGCCTGGAATCAGGCCGAGGCATTCCGTATTTCCTTCTTCGCTGAAATCAAAAATTATTTGTGCGCCGATACATATACCCAGTATGGGTATATTGCATTCCGCCGTTTCATGCAAAAATTTATCCAAACCAAGTTCGCGCAATTGTTTCATCGCGTAGGCTGCGTCGCCATCGCCAGGAAAAATTATTTTATCAGCATTTTTCAGTTCTGCCGGATTTTTCGAGCGAATGTAAGACGCGCCCAAAAAGTCAAGCGCGCGCTCCACGCTTTTTATGTTGCCAGCGTTGTAATCTACAATTCCAATCATAGGAACATTTTATCGAAGCGCGCGAAAATTTTCAAGCCAGCGAATTTCGATTTGTGAGCGTGCATTTTGTTTGCTTGCGATTTTTTCGAATCAAAAAAACTCGGCATTAAAATCAGCAATGCTTAATTGTTGCATTTTTTGCAATAATTTGATAGAATATTTTTCACATTTTTCTTTGGAGAACATTATGTCAAACGAAGTTCGAGTGAGATACGCGCCATCGCCGACTGGAATGCAGCACATCGGAGGCGTGCGCACTGCGCTTTTCAATTACCTTTTTGCAAAGTCCATGGGCGGAAAATTTATTCTGCGCCTTGAAGATACGGATCGCACGCGCTACGGCGAAGAATATGTCAAGAATCTTTATGACACGATGAGTTGGCTTGGAATTGAATGGGACGAAGGCGGCGAAAAAGGCGGCGAGTATGGTCCTTATGTTCAAAGCGAGCGTTTCGAACTTTACAAAAAATATGCCGAAGAACTTGTCCAAAAAGGCGAGGCGTACTATTGCTTTTGCGACGCGGAACGCCTTGAGCGAATCCGAAAAATTCAGACTGAAAACAAAATGGCTCCGGGATACGATCGCAATTGCCGGCATCTCACTGCGGAAGAAATCAAAGCCAATTTGGACGCTGGAAAGCCGCATGTGATTCGCCTGAAAGTTCCGCTCGAAGGCGAGACGAAATTCCACGACCATTTGCTCGGCGACATAATTTGGAAAAACGAAGACATTTCGCCCGATCCAGTTCTTTTGAAAAGCGACGGATTTCCCACGTATCATTTGGCGAATATCGTTGACGATCATTTTATGAAAATAAGCCACGTGATGCGCGCTCAAGAATGGATTCCTTCCACGCCGCTTCATGTGCAGATGTATCGCGCGTTCGGATGGGAGCATCCCGAATTCTGCCACCTTCCGATGGTGAACGGCTCGGACGGAAAAAAACTTTCGAAACGCCACGGCTCAACTTCTTTGAACGAATTCCGCGCGCGCGGATATTTGCCGCAAGCAATCGTAAATTATGTCGCGATGCTCGGCTGCTCTTACGAAGAAGGCAAGGAATTCTATTCGCTTCCTGAGTTGGCGGCGGCGTTCAAGCTGGAACATTTGAACAAGGCTCCGGCCGTATTCGACTACAAAAAATTGGAATATTACAACGGCGCGTACATTCGTCTTTTGAGCGACGAGGAATTGTACGAATGGACTTTGCCTTTCATCACAGGAACGGGAGACGCGGCTTTGGAAATAAATCCCGAAAATCCGCAGCCCAAGCCGAAAGTCGGTCCTGAATATTCTGGCATCGCGCTTTCAGAAAATGGCGAGCCGTTCTGCGTTGATTCTTCGATGAAAATGACGAGCCAGGAAGTAAAGGCCGCGCTGATGAAATTGATGCCGCTCATAAAGGAACGCTTGAAATATTTGACGGACGCTGCGGAAATGGTGCGCTTTTTGTTCACCGAACCTTCCGTTCCGCCGAAAGCCGAAATCATTCCCAAAAAACTCGACGAAGCGAAAACGCGCGAAGTGCTCAAGCGTGCGAAAATTTTTGTGGAAGAAATTTTCAATCTTTCCCATGAAGAAGCCGAAGAACGCGCGAAAAAGCACGCCGAAGAAATGGGAATAAAACTCGGCGACTTTATGATGCCAATTCGAATGGCTGCCACGGGAAGCCGCATAAGTCCGCCGCTCATCGGCTCGATTTTGATTTTGGGAAAAGAACGCGCAATCGCAAGAATAGAAAAAACGCTTTCGATTTTCTGAAATAAACTCGAAGTTAAAATTGTCGCGCCAATTTTAAACACTTGCGAATTTTTAACAATTAAAAAAGTGCGCTAGAAAATTTTTATTTTTGGAGAAGAATTATTATGGAAAAAATCGCTTCTTTTACAGTGAACCATTTGACGCTTGAGCCTGGTGTTTACGTTTCGCGCAAAGATAAAAAAGACGGCGTTACTGTAACGACATTCGATTTGCGAATGACCGCTCCGAACCGCGAGCCCGTTATGAACACCGCTGAAATTCATACCATTGAACATTTGGGCGCGACTTTTTTGCGCAACGATTTGCAATGGAAAGAAAGCGTCGTGTACTTCGGGCCGATGGGCTGCCGCACCGGATTTTATCTTGTGATGTTCGGGGATTTGGATTCCGTGCAAATTGCGCCGCTTGTAAAAAAAATGTTCGAGTTCATCGCGCAATACAAAGGTGAAATTCCGGGAGCCGCCGCTCGTGATTGCGGGAATTACCTTGACCAAAATCTTGCAATGGCGAATTGGCTTGCGGCGCGTTATTTGAAAAATACCCTCGACAAGATTGACGAAGCGCATTTGAAATATCCTGAGTGAAATGAATTTTGCTTTGTTGACATAACGAAAAAATATTCGCTTAATTCTTGCGGCGCGGATTCGGATTCAAGCTTTGCGTCGAAGTATGTTGATTTTATCATCACATTATTTTATACTATTATTATGAAACTTGTTATTCTTGACGGACACGCGCTCAATCCTGGCGATTTGAATTATGACATTTTTCGACAATTCGGCACGCTTGAAATTTTCGAGCGCACTCCACCCGAATTAGTTTTGCAGCGAATAAAAGATGCCGACATAGTTTTTTTGAACAAAGTCGTGCTTTCAAAAGAAATTCTTTCGCAATGCAAAAACTTGAAATACATCGGCGTGTTTGCGACGGGCTACAATGTCATCGACATAAATGCTGCGCGGGAATTCGGCATCACGGTTACGAACATTCCTTCGTACAGCACGATGGCGGTGGCGCAAGCGACCTTCGCGTTGCTTTTTGAATTGACGAACGGAATTCACGAGCACAATCTTTCGGTGCAAAATGGCGATTGGTGCGCGAGCAAAGATTTTTGCTATTGGACGCATCCGCTCACAGAAATTTTCGGAAAAACTTTTGGCATCGTCGGTTTCGGAAGCATCGGGCAGCGCGTGGCGAAAATCGCAATTTCATTCGGAATGAAAGTTTTGGTGCAAACTCGCTCACAACAAAAAATTGATTCGTTCAATTCAAATTGTGCGAAGCCAAGCGAAAAAGTTCGAGCTGTATCAAAGGACGAACTTTTTGCGCAAAGCCAAATCATTTCCTTGCACTGTCCTCTAACCGAAGAAACGCGCGAAATCATAAATGCCGACGCGCTCGCAAAAATGCAAGACGGCGCGATTTTGATAAACACGGCGCGCGGCGCGCTTGTTGACGAAGCGGCCGTCCGAAACGCGCTCGATTCGAAAAAACTTGCGGGCTTTGCGGCGGACGTTTTGTGCGAAGAGCCGATGTCGCGGGAATGCCCGCTTTTTGGCGCACCGAATTGCGTCATCACTCCGCACGTGGCTTGGGCGGCAAAAGAAACTCGTTCGCGGCTCTTGCAAATCGCAGTTGAAAACGTAAAAAATTTTTTGGCTGGAAATCCGACGAATGTCGTGAATTAAATTCCGAAAAAACTCGGCATTAAAATTCACGCAAACAATTAAAATTGATGACTAACTAAGCGTCATCAATTTTAATGCCGAGTTTTCTGCGAAAACTCGCTTATTGAACTATCCGCGTCGCAACAAGTTGCTTAACGCGGATGAAATTGAACTTTTGAAAATCTGAAGTTTTTCAAAAGTTCAATTTCTAAGGAACTATTTTTCCGCTGGAAACAATTCCGCGCGGATTGACACCGTGTCTTGATACCAGTCAATCAAAAGGGAATAAATTTCGTCCTCGTATCCTTCAAGGCTTGCTTTGAATTTCCACACCGCAGCCGAATTGAATTTTTCGCGCGGAACTTTGTTGAGCGCAACCCAGCTGCCGCCGTACAAAACCGTGAATCTTGTTTTGCTCGTGATGTCCTCGCCGGTCTTGCCGTCGAATGCTGACATTGAAATTGTAATCGGGCGGCTTTCGTTCGCGTGCAGATTTATGTCCAAAATTTTTTCATCGCGCGTAACTTCGAAATTTTCCCACCAAACGTAAGAGCCGACCACGACTTTCGCACGATACATTCCGGGCTTTAGGAAAACAGGCTTTATCTTGTAACTGCGTTCCTTTGAACCGAGCCGCTCGGAAGCAACGCCTTTTTTTGCGATCGCGCCTTCTTCGAAAAGTCGCTCGGAATTTTCCACCTGATCAATTTTGTTTCCGTTCGTGAAAAAAATCGCGCGCGCTTTTATGTCGCTTGCGGGCGCGGTGCTTTGCGGAAGTTTCATTGAAATCGAAACTGGCGTGTACCAATTGCGCAAAATTGTTTTGTGAATGAAACCCGCGTTCCAAAGATAATATCCGCCGAAACACAAAATTCCCGTTGCGACCAATGCGACGAAAATTGTTTTCCAAATGTCGCGGCGTTTTTTAAATTGTGTTTCCTTGAGCGGCTTTGTGGAAATTATCATTTTTGCCACTTCCACTCGGATCGCGTGCGTGTCGTAATTTTTGAGATATTTTTTTACGATGCGGATTATCGGCTCGACGCTTTTAAAACGGCGAGTGGCTTTTGGCTTCATCATTTTTTTGATGAGCCGCTCGATTTCGTGCGGAATGTCTTTATTGATTTTTCTTGGCGAAATGTATTTTCCTTTCCTTGCCTTTTCGTACATTTCGTCGGGAGTGTTCGCAGTGTAAGGTTTCGTTCCAGTAAGCATTTCGTAAAGCATCACGCCGAGCGCGTAGATGTCCGCGCGTTGGTCAACCGCGCTCGTATTTTTGAACTGTTCGGGCGGCATATAGCTCGGAGTGCCAAGCATAACGCCTTTTTCTTTTTCGTCGTCGCTGCTGTCGCTCGCAATTCCAAAATCCGTAATTTTGATTTCGCCGCGTTTGGAAATGAGAATATTTCCGGGCTTGATGTCCCGGTGCACGATTTTTTTGTTATGCGCAAATCGCAGTCCAAAGCAAGCGTCTTGCAAAATCAGCATCGCAACTTGCGGAGAAAGCGCGACTTGCTTTTTTATCAATTTGTCGAGCGCAAGCCCTTCCACGAATTCTTCCACGATGTAGCGATAGCCGCCTTCGGAAAAATAGTCGAACAAATGCACGATGTAAGGACTTTGCATGTCAAGCAAAATTTGCGCTTCTTTTAAAAATTGTTCGCGGGCGAGCGCGTTTCCTCGCATCGTCATTTTTTTGATGATGATCGCGCGCTTCAATTCGGGATGCACCGATTTGTAAATTGCGCCCATTCCGCCTTGCGCGATTTGTTCTTGAATTTTGTACTTGCCGATTGTCTGCGGAATTTCCGCCATAATTTTCCTCCCACAAAAGTTGACATAATTTTTGTCAAGTTTTGATTATATTTTTTTTGAAGCCCCTTACGGAAGCGAAGTTTTTTTGCTCGACCGAAACAATTTGCGTTTTGCAATCGAACGTTTGGTCGGCGCGAACAATCGCAATATTCTGTTCGAGCGGATTGTGCAATTGCACATAGCAGCCATTTTGCCGCAAATTGAATTTGCCTTTTACAGGACGATGCCCGCCGATGTAAATTGGATGAACGCTTTTGTCCTTCGGTCTGCAAAAAGCCTTCAGCATTTTTTTCACGCTGCCCGAACTCGCCTCGTCGTTTGCAGTCCACGTCAAAGCCAAAATCGCTTCGTCAAAAAGCGGCGCGTTTATCACGGTTTCTTCGTCCAAAGGCTCGAGCGGCTCGGCATGCGAAACAAACAAATTGTCGGTGCAAAAAGCAAGCGGCAAAGATTTTTCAAAATCATAAATCGCATTCAAAACTTCGTCGCCATAATACGCTTGCATGAAGCGCATCACCATTTCGCCTTCCTGCGCAAATTTCCTGAACGAAAAATTTCCGCCGCCATTTTCATTTTTGATATTTTCGTGATTTCCTTTTAGGCAATGAAAATTTTCTTGCCAGCGACATTTGCATTCCATCACCGCCATTTGCGCCGCAAGCCCTTCGCGCATTTCGCTTTTCATCGCCTTGCCAGCAAAATCACCGCGCTAAAATTCATCATAAGCCAAAAGCCAGCGTTCGTAATTCTGCGCCTCGGAATGAAGCAAGTCGCCCACGAGCACGACGCGCACTTCGTTTTTGTCCAAAGCGTCCGCAATGCGAATGTCATTTTGAAGCCCTGAGATTTTTTTTGGCAAAATGAAATTCAAAATGTTGAAAATAAAATTCGCGCGCGCATGAATATCAGGAACGACGACGCAAGGAATTTCTTTTTGCCCGCGAAAATCTAAAAGTCCGCCCGCAATTTTTTCGTCTTGCAAAGTGAGCGCGGGACGATAAC
>CAMWWZ010000038.1 GCA_947178095.1 uncultured Treponema sp.
GACGGACGTTGTGAAGATGCTCATAGAAGCAGGCGCGGATGTGAACGCGAAGGATAGTTTGGGTAATACTGCGCTCACGCTTGCGGCAAAAAATAACGCGGTAGATGCAGCGAAGTTGCTTATAAAAGCTGGTGCGGACGTGAACGCGAAGAACGGCGACTATACCGCGCTCATGGCAGCGGCAGAGAATAACGCGGTGGATGCAGCGAGGTTGCTCATAGAAGCAGGCGCAGAGATAGATTTTTTCTCTGTTGTCTATCTGGACAGGAGTGATCTTGTGAGCCGGCTCATAGAGACAGGCGCGGACGTGAACGCAAGTGGTAAGAACGGCAATACTGCGCTCATGCTTGCGGCAGAGAAGAATGCGTCGAATGTTGCAAAGGAACTCATAATGGCAGGTGCGGACGTGAACGCGAAGGATGATAACGGCAATACAGCGCTCATGTTTGCGGCAAAGGAGAATGCGACGGACGTAGCGAAGGTGCTCATGGAGGCAGGTGCGGATGTGAACGCGAAGACCAATTATGGTTGGACCGCGCTCGGCTATGCGATATTGAATAGAGCGATAGATGTGGAAAAGTTGCTCGAGGCGGTAGACGCGAAAATGCAACAAGGCAATGAGGAGGTATTTGAATGATTGAAAAATGCAAAATGATATTAGAAGCCATACCAAGTTTTTGGCTGGATGTATTGTCAGGACTTAGTGGCTCATTGATTTCTTTTGTTCTTCTATTGTTATTCTTGCGAAAGAAACGGATTGTCATATCTAGAGTGATAGCTCGCGGTGTCAATAAAAGCAAGTATACAGAACATGGAGAAGTCGCATGGAAATTCAAAATCACTAACAAATCATTGTTTATGGAATTCTATAACTTTGATGTCAGTTTGATGGGCATAAAGTATGTAATCAATTCCGACGGGAAACTTACCGAACATCGCAACACAATAGGTTGCGTTTGCAATGTGAAAGTTTTGTCAAGATATGTTCCAAGATTGCTTTTATGGATAAAGCGGATGTTAAATCCTAGTTATATTATTGGTTTTGTTTATAGACCGCTTACGTATGAAAATCTTGATGATTATTGCAAGGATAGAAAATACAATGCGTTTGAATTGGCTGTCGTATGCACAGATTCCTTGAGCGGTCGCACACATGTATTTAGAGAATTGTTTAAATCTGCTCCGATTGTAGAGGGGGACTTCACCATAGATGGAAGCAGAGATTCCGTAAAATTTGAAAAAACTCCTGACATAGCATGGGAAAATCATGAGAAACGAAACAAGGAAAACAGTAATACTCTTGGAGGGACAAAATGAAAGCAAGAATCATAATTTTTTTGCTTGCCCTCGCCTCGGTCTTGGCGTTCTCCGAGAATACGCGAGTTTTGTTGCATACAAAAATTAGGTAGCGAGTCGTAGGCTTGCGCAGCATTGCTGTAAAAATATTAATAAACAAGGAGTTTTTTATGGTTGCAATTTTAGTTACATTTGGTGTCATAGTCATCTTTGTCATGGCGTTTAAGAAAAACAAATCGGAAACGACTGTCACGAAAAAAGATGAGGACGGCAATATAATCACAGAGCATTATGAAACGGTTCATCATTCGGCAGGGCAAACGGCCGCGCGAGTTGTGGTCGGAATTCTTATAACGGTCATTTTGCTTATTGTCATTGTAGTTTTTCGATTTTCGTAGGGCTTTTTTGCGCTGTCGTTGGCAGCGCTTTACCTGCGCTCATGTATGCAGTCCATGACGATATGGAATGGACTTAAGGAGAATATATACTGATGGATATGAAAGAAATGAATATTGTTCTTGCACGGGAGTATAAAGTCGTCGTGGTGGCGACGTTCGACATTACGGGGAACGCCGTGACGCAGGAGGAAGCGGATGCAATTACGGAACTTTTCATCACGGAACTCGTTTCCACGGGAAAAGTTTCCGTGCTTGGTCGCATGGAATTCGACAAAATCATCAAGGATATGAATTTTCAGGCAAGCGACTTGTCGGACAGCAGCAAGACGGTGATGCTCGGCGAGGCACTGAACGCGCAGCTGATTTCACGCGGTAAGATTATCAGGCTCGGAAACAAGCTTTATCTTTTTTCGTCAATTATCGACGCAAAGAACGCGAAGGTTGTTTCCTCCGTGCGCGAGGAGTTCAATTCTCTTGATGACATATTCGGACGTTTAGGAAATTTCGTAATGAACCTAGTCGTGGGGCTTCGTTGAAAATCGGCGACAAAGGTCCAGGCGGCGGAATTGTGTTCCACATTGAGGGAAACAAGTCCTATGAAGTGAGCGATCTACTTGGAAGAGCGACATGGGGCAAGGCGTTTGAACTATGCTATGATTACCGTGGCGGTGGGTACGATGACTGGTACTTGCCTACAGAGGATGAGCTGAATTTGATTTACAATAACTTGAAAAATATAGATGAAATTTCGATGAAATGTTGGTATTGGTCGTCAACGCACTTTGTTGGTGGACCTGCATTTAGAATGTGGTTCGGCAGTGGTCATGGGGTCTTTGACAATAAGCACCGTAAGTGTTGTGTTCGGGCAGTCCATGCTTTTTAGTATCTAAGAGGAACATAACTTTCCGCTCCCGCTGATGCTAGGTCGCAAGCCGCACTCAAGAATCGCCAAATCTATTGCTTTTATTAAAAATATTTGCTATAATCACTTATAAAAATATTTGGAAAAGTTTTATGGCGGAAGAAAAAGAGCTTGCCAAGCGCACAAGGCGAAAATTTTTATTTCTATATCTCACGACCGGCGCGGGACACATTTCCACGGCGCGAGTTTTGAAGGAACAAATTTTGAAGCAAAATCCCGATTCTGAAATCGTGATGGTGAACGGCTTCGACAGGAAAAATTTTTTCGGCAAGGCGATGTTCGAGCATGGATATTTTGTCGCCACGAACGTTTTGCGCGGCGCGTTTTCGCTCGTTTACGACCTTTCGATGTATCGAATCTTGCCCACATTTTTCGTCGCGCTTTTGCGGAGCCACACGACGCGCTATTTGGAAAAAGTCATCGAGCGCGAGAATCCCACAGACATAGTTTCGTTTCATTTCGCGCTTTCCACTTTTGCGAAGTCCGCGATTTTGCGCAGCAGGAAAAAAATCAATCTCACCGTGATGGTGACAGATCCTTTCACGGTGCACGCGGCGTGGTTTTGGGACAGGCGGCTTGACTATTTCGTCTATTCAGAAGAGGCGAAGCAATTCGCGCTCACGCAAAAAATTCCTGAAAAGCAAATCACCATCGTGCCGTTCGTGCTCGGCGAAAAATACACGATTCCTTTTGACAAGGACGACATCGCATCTCTTCGGAAAAAGCACGGCTTTGCGCAGGACAAAAAAGTCGTTCTGCTCGTCGGGGGTGGGGACGGCATTCCCGGCGCGGTGGAAATCATCACAAAGTGCGTGGCGCGTCGTGCGAAATTCGCGATCGCAATCGTCTGCGGAAAAGACCTTGCGAAAAAAACTTACCTCGAAGGTTTTTCGAAAATCTATCCGAAGCTTGATTTGCACGTTTTCGGCTTCGTGAATTTTTTGGATGAGCTGATAAAGCTTTCCGATTGCGTTGTGATGAAGGCGGGTCCCGCAACGCTTCTCGAAGTGCTTTCGTGCAAAAAGCCTGTCATAATTTCGCGCTACATTCACAATCAGGAACTTGGCAACATGCGCTTTGCCGTTCGCAACAAGGTGGGATATTTTATCCAAAAGCCCGGCGCGATTTACGACAAAATCGAGGAAATTTTGGAAGACGAAAATTTCGACGAGCGAATGGCGGAAAATTTCGCGAACCTTAAAATCGACACGGATTCAAGCAAGATTGCGAAATTGCTTTTGGAAAAGTAAATTGCTTTTTCTTCCGATCTTCTTCGGCTTTCATTTTTCTTATGCTTTTTTGCAAATCCAAAAGTTCCTTTCCCGTGAGACAATTTTTGTTTTGTATATTGTTCTTCGGGTTTAGGATGTTTCCATTGCCGCATAAAATAAACAAAGCCTCAGAATAGCTGATGCTGTCCTGGCTTGTGTCAGGCTTGCACTGTCCATATAGTTGTCTAAAAACAATTTCAGAATCGTGAAAAGATTTGTCGATCATGCTAAAGTCGGATATGGGGTCGGAAGTCAGGAAAAGGTATGTTGCCATTCCTTTTGTGGCTGTTTTTGCCATTGAAATTTCGTGGCATCTCAAATTATATTTTGCCATATAAATTTTACTTCGATCGGATGAGAAGCCTGTTTGCGGAATATCCGAATCAAACATTGTTTGCTCCAAGTAAAGGCTTGTTTTCTTGGGATTTTCTTCGACTTGTTTTATGAGGTCTATGTTATGTTTGTCTGTCGCGGTCAAAAGAGAATCAGAGTAAGAGGGGGAGACCTCATACCATGGATATTCGTTAAAAAGAGCCTGCAAGTCTTCGCTTTTAAAAGACCTTCCGTGCCTTGCGTAAATCGCGTTGCGCAAAACTCGAAGCGAAGCGGGACACAAGTTTTGTATTTGCTGCAAATTCAATTCCCTGTCCAAGGCGTTGAAATCAAGTCCATAATCTGCAAAAAAAGTTTCACTTCCATGAACGTCTTCCAATTCCCAACTTGAAGCGTCTTCATCCATCAAAAAAATATTTTTGTTTTTGTCAAAATAAAAGAAAAGCCATTGTCCTTCTCTTAGTCTGTCATCAGAATGCTTTTTAGCATCTAGCAAAACGTTGCCATATAATTTTATTCCTCTGCGACCATTGAAAATTACAAACTCAGGCGCTTGCTCTGCCGATTTCCACACATGCTCCCAGTCATCGTTGAAATGAATGCCGTCCCAAAACGAATAAAACAAAACATTCCATTGGTTTTTCATCGGCGCGCCGTCGTAAATTGTAATATTTGCATGACCCAATTGAATTATGTCGTCATATCCGTCTTTGTTAAAATCGTAGATGAAGCATACAAATGGCTGTATTCTTATATTTTCGATTTGCTTTTGCAAGGCGGAATTGTAAAAAAGATTCACAGTGTCTTCCTGGCTGCCGAATCTTTGGTTTTCAAAATATAAGTGCTTTTCCTGGCCGCCTGCGAATTTTTCCTGCTCGTCCATTCCATAATCCGCAGACTCTATGCCGACATCATGGAACAGCGCGTTATTTTTTGCCACAAAAATATCGGATTCGTAAAAAATCCCTTCGGGAGGATAAGCGGGCTTTTCTATAAATCTTTCTGTTACTACAAAAAACTTCGCCCATCCATCAGGAATTGTCGCAGGTGAACTTTTCAGCCTTCTTGCATATATGACTTTGCTGCCTTGAAGATTTTTTTTTGAATTTCTTACGGCTTCTTCAAAAACCACAAGACCCTGTGCTTTGCAAGCGCAGTCCAGCGCGAAAAAAATAAAAATTAATGGCAATATTTTTTTCATCAATAAAAATTGTATCACTGTTTTCAAGTCTTGTCAAACTTCTTTTCCCAAGCGGAAATTTTTCACGACGCGCTCTTCGTAGGATTTTTGCAAAATCGAATCGATTTGCATCGCGTCAAAAATCTTTTTCGCTTCGTCCACGCTCGCGCGCAAGACGGGATGCTTCGGGCTGAACAAAACGCAGCAGTCTTCGTAAGGCAAAATCGAAGTTTCGTAAGTGCCGATTCGCTGCGCTTCGAGCGTGATTTCTTCTTTGTCCATCGCGCACAGCGGGCGCAAAAGCGGAAACGCCGCCATCGATTCCGTGACGCTCATGTTCTCGATCGTTTGGCTTGCCACTTGCCCGAGGCTTTCTCCTGTCACGATGCATTGCGCTCCGATTCGTTCTGCGACGAGGTTTGCCACGCGCATCATGCACATCCGCAAAAGCAGCGTCGAAAAATTTTCCGGCGAAGTCTGCTTTATTTTCATTTGCGCTTCGGTAAAGGAAACTATGTGTAGATGGACGCTGATTCCGAATTTTGAAACGATCGCCGCCAAGTCCTCGACTTTTTTTTGCGCATCGTCCGAAGTGTAGGGATACGAATGAAAATAAACGCAGTCGATTTTCATTCCGCGCTTCATCATTCGGAACGCCGCCACGGGACTGTCGATGCCGCCCGAAAGCAAGACCAAGCCTTTTCCGCTCACGCCGACGGGAAGTCCGCGCAGTGCCTTTTTTGAATTTGAAAATTTCAAAATAGAATCGCTCGCGTTTTTCGATGCGGACGTGTAGACGAAAACATTTTCGCGCACTTCGATGAAAATCGTCACGTCAGGCGAATGCACGTCCACCGCCAAAATTTTTTTGTCGAAAACTTCCGCCGCGGCTTCCTTGCTTGTTTCGTAGGAATTGAGCGGGAAATTTTTGTCGGCGCGGCGAGTGTCGCATTTGAAAGTTTTCGCGCCGTTTTTCGCAGCCGCTTCGCAAAGCGCGAACACCGTTCTTTTTATCGCGCCGATATTTTTTTCGCAGACTTCGCATTTTGCAAATCCTGTGATTCCAATCAAATGTTCGAGGCAGAATTCGATTTTCGGCGCGAGCGCGTCGTCACCCGAAAAATACATTCTTCCCGCGCGAAGCTCGATTTTCACTTTGTCGCTTTCTTCAAAATATGATTGCGCGTTTTTGAAAAGCTGCCGCTCGAAAAATTTTATGTTCGTGCCTTTGAGCGTTAGCTCGCCGAGTTTTGCAAGATAAGTTACCATGAAAAAAATTATACAAAAAAAATCGCGTTTTGAAAAGTAGTGGAAAATGTCACGCTTTTTTTGCGAGCAATTTATTTTTGATTCTTATTGCGGCTTCAACGTGCATTATCCAATGCCTTGAGAACGGCATGAAAATAAGTCCTTTGAGATCTTTTTTGAACCAATAGTCGAGAAGCCATTCTGCTCGTTCGTCCTCGCTCACGGAAATGCCAGCGAGTTTTTCGCGACTGCCCTCGGGCTTTGTGCGCAAGTCGGAAAAAGAAATGCCGCGCAAAAAATCTTCGGTGCTTTCTTTTACTTGAAGCGCATAGTTGTAAAGCTCTTCGATGTTGAGTTCGCGCGAGAAGTCAACGATTTTTTGCTTTACAAGCTCGTTGCCCGTCGTGGAAATTGGCGCGTTCGTCCGGCTTTGATAATCGCATTGGAAAAATATTTGCTCGCCTGCTTTTATCACGGAATGCGCCACGATGTCTTCGATTCGGAAAATGTGCCAAATCGAATATGCGATTGTCTTGCTGTGATAGCCTTCGGCGTTCATGAACGGGCATTCGCAAAATTGCTCGCCGTTTAATTCGGAGCGCATTTCAAGAAGCGCGGAAAAAAGCTTTTGCCGCAATTCCAAAAGTTGTGCCATTCCGCGCTTGAATGTTTCGGATTTTGCGAGATTTTTTTGGATGCTTTTGTTTAGTTCCGACCATTCTTTGTTCATGGTGAAAAATTATACAGAAAAAATCCTGTCTTGAAAAGTGGGCTTGAAAAAAAAGCGCGTTGTGGTATATTTGTATTATGAATTTAATCTTCTTCGTAAACAGTGTTTTCCTCGGCATCGGATTGGCGATGGATGCTTTTTCCGTTTCGCTTGCAAACGGACTTGGCGAAAACAAAATGCGCTTTTGCAGAATGTGCGCGATTGCGGGAGTGTACGCGTTCTTTCAGTTTTTCATGCCGATGGTCGGATGGATTTGCGTCCACACGATTGTGGGATATTTTTCGAAAGTCCAATTTTTGATTCGTGCGGATGGTTTCATACCCCGACGCTTGCGTCGTAATAAAGGGGATGAAACCCGAGTGCAATTACCTTATGAGAACAACATACCTCGATGCTTGCGTCGAGGTATGTTGATTCCGTGGATCGCGCTTTTTCTTTTGTTTTACATCGGCGGAAAAATGATTTTCGAGTCCGTCTCGAAAAAAAATTCGGAAGAAGAAAATCCAGCGTCTCGTCTTTCGTTCCGCATCCTCCTTGCGCAGGGAATCGCGACTTCGATCGACGCGCTTTCCGTCGGATTTACGATTGCAGAATATGATTTGTTCGCGGCGATTTCCGCCTCGCTGATTATCGCGGCAGTAACTTTTTTAATTTGCATGGCGGGACTTGAAATCGGAAAAAAAGTCGGCACAAAGCTTTCAAGCAAGGCCGGCATTTTGGGCGGAGTGATTTTGATTTTCATCGGAATAGAAATTTTCGTCAGCGGCATATTTTTTTGATGGCGCGGAAATCTCTATTGAAATTTCTTGAGAAATGAGTTATAATATTTCCAAATTGTATTATGGGAAAAATTGACAAGGTAAAAAAGATTTTAGGTCTCCGCGAAAAAAGGGAAGTCCTGCCGAAAAACTTGCCGCTTCTTTTTAAACGCCGCGCCGAGGAATGCGGCGATGTCGTGTTGCAGTCGTACAAGAACGAGCTTGGAAGTTACGACGCGCTAAGATACGACCTTGTGTATCGCCGCGTCTTGGACATGGCTTGCGTCCTTCGCGATTTGGGCGTTTCGCGCGGCGATCTCGTCGGACTCATCAGCGACAACCGCCGTGAATGGCTTTTGACCGACCTCGCGCTGCTTTCTTTGGGGGCGGCAGACGTTCCGCGCGGTTGCGATTCGATGGGAAGCGAAATCCGCTTTATCTTGAATTTCACGAACTGCCGAATCTGCTTTTTCGAAAACGGGCGGCAGCTTGACAAAGTGCTCGAAAAAGTCGAGGAAGTGCCCGACTTGAAGGACGCGGTTTTGTTCGACACACCCACGGATTTGACGATGGAGCGCGCGGCTTTGCTCGGAATCCGCGTCCACAAATTCATCGACCTTGAAGACATGGCACGCCGCTCCACCGACGCGATGCGAAAGGCCGTTGAAGCCGAAATGGAAAAGACCGAAGGCGGCGATGTTGCGACTGTGATTTTCACGAGCGGCACGACCGGCACTCCGAAGGGCGTTATGCTCACCCACGACAATTTCATTGCGCAGTGCGAAGTGGCGCACGATGTCCTTGTGACGGCGCATGAAGGCGACATGTGGCTTTCGGTTCTTCCGGTGTGGCACATAATGGAACGCGCGCTCACTTATTTTGCGATCACGCTCAAAAGCGGAATCGCGTATTCCAAGCCCGCCATTTCGATAATGCAGGAAGACATTGACGCGATCCATCCGCAGTGGATTGCGGGCGTTCCGCGCCTTTGGGATGCGTTCGTGCAAAGTTTCTACCGCGCCCAAAAAAAGAAAAACCGTTTTACTTTCCTGCTTTTCAATTTTTCGATGAAAATCGGCGCGGCGTGGACTTGGGCGCACGACAGGTTCTTTTCGCTCGTCTGCCACTTTTCGCTCAAGACAAGCGTCATCGACAAAGTTTACAGCATAATTCCGTTCGCGCTCCTTTCGCCGTTCTATTGGTTTTGTTATTTGCTCGTGTTCCGAAAGATAAAGAAGCGTCTCGGCGGAAAAATCCAGGCGTTGCTTTGCGGCGGCGGCTCGCTCCAGCGCGAGGCGGACTTGTTTTTTAGGACTCTCGGCGTGAAGCTTTTGGACTGCTACGGAATGACCGAGACCGCGCCTTTCCTCGCGATGGGAAGTCCCGCCAGAAACCGCTCCGGCTGCGTGGGAAGAGTTTTCCCGAGCGCGGAAGTGAAAATCGTCGCGCAAAAAGACGGCGTTCCTTTGAGCGACGCTCCGCTCGGTCCGGGGAAACGCGGCCTCCTTTTCGCGCGCGGCCGTCAAGTTATGAAAGGCTATTATCGCCGTCCGGACGTTACTCAAAAAGTCTTGGACAAGGACGGCTGGATAAATACCGGCGACATCGCGATGCTTTCGTTTTGGAATGAAATCGCGATTACGGGACGCGCCAAGGACACGATCGTTCTTTTGGACGGCGAGAACATCGAGCCGCAGGTGGTGGAGAACGCGATTTGCCGCTCCAAGTTCGTCGAGTCCGCCGTCGTCGTCGGGCAGGACAAAAAATACATCGCGGCTCTCATTGTTCCGCAAAAGGACGCGGCGTTGCAGTTCGCGGGCGAAAATCGAATTTATTACGATTCCTACGACACGCTTTTGGAGACAAGCGAATTCCACAATTTGATTCGCGAGGAAATCGACAGCCTTGTGGACGACAAGAACGGATTCCGCACGTGCGAGCGCGTGGCGCGATTCGCGCTTCTTCCCGAAAGCTTTAAGATTGGCAGGGAAATAAACGCCAAGCAGACTGTGATGCGCCATCAAATCGAAAAAATCTACGCGAAGGAAATAAAGGCTTTGTACACGAAATAGGCTTAGGGCGGCAAAAAAGCAATGGCGTTTCCTGCTTGCTTCGTTTTGCGCCTAGACCAATTTGTGGATTTCCCTGTCGAAAGTTTTCGCGAATTCTGCGAATTCTTTTTTGGAATACGCGCTCCGCCTTTTCGTCCCGATTCCAAGCTCGCTCATTTGCATTCCAAGCTCGCGTTCTTTGAGCCTGCGTCCGATGTTTTCCGCGCAAAAAACCGTTCCGCGGTCGTTCATCACGCAAAAGCATTTTCCAATCAGGGCGGCAGCGAGCGGAATGTCGCGCGTTACGATTACGTCGTATTCGGCGCAATTTTCCAAAATCCATTTGTCCGCAGCCCCGCTTTCTTCGGGGCAAATCTGCATTGAAAAAATTTTTCCCGCGCCGTCGCCGGGAATATTTTTGTTCGCGACGAAAATCAATTCGACGTTCAATTTTTTTGTGTATGAAATAAGATATTTTCTCACAAGAAGCGGGCAGGAATCCGCGTCCACCAAAACGCGCGCGCTTTTCAACTCAAAGCCTTGTCGATTTTTTCAATCATATTGTGCGTCAGGCGTTCCGCTTCCTCGCCGAGCCTCGTGTCGATGGCGGCATTTTCCATCGCGTCCTTTTGCCTGAGAATTTTTTGCTTTTCCTTGAAAAGTTCGTCGGAAATGAGAATGCCCGCCAAAACCGCGATTTGCTTTAGGTCGCTGATTCCGTCGTTCCGCTGAATTTCATCGCAGACGTTTTTGTAGTAGTCGCGGATTTTTTCGAGATACGGCAAATCCTCGTCGGCCTTCATCGCGAACGAAGTTCCCAAAACGTTGATTTGAAGGACGGCCATTTTCTAGAAGATTTCCTGGGGCGGATTTTCATCGTCGGTCTCGAACGAAGTGTCGCCGAAAAGCGAATCCTGCTCTTCCGCGCCCGCGCCGAATTCAAAACCGTCGTTTTCCAAAGCCACCGTATTTTCTTGATTCGCGCCTTCCTGAACTTGAGGAACGGAATCTTGCGGAGCTTGATTTTCGCCCGCCGCTTCGGAAGCAATCTGCGCTTCGGAAAATTGCTCTTGAACTTGCGAGGGCGCGCCTTGTACGGAATTTTGCATCGCGTTGTCAAGCAGCGCGTTTTCCACCGAGTCAAGGCGGCTCAAGGCGCTCATGATTCCGCTTTCGATAGCTTTTTCGTCCGCCATAAAACCTGAAAGAAGCTCCGTTTTTTCAGAAAGCGCGTTTGTGAGCTCGGAACACTTTGTGCGCAGAGCATCGTTTTCTGACTTGAGCTGTTCGATTTTAAGAACAGCGCTTTCAACTTTTTTTTGCAGAAGATAAATCTGTTCGACTGAAATCATTTTGCGCCTCGAATTTTTTGCTCGCGCGAACGGAACTTTCCGCCCGCACGGACAATTTTAACAACATTTTTTACGCGGCCAACGCCTTTTTCACCGTTTCGACCACAGCCTTGAACGCGGCAGGATCTTCGATCGCCAAATTGGACAAAGCCTTGCGGTCAAGCGTGATTCCGGCCTTGTTAAGACCCGAAATGAATCGCGAATAGGTAAGGCCTTCTTCACGGACTGCCGCGTTGATACGCGCAATCCACAACGAGCGGAAGTTGCCTTTCTTGTCGCGGCGATCCACATAAGCGTGATCCAACGCCTTTGTTACGGCATCTTTCGCGGCCTTGAAGTTAGTGCCTCGGCGACCCTTGAAGCCCTTGGCGAGCTTGAGAATCTTTATGCGCCTGTTCTTTCTTTTTGGTCCGTCTACTGCTCTGGACATAGTTCACTCCTTATCCATACGGAAGCATCTGCTTCCTTACTTTTGCTGCGTCCGCTTCCGCGAGAATTCCCTTTTGGCGCAAGTGCATCTTTCGTTTTGCAGAGCGCTTCGTGAGAATGTGGCGGAGGTTCATCTTCTTGTACTTCACCTTGCCGGTTCCGGTAAGGGAAAGCCGCTTTGCAGCGGATTTTTTTGTCTTCATCTTAGGCATAAGAAACCTCTTTTTGTCCGCATCGCGCGAACATTAGTTTTGCGGAGAATTCTTGTTTCCGCCGGCTTTTGCCGAAATCGTCATCGACATGAATTTGCCTTCCATCGCGGCAGGCTTTTCGATGACATACGCCGAGGTGAGCCGTTTGAGCACCTCTTTCAGTACATCAAATCCGAGTTCGGTGTGGGCAAGCTCGCGTCCGCGGAAACGGATCGTGACCTTTACCTTGTCGCCCTCGTCAAGGAATTCCTGTATGTGCTTCGCTTTCGTGTCAAGATCGCCCGGTCCGATTTTGGGCTGCATCCTGATCTCTTTGAGTTTCAATACCTTCTGCTTTTTCTTGGAGTCACGGAGCTTTTTCTCCTGTTCAAAGCGGTATCGTCCGAAATCGAGTATTTTGCAAACCGGCGGGTTGGCGTTTGGCGCGACTTCAACGAGGTCGAGATCTCTTTCCCTAGCCATTCTGAGCGCGTCAACTGTAGGAATTATTCCGAGCTGTCCGCCCTGATCGTCTATAAGTCTGACTTCTCTGACGCGGATCCTTTCGTTAATCCGTGTGCCCCTATTGTCTGCCAACTGGCCTCCTCGTGTTTGAAAAACACACACATATATTAAGCGTGGAAATATTATAACAAAAAAGCAGAATCTTGTCTATACCTTCGGCAAGAAAAAATCGCAAAACGAAGCCCTGCGACCTATGCCCAAAAAGCATAGATTCGCAATGTGCACAAAGTATTTGACATAACCTGTTTCTTGGGCTAAAATTTACAAATCAAAAGAAAGCAAGCCGAGATGCCGCAAAATTGTGTGGCGTTTTGGCGCGCAAAGTTCGCTCGGACTTGCTTTTTTAATTTAAGGAGATATGATAAAAAGTTGTCTGAAATGTCGTCAACTTTTTATAGGAGAAAAAATGAAAAAAATTGTTTCTATTCTTGCGGCGGTTTTCGCGTTGTCGTGCTTGTTCGCAAAGCCCAATCCCAACGCGGCTTCGTATAAGACTTACGAAACGAAAGACGCGAGCGCGCCGGCTGTTTATTTTATTCGCGAAATAACGAGCGAAAATTTGGCGAAGGTTTACGACGCGCTCGGATTTGAGGCGAAAGGAAAAGTCGGCGTGAAAATCAGCACGGGCGAGTCGAATCGCTCGAATCATTTGCGCCCCGCGCTCATCGGCGATTTCGTAAAAAATCACGGCGGCGTGATTGTCGAATGCAACACGGCTTACGGCGGAAGTCGCGCTTCGAACGCGGCGCACAAGCAGGCGTTCAAGGATCGCGGCTACGATAAAATTGCGCAGTTCGATTTGCTCGACGAGGAAGGCTCGATGTCGATTCCTGTTTCGGGCGGAATCCGGCTCAAGGAAGATTTCGTGGGCACTCATTTTGCGAACTACGATTCGTTCATCGTGCTTTCTCATTTCAAAGGACACGCGATGGCGGGATTCGGCGGCGCGATGAAAAATCTTTCGATTGGATTCGGAAGCGGAACTTCCACAAAGCAATCGGGAAAGGCTTTGATTCATTCGGGCGGCGCGAGCGCGACAAAAGTCTGGGGATTTCCGCAGGACAATTTCACCGAGGCGATGGCGGAAGCGTCCAAAGGAGTTTGCGACTACATGGCGAAGAAAGGCGGAATGGCATACGTCAACGTGATGAACCGTTTGAGCGTTGACTGCGACTGCAACGGAAATCCTGCCGAACCCGACATGCACGACATAGGAATTCTCGCAAGCCTTGATCCGCTTGCGATTGACCAAGCCTGCATCGACTTGGTGTGGAAAGCGTCCGATTCGGGAAGCCTGATTGACCGCGTGGAAAGGCAGAACGGCCGCCACATTTTGGAACACGCGCAAAAAATCGGGCTTGGCTCGCGGAATTACAGGCTGATTGAGTTGAAATGATGCTCGATGTTTTGGTATATTGTCTTGCTCTGGTTGCCGACTGCATGTACAAAGTACAGCGCGAGGCGATTTACCTTTGGTACTATTTTGACATCCAGTTGCGCCAAATTTTTTTGTACTGGGTGTTTGGAATTTTGCTCGGCTCCGCGATTTCGGTTTTCGCAAAAAAATGGATTCACGCGGCGGCGGAATTTCTCGGGAAGAAAATTCCCGGAATCATTGGGCTTTTCTTTGCGAGCGCGCTCGGCATCGCTTCGCCTTTGTGCATGTACGGCACGATTCCGATTTGCGCGGCGTTTTCCAAAAAAGGCGTGAAGGACGATTTTCTTGCGGCGTTCATGATGAGCTCGATTTTGCTGAATCCGCAGCTGATTGTTTACAGCATCGCGCTTGGCTCGAAAATCCTTGCGGTGCGAATCGCAAGCTGCTTTTTGTGCGGAATCGTCGCGGGGCTTGTCGTGAAAATTTATTGCGGAAATCGCAGGAGGCGATTTCCGCATCGCGTTAGGGATTGTAGCACCGCCGAAGGCGTTCCGAAACGCAGTGGAGGAATGGAGCGAGAGCGGAAGTGCGAAAAGCCCGACCGCAAGTCCGATTCAGGACTTGCGGGAACGCCCAGAAACTTTTTCGATTTCAGCGCGTTCGGCGATCCTCGCGAAAAGGACACAGACAAAAATTTTTTCTTGCGATATTTGAAAAATGTTTTGCGGAACGTTCGCGCGACCGGATTTTGGTTTTTGCTCGGAATCTTTTTGAGCGCGGTTTTTCAGCGTTATGTTTCCGCGGACGTTGTCGCGCGGCTTTTCGGAAAGAACGAAGGCTTCGGCGTTTTGATGGCGGCGACAATCGGCGTTCCGCTTTATGTTTGCGGCGGCGGCACGATTCCGCTTTTGCTCGACTGGCTTGCGAACGGAATGAGCGCGGGAAGCGCGGCGGCTTTTATGATAACCGGTCCTGCCACGAAAATCACGAACCTTGGCGCGCTCAAGATTGCGCTCGGCGTGAAAAATTTCGCGCTCTACATTTTGTTCGTGATGGCGTTTTCTTTCGGCACGGGAATTTTGGTGAATTTGATTTTGTAGGTTGAGTGGCGAAATCCGTTCTCACCGAAGTCCGCGCGCGATTTAAAAATCTTTGCAGATTCGTTTCATGTAATATACTTGGCTTCAATTGTAATTTTTTTGCGGAAAATTGTTTGACATTCGCGCTAGAATTCAATAATATTATACAATATATTTTATTGTAAAAAATGCAAAAGGTGTGGGAATGCTTGCTGTAAAAAATTCTGTTGAAAAATACGGCGAAAAACTTGAACAGTTCGGCTTGAAATGTGCGAGAATGCCGTTTAAAACGATAGAACTTTTTGCAGGCGCGGGCGGATTGGCACTCGGGATTGAGAAAGCGGGATTTGATACACTGGGGCTTGTCGAATTGGACAAAGATGCCGCAGACACATTGAAATACAATCGTCCGAATTGGCGCGTCATCAATGACGACATAGCGAATGTTTCCCGCCTTGATTTGAAAGAATATTTCGCCCTTGCCGAGGGAGAACTTGACTTGCTTTCGGGTGGCGCTCCGTGCCAGAGTTTTTCTTATGCAGGAAAACGTTTGGGATTGGAAGATGCGCGCGGCACTCTGTTTTATCATTACGCAAAATTCTTGGAGCAGCTTCAGCCAAAAATGTTTTTGTTTGAAAATGTAAGAGGATTGCTTACGCACGACAGAGGGCGCACCTACAAAACGATTACGAATATTTTTGAGAGCACGGGATATACGATTTACAAAAAAGTTTTAAATGCATGGGATTACGGCGTCGCGCAAAAACGTGAACGGCTTATCACAATAGGCATTCGAAATGATTTGAAAGAAAAAATTTCTTTTGAATTTCCAGTTCCTCACAAATACAAACCGGTTCTCCGTGATGTTCTGCTTGACTGTCCGAAAAGTGAGGGCACGCCTTACTCTGAATATAAACGAAAAATATTTGAGTTAGTTCCTCCCGGCGGTTATTGGCGTGACATTCCTGAAAATATCGCAAAGGAATATATGAAAAGCTGTTGGTACATGGAAGGCGGAAGAACTGGAATCTTGCGAAGGTTGAGCCTTGACGAGCCATCTTTGACTGTGCTCACTTCTCCAAGCCAAAAGCAGACCGAACGCTGCCACCCATTGGAAGCGCGTCCGTTTACAATTCGTGAAAATGCAAGATGCCAAAGTTTTCCCGATGACTGGCAATTTTGCGGCAGCGTGGGACAACAATACAAGCAGGTCGGAAATGCCGTTCCTGTAAATTTGGCTTATGACATTGCGCTTAAAATAAAAGAAGCATTGGAGATTTTATAATGTGGAAATTGAATTTCATAAGTGAAGAAGATTTTACGAACCATGTAAAATCGACAATTGAAAAATACGGCGAAAAACTCGAATCATTCGATTTGAAGCGTTTTAACAAAAACATCATTGACCCGATAAAGCTGATTTTCGACAAAATCGTTTATCACTCTTCTTGGGATGAAATTGTGAGCAATGAAATTTTCCGTCAAAGGGACAAGTCAAACAATAACGACATTGGATATTTTCATCAGCGCATTTTTCAATATATAAAAAATTGCCACGTGCCGCAGAACGGTGAAGAAGGCGGCTGGGATGTTGTTTATGAAAATGCGGACGGCATTGCCATTCCTGAAGCGGGCATCGTTCGCACTGTTTATGTTGAAATGAAGAACAAGCACAACACAATGAATTCCGCTTCGGCAAGCAAGACTTTTATCAAAATGCAAAACCAGCTTTTAAATGATGACGATTGTGCTTGTTTTTTGGTGGAAACCATTGCGCAGAATTCTCAAAACATCAAATGGGAAACCACCGTCGATAAGAAAAAAGTCGGGCACAAACTGATTCGCAGAGTGAGCCTTGATCAATTTTATGCTATTGTAACAGGACAAGAAAATGCTTTTTATCAAATGTGCATGACCCTTCCATCTGTAATTGAAAAGGCTGTAAAAGAACTTGATGGAACAATCGTTCCACATGATACTGTTATCGATGAGCTTAAAGAAATGGCTTCAAAGCAGAATGTCGCTTCTGAAGACTTTGCTATCGCAATGGCTGTATACATGCTCGGATTTGGAAGTTACAAGGGATTTTATTGCGGCAATGATTGAAAATCTGTGCGCTAAGTTTTTCTGCTCGCAAAAGAAATAACGCGGCGTTTTTTGAAGAAACTCGCCGCATCTCTCGCTCAGAAATCTATTTGAAAATCTCCCAATTCTGTGCTATAATATTTCCGTGGAAATTCGTACTTTGAAATATTTTCTCGCGGTGGTGAAGGAGCAGGGCGTGAACCGGGCGGCGGCCGCGCTCAACGTGACGCAGCCGACTTTGAGCCGCCAAATGGCGCAGTTGGAAGACGAGCTTGGCGTGAAACTTTTCGAGCGCGGCTCAAGGAAAATCTCGCTTACGGGCGAAGGACTTTTTTTCAGCCGGCGGGCGGAAGAAATCCTTTCGCTCGTGGAAAAAGCCAAGACTGAAATCTACGAGCCTGTGGCGGACTTGGAAGGAAAAATCTGCATCGGATGCGGCGAGATTTCCGCCGTGAGCTTTTTGCCCGAGCTTTTCCGCGAATTCAGCGAAAAATATCCGCTCGTAAAATATGACATTCTCACCGCCACCGCGGACTTGATAAAAGAATATTTGGAAAAAGGCTTGGTCGATATCGGCGTTCTGCTCGAGCCGGTCGATCTTGAGAAATTCGATTTCATCAGGCTGGAGAAAACCGAAAGATGGGTGGCGCGAATGCGAAGCGACAATCCGCTCGCAAAGAAAAAAAGCGTGACCGCAAAGGATCTGATGAACGTGCCTCTGATTCTTCCGCGCCGCATGAACGTGCAGGGCGAGCTTGCCGCATGGTTCGGCGAACATTTCCAGCACGCAAACGTTCTTTTCACGAGCAATCTTTCGATGAACTCCGTGATTATGGTTTTGGCGGGATTGGGAATATTTATCGGCATAGAAGGGCAGGATGACATTTGGGACAAAAGCAAAATCACTTCAGTTCCGCTTGAACCCGAGTTCTGCTCCAACAGCGTTTTCGCCTGGAAAAAATCGCATTCTTTCAGTCCCGCCGTGGAAAAATTTATCGCGCTGATGCGGGAGAAATATAGGGAACGTTAAAAATTATCGCTAAAATAGCGCGACAATTTTAATTTCGAGTTTTCCTCGAAAACTCGCTTATCCATTGCGATTTTCGCTTGAAACTTCGCGCTACGCGCTTGTTGCGAAAACACTTCGTTGCAAAATCGCAAATTAAGGAGCAATAATTATGAAGTTTGGAAAAATCTTTGTAACAGTTTTTCTGTTTTGCGGCAACGTGTTTTCTCAAAACAACATTGATTTCACGCAGATAGAACATTATTCATCCAGAATCTTGGAAAATAATTATTACCGCAATCAAGATTTGCACTATGTCACTACTGAAAACACAATGGTTTATTCAAATGACTGGGAATTGGTAGGCACTGAAGAAAAGAATACGTTAATGGAAAATTGCTACTTGACGATAACCTCGGATCATTACCTGATGATTGGCAAGAATGATTATTGGGTCAATGCCGATGATTTGCACATAAGCGAATCAAGCCTCTTTCACAAGGAAATAGTTTACAACCAAATTCGTCCTGAACATGAATGGGTGCCTGTATGGTATGATGAAGTCATAAAATGCCAAGGTGATGATTTTAAAAAAGTAGTTTATAAATACGCTCCTTTTTTGGAAGACAAGTGGCTTCCCGATGCAGAATGCTGGTGGTATGAAGACGAAACGTTTAGCTATCCATGTGTCTTTAGATTTCAAAATACGTATCTATGTTTAACGACGGACGGTTGGGGCGTACAAGAATTCTTGATTGAAAAAATCATTGAGAGGAACAAGGCATATTACATAAATTGTAAATCCATAGGCTTCTACTATGATAAATATAAAGACAATGTTTGTTATTTTGAAAATTTTCCCAGGGTAAACAATGGAGAGAAATTCGTCCTACGCTTGGAACAAAATGAAGGGCATTTGTTTTTATACAATGACGAAACAAATAAGCTGATAGTCGAATTGATGCCAGTTTCAAAGGCTTGGATAAAGAAATTGCAAAACTATTTTAATACTGGAATAAATGATTTTTCAATTGAGGAGGACGAATGATGTCGGGATTTGTTGATGAGAAAAGTGTCCGCCCTCTCGCTTTTTTTGCCGGAATATGCTATCGTATTATTGTCATGGTTATATTCGCACGGAGGTATAAGTATGGACAGGAAAAACGATTCGCGCTGGTTCAATGAGATGCTCCGCATTGAAAAAGAACAGCCGTTCGCGCAACGAAAGCCCGACGACGAGCGGGATTTGTCTTTCTCCAACGCACTCACGGAAACGTTTTGCCGAAGAAATTTGCAATATAATTGGAGCGTAGCATGACCTATTCAGACCTCAATTTTAAAATCCCACAAGAAAGTCCATCTTATAAAGACGATTCCTATTTTGTTATTAAAAATATTTTGGCAATTCTTGAAGAACGAAAGGAAAAAGGTGACGATAAGATTATCATCAACACCAATCTGAAAAAAGGGCTTCCGCTCGAAAATATAAACAAAATCGCAGGTCCGATGATTGAGGCGTGGGCGGGAGAAGTTTTTGAGGGAATTCGCGATTCCGATGACAATATATATAGCCTTATTAATGTCGAAACCCAGCACCGCCTTGAAATGGCAGACATAATCCTCCAATTTAAAAAAGAAAGCGGCGTATTGACGGGCAATGTCGATGTCAAGGCAACTTCCAACGATATTCCCGATAGCGGAAAAAGCCCCAACATTACCTCTTTTTCAAGAATCAGAACTGCTTATGTCAAAGATCCGAATTTTATGTTCGTTATTCTGTCGATAAAGCATAAAGTGTACTCGAAAAGGAATGCGGTTACGGGCTTGATGGATGGCATCATGGAAATTGTGGACTATAATGCGTATGATTTAAAATATATTGGCGAGTCGGATATAAGTTATAATCCCGCACTTGGAACTGGTCAAATTCAGATAAAAGATATTCATTATGTTACGACAGAATTTAGAACCACATGGGAAATGTGCCAGCTGCTTGACAAAAAATATCTGAACAGCGCAAAAAAGACATTTGAAGATTTTTACAGGGAGGCGAAGAAAAATAAATGGATAAAAGACTAGAGGCTATCTGTGGCGATGCCGTAGAAGTTATGAAAACATTGCCCGAAAAATCCATAGACTTAATAGTCACAGATCCTCCTTATAATTTAAACAAGGACTATGGGAACAATAAAGACAGCTTGGAATTTACTAAATATCTGGAATTTTCTCGCAGCTGGCTGAAAGAGGCTGACAGGCTTTTAAAGCCTAATGGCACGATTTATGTCTTTATGGGTGTAAGATACATTTCCTATATTTATGGCATTTTGGAACAGGAGTTGCATTATTTTTTCAATTCGTGGATTACATGGTTCTATACGCAAGGGATAGGAAAAACAAAAGGGTTTTCTCCGCGGCATGACGATATTTTGATGTTCACCAAGAGCGAAAAAGATTTCATTTTTAATTTGGATTCAGTCCGTGTGCCCCAGAAGTTCTATCGGTCAATAAATAATATGCGTGGCGCGAATCCGGGAAATGTCTGGGAATTCTCGCATATGCATTATTGCAACAAAAACCGTCAGTCTCATCCGACCCAAAAACCTGAGGCACTTTATGAGCGGATGATTTTGGCTTCTTCAAATGAAAATTCCACTGTTCTGGATCCGTTTTTAGGAAGCGGCACCATGCTGAGGGTTTGCCAGCATACGGCAAGGAATGGAATTGGAATTGACATAAATCCTGATTATATTGCAATGACCCGTAACCGTCTGCAAGAGCCATTTGAAGGATTTGACAGCATTGACGAGCGAATGAAAAGAATACCGAATGACTTGAACGATGCTGATTACAGAAGCGCATATATTCAGAATCATATAAACTGGTTTTTGTCCAACCACCCAGATACGATACAATCATTCTTGCATGAGGCGCATAAAAGGTATCCATGTCGCGAAAACATAAAAGCGGAAGAGCCTTTGCTTTTTGTGATGAACAACGTTTAGCCATCATGGATGCCAAAACTTTTTTATTTATTATAAAACAATGGAGAAAAATTCGTCCTACGTTTGGAACAAAACGAAGGGCATTTGCTTTTATACAACGACGAAACAAATAAACTGATAGTCGAATTGATGCCAGTTTCAAAGGCTTGGATAAAGAAATTGCAAGACTATTTTAAGACTGGAATAAATGATTTTTCAATTGAGGAGGAATAGGAAAATGAGAAAAAGAATCCAAGTTGGGGACATTGTTGCAGAAGTTGGGAATACAGGATATTCATGTGGGGCGCATTTGCATCTGGAGGTGTTTAAATGTAAAGAAAATTACAAACGAAACGTTATCAATGATTGCAGCGAGCTTATTTCATTTAAATGGCAAGGCGATTTTAGTACAAAACGGAGTGAATTTAGATGTAATCCATTTGACTGTTAGTTTAATAAAAATTAAAATTAGAAACCAACGGGAGAATAAACAAATGAAAAAGAAAATTTCGTATGCTATTTTGTTTTCTTTATTTTTGGTGAGTTGTTTTGCATATGATGAAATACAATGGAAAACGACCAAAGATTTGTATAATGTTCCTGCGCTTTCATCGGGGGGACATTGGTCTCAAGAAAATATCAAGCAAGACACCTTGCTCAGAACCTCAAATAAATCGGGCGTTTTTTATAATGGCTATGATGCCGGTTTTAGAGATGATTTCTATGTTTCTGCCGAGTTCGAAAATGCTGAAGTTTGCCTTCCATTGGATTCCGTGGTCAATGTAACATGCAAAGTGCAATTGCCGGAGGCTCTCATTAGCGGTAAAAACAAACCCAAATATGTGGATGAAATTACGCTCCAATCATTTTTTTTGAATGAAAAAGAATTAATCAAGCAGACTTATCCAAACGGAGTGACGAACGCCGAAGATGAATATTTCCCCTGGGAAACCTTGTTAGAAATAAACGGCGGAGATTTGTATTTATCAAATGTATATGTCAAACTCTCCAACTCTTTTAATTAAAGCAGTAAACCACCGGCTATGCCGGTGAGACTGTCAAAGTTAT
>CAMWWZ010000039.1 GCA_947178095.1 uncultured Treponema sp.
TTTCCGCGACGCTTGTTCAAAACGCGGATTCAAAATCTTTCGAGCCTGCTTTGAAAAACACGGGAGACTTTTCTTCCGAAAATGCGATTTCCGCAAAATCGAAAAGGGAAGCGAAAATCGGCGTAATCGAAGTGAAGGATCTTCGCACGAACGCGGAAGGGGCGCAGACGGAAGCGAAAGATTTGAAAAAAGATTTCGTGCGCGCGCCGCAGAATGATTCGCAGGGCGGCGGAATCGAGCTTACGATGGATTTGGCAGCGAACGGCGAAAAGAACATTCTTTCGCTCGATTCTCAAAGCGCGGCCGCCGACGGCTCGAATTTCCAGGCGATGCTCAAAAATCAAATCACGCAGAACGCAGGCGAATTTGTCCGCGCGGGAAACATCGTCCTTCGCGACAACGATTCGGGCACAATCAATTTGGTTTTGCATCCTGAATCTTTGGGCAACGTGAAAATCGGACTTGAGCTTTCGGGAAAAACCGTGATGGGACACATCGTCGTGGCAAGCCGCGAGGCGTTCAACGCATTCGGCGACGGCGCGGACGTTTTGCGCAACGCTTTCATCCAAAGCGGATTCGAAGACGCGAAATTCGACGTGAGTTTTGCCGGAAGCGAAATGCAATTCGCGCAGCAAAATCGCGGCGGACAAGACGACGATTCTTCCATGCGGCAGGGCAAAAAAATTTATGGCGAATTTGTCGAAGAAAACATTTCAGTTGGATTTGAAAATGCCGATAAAAATATAGGCAACGTTTTGTCTTCGAGCAATTCGATAGATGTCGTCGCATAAAGAGGTGAAGATGGAATTCAACGCTACAATGAGTCCTGCCGAAAAACTTCAGGTGAACGCCGAAGTGGACAGGTTCAACAAATTGCAAAACGCGAATGGACGCGCGCCGAGTCAGGAATTGGGCAAGGATGATTTCTTAAAGCTTTTGATGACGCAGATGACGCATCAAGATCCTATGTCGCCAATGGACAACAGCCAGTTCATCGCGCAGATGGCGCAGTTCACTAGCCTTGAACAGATGTACAACATGAGCAACGGCTTTACGAAGATGGCGCAGCTGATGGGAACGAGCGAAGCGGCCGGCACTGTCGGAAAGGTCGTCGAGCTTGACATGGGAGACGGTCAAACTGTTACTGGGGTCGTGGACGGATTCACTCGCGGCGAAAAACCGCAAGTCCAAGTGAACGGAAATTTCTACGATATGAATTATGTAAAAGCAGTCTATGCTAATTGATAAACCGAGGGTAGCGATATGATGAGATCACTTTGGTCCGGCGTTTCCGGAATGCAGAATCACCAAACGAAAATGGACGTTGTTGGAAACAACATCGCCAACGTAAACACGAACGGCTTCAAAAAAGGCCGCGCGGATTTTCAGGACATGATAAGCCAGCAGCTTTCGGGCGCGGCGGCTCCCACCACGGAAGTGGGCGGCGTGAATCCGAAGGAAGTCGGACTTGGCGTGCAGACTGCGGCGATTCACACGATTTTCACGCAGGGCAACTTGCAGTCCACCGGAGTTTCCACCGATGTCGCGATTCAAGGAAATGGATTTTTCGTCTTGCAGAACGGCGAAAAAACATACTTCACTCGAAACGGCGCGTTCAGCCTGGACAAGGACGGAACTTTGGTCAATCCTGCGAACGGCTACCGCGTGCAGGGTTGGATGGCTCGCGAATTGAACGGCGAGATGATCGTGCAGACTGCGGCGAGTCCCACCGACTTGACGATTCCTGTCGGCTCAAAAGATCCTGCCAAGGCGACGCTCAACGTGAACTATGCGTGTAACTTGAACAAGAACACGCCCGAAATTCCGCCAGAAGGCGCGACGCCCGCCGACATCGCGAAAGGCACTTGGGCGACCGAGCAGAAAATTTATGACAGCTTCGGAAACGAGCATATTTTGAGCATCGCGTTCACGCGAGTCGTGGGCGACCCGAACAGCTGGCGCGCCACGGTTCAAATCGATCCCGAAAACGCCGAGTTCACGCAGACGCGCGTCGGGCTTCAAACTACGGACGGACAGACGAACGAGTTCATCGTGAATTTCGACAACATGGGAACGCTCCGCTCTGTTACGGACAGCGCGGCGGCAGGCTCGAACGAAACAGGCGAAATTATTTTGCAGGCTTCTTTCGCAGTTCCGGACGCGAATCCCGACGAGGACGGAAATCCTTATCGACAGACGTTCAACATCAATTTGGGCGAAATCGGCTCGATGAGAAACACGGTGACGCAAAGCGCGTCACAGAGTTCGACAAAGGCGTTCTCGCAGGACGGCTACACGCTCGGCTATTTGGACAATTTCAAAATTGATTCAAGCGGAATCATCACGGGCGTTTATTCGAACGGCACGAACAGAACGATCGGAAAAATCGCGCTCGCTTCGTTCACAAACCAAGGCGGCTTGGAAAAGGCCGGCGACAACACTTACGTCGAGTCGAACAACTCGGGACAGGCGAACATCGGCGAAAGCGGCATCGCGGGCAAAGGAAGCCTTCTTGCCGGCGCACTCGAAATGTCGAACGTTGACCTTACCGACCAGTTCTCCGAAATGATCGTGACGCAGCGCGGCTTCCAGTCGAATGCGGCGACGATTCGCACGGCGGACACATTGCTTGAAACTGTGATTTCGCTCAAGCGATAATCGAATGAAAATCTAGCAGCGAGTTTTATAAAGTGAACTCGCTAGCAAACAAAAAAAGGTCGCCATTTTAGGCGACCTTTTTTTGTTTTGAAAATCTTTGTGGAAAAAAAATCAAGCGAACGATTTTCGCATAAAAGACATCCCCTAGCGCCTTACTTGCAAGGCACGAGGAGACACGGCAAAACCAGTCTACTATTCTTGTTGCGTGGCAGCAGGAATATGACAGTAGTCGGTAAAAGACGATTCTTCCGCTGTTATACAGAAAAATACATATTTTTCATATTCATCTGATATATTCGTAGTTGGATATATAAACTTTTTATCACCATTGATTTCCACTGTTTCCTCTGACGGCAAAATAGGGATACCAATATTTTTGAAGTCTTGCTCTTCAGGCGTAAAATAATAATCCCTATCAATATATTTTACTACAATGTTTGCAATTTTTGCCGCTTCCGATTTGCAAGTGACAATGCACTTAACAATTTTTTCAGAGTCGTCGTAAACACATTCAATATCGATATCATTTCCTTCGTTAAAGTAAGGAAAGACCTTATTTGAAAGTTTTTGCGTGCTCCGCAGAATTCCATCAGTAACAACTATGACATATTCATAAACATGAGAGTTATCGGGCACAGAATCATAAACACGGAGTGTATTGTAAGAATACTCTTCCGGAATCGCACTCAATTGGACATAGGAGTTTTCAACAAGATCATGACGAAATATCATATACCAGTTGTTCGGAACGTTTTCTCCTGACATCATCCTCGCTGAACCGAATTCAACATAAACGCCAGAAGACGAGTAATAGGCAGAGATATCATACAACCCATCAATACTTAATGTTCTAGAACTGTTGGAAGAGAGAGTGGCAGGATTACTTGCACTGTATTTTGTTTTGTCGGTGACCACAACAGTATATACATAAGTACAAGTGGTATCTGATAGAGAATCATTAACATAATACGTAACTCTATCATTATCGAGGCTTCCCTTCATTCTTATTGTATTACCAAGTAGAGTACTATCATATTCACCATATTTGCGGCGATATATTTTGTACCAATCAATTGGAACTGGCTCTCCATTTTCTTTTGTTGCGGGCGTGAATTCTATACAAGCCTCAGAGCTACCAATATAATTAGCATTAACAACAGGCACATTGACATTCAACGCTTCAATTTCTATCAAGTTTGTATACAGAATGGCATCAGAAGTGATATATTTACTGTTCAGAGCCCTTGCCTCAACTGCAACTTTGTACTTACCTGCTCCTGTAATATCGAATGAAATTTCTCCCAAGGTATTATTGTCGCAACAAGACAGTGAACGTTGAAGGACATCAATTCCAGAATCTACTTGATAGGATATATCGTTGTCATAATACTTGACTGTATATTCCAAATAGGCCTTCATCGGAAAGTTGACATAAACTTTTCCATCAACAACTGATACTGAAATGTTATCCGAATTGACAATCCACTGATCGTTTGAAGAAACGTATTTGTTGTTCATGCCATCATAGCCGTCTTCGTATGCTGGAAGCTCTAGCGACTTTGTATCTGCAGGAGGAACGATTGCTCGCGCCGACGCTTCGCCACGGCCGCTGTTCGTTACATACACTTCGCGTGCCGGAAGTCCATCTCTACCCACGGCTTCTACACAGTACTTGTAATTCTTGCCGTTCATCAAATCCGTGTGTGAATACCTATAGCCTTCGGAAACGGTATCTTCACCTTTTAGCACACCTTCTTCATAGATATAGACCTTGTAATATTCAACGCCGGATACAGGATTCCATGAAACAATGTTCACGCCAGGATAGGCTTTTGCACTTACGCTCGGCGTGGCGAGCGAATAAACGGTGTCTATCCGTCCGTCATATTCGGAATTAACACACGCAGCAAAAAAAAGTGAAATGGCGCAGGCGGCTATACCCCCCCCCATCGCGTCAGAATCTTTTTCATAAGATCCTCCTAAAAAATGATTTAATATTTCTGCTTTCGCAAAAAATTTTAAAACCACTATAACATATTATCGCCCTTTTGTAAACCTTTTCGCAGAAAAAAAATAAGATGCCAAAAATCAACAAACCCCGACGCAGATATGTCGCCATTTTTAGCATC
This sequence comes from uncultured Treponema sp., assembly GCA_947178095.1. GTDB lineage: Bacteria > Spirochaetota > Spirochaetia > Treponematales > Treponemataceae > Treponema_D. The sequence continues at coordinate 4,788 of CAMWWZ010000039.1, forward strand.
CATAGATTGAAATGTATAAATTTCGACAAAAAAAATTGCCCCGCAAACATCGCGAGGCAATTTTAAAAAAGGCGATTTTTGTTTCTAATTACTATCGCTCAACGATCGGCCTGATGCGCTGGCTGTTTTTTTCGAGCTGCCTCAAAACTTCTTCGCTAAACGCGCTTTCCAAATTGGCGCGATAGCTCGCGATGCGTCCAACATAGCGCAATGTCGAAGAAGGTGTCTGATTGTTTCGCACGCGCGAAAGTCCAGCATTGTACATGGCGAGGGCGAGAGTTTCGTCGCCGGCAACATTCATGCAAAAGCGCAAATGCCGCAAGCCATATTTCGCGCTGGTTTCGGGCGCGTAGAATTCATCATCGCCCAAGCGCGGGAAACTGCGGTCGTTCAACTGGAAAAGGCCTCTGTCAATCGAGCCGTTTTTGTTGACATTGCGCGCATAGCAATTGTAGCGGCTTTCGGTATAGCAAAGCGCGAACGCAAGCGAAAGCGGAACGTCCTCGCGGTTCGCCGCTTCCAAAATCGCCATAGTAACATCGCGCCGCCCCGTAATCCGCAAATAAAACCATTCCACCACAGCGCGCGTCGAAGGATTCCTGTAAAGCTCCAAACCTTTGTCCACAGTGGAATCTTTCGCATCCCAATCTTGAATTCTTATCGTGTCGAACGAATCACGTTCCACCCAAGAAACGTTTTCGGCGTGCGCCACATCATCCTTTATAAAAACGCCCTCATCCGCCTGCGGCTCTTCAATCAAAACCATATCGAGCGGCTCGGCAGCTTCATTGCGAGGAGAAAACAATATGACAGAAACCGCCGCCAAAGCGAACAGCATGCAAACCACAATCGCGACAAAAAAAGTCTTGAAAAAATCAGAATGCTCTTTTATGCTTGTCATCATACATGGAATAATGGCGAATTTTCAAAAAAAAAGCAAGCGGTTTTTTGAAAAATTTGCAAAAATTCAGCGTTTTTTGAATGTTTTTTACATAATTTTGACATTTTTCGCAGATGTCGCAGACACAGCGTTAAGCTGAAAACAATGCGTTTTATTGACATATAATACCATTAGACTGAAGCACCTACTAAAATTTTGCATTTATTACCATTTTTCGCAAAGCGAAATTCGACATTCAAATTGACGACGCGAATTATTCGCCAATTTGGATTATTTTTTGTAAAAAACGTATCGAGGATGCTTTTCCGCCAATTCCGTGGCAAAATTTTCTTCCAAATCGGCTGCGCGTTCCAAAGCGGAAAAAACGCACGGAATCTCGAAGCCGGCGACGTTCTCGCAATCCTTTATCCTGCGCGCGCAATGCTTGAACGCCGCGGTCATTTCCAAAGCATCATCGATCGAAGAAAGCGGCTTTTCAGCCACCGGCGCGATCACAAAACGCGCATTCTCCGCCGCCTTCAATTTTTCGCGCAAGGCCGCAAGAAAAGCCTCGTTGTACTTTTCCGCGCCGAACGAAACGTCCGAAAGCGCGACGGAAAGCCTATAATTTACGCCACTTTCGATTTCGCCCGAAAATTGCGCGTCCACGCCACGCACCGCGATTTCGACAAAGTTTTCGTCTTCTAAAGATTTGAATTCCATAAATCATTTTCCTTGCAAATTCATTTAAAACACCAACGGCCTCCGCCAAATCGTTTTTTCTTAAAAACTTTTGGCAAAGGCATAATTTTGACAAAAACAAACTCCCCTACTCCGTGAGAATTCTTATTACTTCGTCCTTGTCCTGCGTTTCAAGAATTTGCTGGCGCTTGTCCGCGCTCTTGAACAAAAGGCTCACTTCAGCCAAAAACTGCAAGTGCGGTCCAGTTTTGTTTACAGGAGAAAGCGTCATGATAAAAATGCGGCATGGGTCTTGATCCAGCGAATCGAAGTCCACAGGATTGTCGGAAATTCCGATGCATGCCACGAGGTCAGAAACGGTATCGGTTTTGCCATGCGGAATCGCGATGCCGTGTTTCATGCCAGTGGACATCTTGCGCTCGCGTTCAAGCACACATTCCCTGGCGGCTACTTTGTCCGTAACCTTTCCTGCGGTTACGAGAATTTCGAGCATCTCGTCGATAATCTCTTCTTTTGTCGTGCCCTTCAAATGAAGGCTCACCGTGTCAGGTGTCAGTACAGTCTTTAAGTCCATAGTAATAGTGTAATTTTACTTCGACGAAAAGTCAAGTTAAAAATGCGCGTTTTTGGAATTTTTTTTTAACTGTGTTTTGGAAGCGAATTGTCGCGAAAAATGCGATGCGCGCGAACAAAACGCCTCACCTGCCATACGAAGATTTGATGTCCAATTGCGCGCGATATTTTGCGACGGTGCGCCGCGCGATTTTTATGCCGCGCTCCGAAAGCATGTCCGCGATTTTTTGGTCGCTCAAAGATTTTTCGCCCGAATGTTCTTGAAGGATTTTCTGGATTTCGAATTTTACGTTTTCCTTCGAAACAAAATCGCCCGAAGAATTTTCGTTTTGCGAAGGCTGAATTTCTGGCAAAATTTCTTTCGCCAAAACGGAAAGCGCGTTCGTAAAAAAATATTTTACGGGAAAAAGCCCCCATTCGCACTGAATGAATTTCGAAAGCGCCATTCGAGAAACCGTGCTTTCATGAACGCCGATTTCTTCCGCCACGTCCTGTTGGCGAAGCGGCGAAAGATGCCCCGGGCCGCGCTTGAAGAATTCCATCTGATGCCGCACGATTGACATCGCGGCGTTCGCCAAAGTTGTCGCGCGGAATTCGAGGCTTTCCAAAAAAACGTTCGCAGCCTTCACCGCCTCTTTTGCGAACTCGGAATTTTTTTGTGCGGAAATGAATTCCGAAGAAATTTTTACGCGCGGAATCAATTTGTCGGAAATCCGGATTTTAAACGAAAAATTATTTTCCGCAGGAATCTCGCGTTTTTGAAAATCGACTTCCTCGGCGGAAAAAGGAATTTTTTCCACGAAAACATCGGGCGAAATATAATTCGAAGCGGAAGAAGAAAAATTTCTCGCAGGAAAAGGATCGAGCGTTTTTATGAAATCAATCGCGTCTTGCACTTCGGACAACGAAAGATTTTTTTCAAAAGAAAAATTCTCGCCGCCGAAAGGCTTGCTTTGAGCGTTGCCGAAAAGCGCGTTTTGCACCTTCGCAAAATCATGGATTTTCTTCAAAACTTTTTGCGCCTGAGGCGGATCCAAAAATTCCAAATGGCCGTCGAGCAAAAAAAGCGCGGCTTCGTTCGCGTCGCCTTTTTGCTTCGCCTGAAGCAAAAGGCTTTCCCTTGTGTCCGCAACGCAGATTCCGCTCGGCTCAAAACCGCGTACAATTGAAAGGCATTTTTCCAAAAGCTGCGTGTCCTCGCCAAGCGAAGGATTCAGCAAGGCCGCCGGCGCGAGAATGAAAAAACCGCGCTCGTCGAGATTGCCAATGATTTTTTTGCAAAGCGCGTTTTCCTCGGGCGAAATTCGCAGGACGGAAAGCTGCTCCATAAGATGATCGAACAAAGTACGCCGCTCGTCGGGGCGGCTTTCCAAAACTTCCTGAAACGCGCGAGACTTTTCTTCGCCGGCCGCGCTCGCGTTTCCTACGCGCAAATAATCGGAAGCGAGCGAAGTTTTCAGGCGCACATTTTTCACGCCGCTTTCAAAGTCGTCGTCCTCGATTTCCAACGCAGGATTTTTTTCCGCCTGCGCGTAGATTTCCTCGCGCAAATCGTCCGCGCCCATCGCAAGCAGATTGAGCGACTGAATTTGCCGCTGTCCCATGCGCTGGGTTTGCGTTTGAGAAATCCGTTGCCGCTGCGAAAAAATCTGCATGGAAATATTATAGCATTAGAAAGCGAAATTTTCAAGGAATGGAATGACATAGTTTTAGAAATTGCAATTTGAGCATAGGAGAGATTGTATTGTTCCACCGATAGAGTATGATATAGTATATAGTAGAATTTAAAGCGGCGCATGGAGGAGAAATGCGACTGGCCATGAAAACACGGCATGAGAGCCATTACTCACGAGCGATGGGTAACGGTAGTAACGAAAAGTGAGTAATGGCTCTCACGAGTTATGAGTAATAGCGGTAACGAAAGGTGAATAACGTTACTCATGAATGATGGGCAATGCCACTCCGCGCGAGTCAAATCTCCGCTTACTCGCAGCGGAACGTATGCCCCTGCACCTTGTTCACGAACTCATACTCGATCGTCGCCCGCAGCCCGTCCTCAAGGCTCACCGGCGGAACGAAGCTCGTTTTCTTTATGTTCGTCCCGACGAAGTACGTGTCCTGGCAGAACTTTTTCACGCGGATCGCGCTCACGGCGAACTTCCTGCGCAGGACGAGCGCGAGCAGGTCGAAGCATTTCCCGCCGCAGTACGCGAGCCAGTACGGGAAGTGGACGAGCCGTCTCCTCGGCTTTCCGAGGTATTTGTACACGTCGAGGACAAGGCCGTTCATGTCATAGGCAGGCTCATCGCAGTAGTTGAAAAGATGAAGTTTTCCGGCTGAAGCTCCGTCAAAGCCTTTTTCCAGGCACGGAAGATTTTCCTCATTTTCAACGCAGAACTGGATGAACGCGGCGACGTTCTCCACGTAGTTCATGCTCTTGCGGTTCGTGCCACGCCCGACCATCGGGAACTTCCCTCCGGCGATCTGGCGCAGCAGGTTGTAGACATTGCCGCGGTTGCCCTCGCCGAAGATGACCGTCGGGCGGATTATCACGGCGGAGTTCGCCGCGTCCTCCCCGAGCCACTCGCGGTATTTTTCCTCCGCAAGATATTTTGTCCGTCCGTAGTCGTTGAAATAGTTGATTTCTCCGCCCTCGTCCGTTCCGGCGGGCGCGAAGCCGTAGACGGCGACCGAGCTGGTGAAGACTATCCTGCGGATTCCGAGCCGCGAACAGGCGGCGCAGACGTTCCGACTGCCGCGCACGTTCACGTCGTCGTACAGGGACTTCGGCGTTACGTCGTCGCGGTGTTCGGCGGCGAGGTTCACCACCGCGTCGCTTCCCTCAAGCGCCTCCATGAGCGAATGCATCGGCTGGGCTTTCTTCGCGGTCTCGTCCGCGCCGGGGGCGGTGTCGGCATCGGTGATGCTCTCTGGGAACTCGTCCGTCGCCTCCGGCGCGTTCCGCACGTCGCAGCGCGTCCACAGTTCCGGATATGCCGCGCTCCGCCGCTTGTCCGCGATTCTTACGTTATGCCCCGCTTCAAGAAGCCGTTTTGCAAGGCGCGTCCCTACGAAGCCCGATCCGCCGATTATTGTTATGGTCATGTTGTCCTCCTAAAGCATTATTTTTTCAACCGTTTCAGAAATCCGCCCGCCGCATAGCGGAGGAAGCAGAGCGTCGCTTTCCCCAACGGAAGATTCAGCTCGCGGCGCAGGATGTGCCACTGCCAGCCGAACACCCGCAACTTGCTGCCGGATACGGACGAGGCACTTTCCCGGTACACCGCCTCCACCGTGCTCGTGTTCGTGGCGTAGAAGCCCTTGCGAAGGATTTCGAGCCACATCAGGTAGTCCTCATGGCGGATTTCCTTCTGGAATACCTTTCCGCATTTCTGCGTGTCGTACATTCCCGTGAGGTTTCCGATGCAGTTTCCGTTCAGCATGTATTCGTAGGAGACGAAGACGGGGGACGGAATCGCGCTCGCACCGTAATTTCCGCTTCCGTCCATCTTGCCGTAGTACGAAAAGACGGCGGCGACATCCTTTGTCCCGAAGAGCGGAAGCTGGCGTTCGAGCTTTGTCGGAAGCCACAGGTCGTCGCAGTCGAGGAACGCGACGTAGCGTCCGCGGGCGGCACTGATCCCGACGTTGCGCGGCGAGGCGGGCATTCCCGTCGGCTTTTCGTTGCGAAGAAGCTTTATGCGGAAATCACCCTTGCAGAATTCTTCTATGACGCTCACGGAATTGTCAGACGACGCGTCGTCAATGACGAGCAGCTCCCAGTCCGTGAACGTCTGGCTCTGCACGGATCGGATTGCGTCGGCGACATATTTTTCGCCGTTGTGACACGGCATGATGATGGAAACTTGGGGCATGGCGGTTCTCCGTTATTTTTTGAAAAGATATGTTTTCAGCTTTCCAAACGCCTTTATCGAACGCTTCAAGTCGTCGGGGTGCGCAAGCCCGACGCGCAAGCGGTGCAAGATATACCGGGGGCGAAGGTAATACTTTTTCCGGGCGCAGTTGCAGAAATCGACCATCTCCTGCATGGAAAGATCAGGCAGATTCAGCACGGTATTATGGATGCCGTCTTCGTTGCAGTATCGTTCGTAGTCGCCGTCTGTCAGATACCCCATACGCTTGTTGTATTCATACGCCTCCGTTCCGGGATACGGGATGAGCGGGAAGAACTGCGCCGTGTCGGTGTTCAGTTTCAGCGCAAGGTCCAGAGTCTGCCTCATCGTCTCCTTTGTCTCGCCCTGGTTGCCGACCATATAGCAGGCATGAACAAGCAGCCCCGCTTTCTTTGCGTTTTTTACATACGGCATAAACTGATTGACATTCGTCCCCTTTTTGATGTTGTCCAAAATCTGCTGGCTTCCGCTCTCAATGCCGGGAATGATGAGACGGCAGCCAGCTTTCTTCATCAGTTTCATCATCGCAAGGTCGAGCGTGTTCACGCGGGCGTTGCATAGCCAGCGCAGCCGCCTGTTCATTTTCCTTTGAATCAAAAGATTGCAGATGGCGGAAAGCCGCTCCCTGCCGATTGTGAAAGTGTCGTCTTCTATGACGACTTCTTTTACGTCGGGAAAATGTGTGGCGATATATTCGAATTCCGCGACGACGTTCTCCGGCGACCGTGCGCGGTACTTATGGCCGTGCATTGTCTGGGGATAGACACAGAAATTACAATGGCACGGACAGCCGCGTCCAGTGAAAATTTGGATGCTCGGATATGTGGCGGCCGCAAAGAAATAGTCACGCTCGTCAAGCCGCTCCTTTATGAACTTCGCCGCGAATGGGATTTCGTCCATGTTCTCAATCGGGGGCATGGGCAGCGTCCGCCTGAAATCTTCGCCGCAGCGGAAACAAATTCCTCGCACTTCCTGCAAGGGAAGTCCTGCCTCCATAGCGTTCGCAAGCTCGCTGACGGTGCGGTCATATTCGCCGAGCGCGACGGCATCAATCTTTTTGCTGTAGGACAGCGTTTCTTCCGCCGTTGCCGTCGGGTGAGTTCCGACCAGCAGGACGAACGACTTTGCATACAAGTCCTTGAGCCTCGCTCCGAATGCGGCATCGCTTTTGATGGACGGCGTGCTCGTGTCAAGGACAAAGAGCAGTCTTTCATCCTTGTCCGCCATCTTTTCGACCGCGCAAAGCGTCTCGTTTTCGTCCAGCGGCTTTGCCGGGGCATCGATAAAGCCGACGGAGTGCCCGTTTTTCTCCACACAGGCTGCCGCATAGATAAGCCACAACGGATAGTACAGCGCGCCGCTTTTTGTTATCGCGGGGCTTCTTGACTCGCGGGAAAATTTCCCGTACTCCGCTTTAAAGGGCGGATTGATGAATATAATGTGCATTGCTGCTCCTCCTTGTCTATTTGCAAAATAGAATTCGTTTGTAAAACTGGGCTAGAAAAATAATCCTGTACGTTATCCTAAAGGAAAGAGGATTTTTGCTGTTTGCAGTCACGGAAAGGGACACAGAATCCTCATGGTAGCGATAATTGTGCAACGGCTCCTGCAAGAAGAGCAGTGACTTTCTGTGGGCGCACAGGCATCCCATCCACAGGTCATGGCAAATAAGTTTCCAGGGAAACGGAAGGATGTAATCAAACGCCTTTCGTGAAAATGCCATGCAACATCCAAGGAACGGAGTTCTTTTCAGATTTGTGAAGACAGACCTTCCGAACGGCGCTTTTTTCCCCCAAAAAAAATTCAGCGGTTTTCCGGCGGAGTCAATAATCTGATTGTTGCTCATCACGCAGTCATATTCATCAAGGAACGGAAGCATTTTCTCTACCTTGTCATTCCGCCACACGTCGTCTTGGTCGGCAAGAAAAATATAGTCACCTTTTGCCTGTTTGAGTGCGTTCTCAAAGTTGTCCGTGGCATAATAGAAATTCCGTGAATGCTTGATTTTTGCATAGGCGGGATTTTTCTCATGGTGCAGCACCTTCACCCGCGCATCGGCGGTCGCGTATTCTGCGAGGATTCCGAGCGTACCGTCCGTGCTTCCGTCGTCGCTGACTATCAGCTCGTCTTCCGCGTCGAGTTGCGGCAGGATTGAGTCAATCTGCTCCCGAATGAAGCGCGCACCGTTGTAGGTCGCTATGCAGACGCTGGTCATATAGGCATCTCCGTAAAAACACCGTTGACTTTCGCCAGTCTTTTGTGTATACTATATGTAGGTAACGGTTTTCCGAACCGAAGAGGAGGCTGAAGATGGCGATCATACATATCACTGTTGACGATGTGCTTGCGCAGCAGTTCAAGGAAAACTGCTCCAAAAAAGGCATCTCGGCTCAAGACGCAATTCTTAGCTTCATCAAAAAATCCAGCCGCGGGCTTCGTCTTTCTTTCAGAAGAAAAAATGCCCTTGAAAAGGGAAGGAATGCTTTTCATGCGCTCCGGGAAAAGGCGCGGCAGAGCGGAAAAACTTTTTCTGCCGATGACATCGAAGGCATCATTGCGGAAACTAGGCTGGAAGGCTAAATGCCCGGAAAGAGAGCGTATGCGGTCATAGACACGAACATTCTTGTCTCCGCGCTTTGGACTGAGAATCCTGAATCTCCGCCCGTCAAAATCATCGACTGCGTTTTTGATGGCAGGATTGTTCCTGTTGTCCACAGGAAAATTCTTCGGGAATACGACCGAGTCCTTCATTACGACAAATTTTCTTTCCCGGAACGCGACATAAAGAATATCGTAAACGCATTTAAAAGAAACGGAATCAGAAAACGCACGGCAAAATCTTTTGAAGAATTTTCTGATGAGTCTGACCGCGTTTTCTATGCGGTCACCCTTGCGGCAAGAAAAAAGCATGATGCGTGGCTTGTTACCGGGAATATGAAACACTTTCCCAAAAAAGAGTTTGTCGTCACTGCCAGAGTGTTTTTGGATTTTTTGGAGACGGATTGCGTTTAGCCGCCTTTTCAAATGCGCGCCGTTGTAGGTCGCCATGCAGGTGTTGGTCATATATACCCTCTAATCGTATTCTATTAAGTCGTTAAACTTCTTGTATGCATTACACCATGTGTATTTTTGGATAAGCTCGTTTCCGTTCTTTGCGATTTGTTTTCTCAATTCATCGTCCTCAAAAAGAAGCGAAATTTTGCCAATTATAGACTCAACGTCGCGCGGAGCAAAAACAAGGGCGGTTTTGTTGTCATGGGCCATGATTCTGTGTCCGGGATTATCCGTACATACAACCGCACAGCCACATATCATTGCTTCCCCTACTGTCAACCCCCAGCCTTCTTGCTCGCTTGCATTTACAAAAATTGAACTTGCATTGTAAACATAATTGTGTAGCTCCATGTTTGGACACTGGTAATATTCATACCAATCAGGAAGATTCCTGGGGCGCGGAGGCACACCAAAGGCAAAGACTTTTAGCAGTGGATATTTTTCTTTGAGAACCGATAGTGCCCGAAAAACATCTGCGCATCTTTTGCTTGAGTCCACATGATTTAACATACAGACGGTATATCTTTGCCTGTTTCCAATATCCGAAGTTAATTTGAAATACTCGAAATCAAAACCATTTTCAATAAGAACCACTTTGTCATCTACTTTTTTAATGCACTCATAAAGCCACTCTGAAATTGCAATCTTTATAAAAGGAAATTTATAGGATTCATAAACATCTTGTTCGGTGAACGGATTCCAGCTTTCAAAGCCCTGCACTAAATAAAACCTTTTCCCGCTGAATTTCATTTTTTCAAGCGAATAAGAAGTTTCTATTGATGAAGCAACGCACACATCAAAGTTTTTAAGAATCTCATTGGAAATGCTCCATGCATACTTTACGTAACAGTTTTCATTCAGAGGAAACCACCTTGGATATTCTAGCCGTAAACTTTTCTTGAACAGAAATTTAATCAAATTCCTGATATTTTTTGAAGGTGAATTGTGAACGGACTGTTTTTGGTAACAAAGAATCGACACCTCATTTCCGGCAGAAACGAGCATGTTTGCGTAGGTAAAAAGCACTTTCGTTCCGCCAACTGGATGTCGTGGCGTTCCATACACAAGAAAGCATATTTTTTTCATAGTTCCCCTCTCATTGATTTGAGTAGCATAAAATAAAAAACAAGTGCAATATACGAATAATACCCGAGGAGCGATTCTGTAATTCCATAAACAAGAAATGCGGCTATAAATGGAGCATAGCAGACAAAGAACTGCGCGGAGCAGTTTTTAAAAGAACGGTAAATAAAAATAGAAAATATGATGTACACAAAAATATTGGTTGTGCATAGTATATATATGTAAGAGTTGTCTAACGGAAGCTCGGCGTTGAGTCTGTATCCTAAGAATAAGTTGATGAATGAATATGATTTTACAACCTCATAAAGATATACTCCACGTCCAATTAACAAATCGACGAATAGCATTATTCCTGTTGAAAAATAAAGACTCAATGCGAAACTGAAAATAATAAGAAGAATGCCAGACAGGCTGAGTATAAAACGGAAAAAATGTTCGGGAATCATAAAAAAGTGCAGAAGTTTATAACAATGTTTCCTGCGAACAAAGAAAACTCTGAAAACAAGAAATACAACAAACTGAAAAATTAATGCAATAAATGCCGTCCGACAACCGGTTCTAAAATAGATAAAAAATGAACTTCCGAACACAATGCAATATGAAATGAGCAATTTTCTTTTTACTGTAAAAAACAGCGAAAGAAAAACAACAAATGCATAGAGAAATGAACCGAACCTGTTTGGATTCGTGAAGCAGTAGAAATCCCTCATTTCTCCTGTCTTTATTATAAATGTATAGTTTTGTATCAAACCTATTCGAGATAACGGAAGCAATAGGAGAACGGTAATTATAAAATAAAAAAGATTAACATCGACAAAGTATCTGAACGGCACGCGGGGAAGCAAAATCAAAGTCGAAATGATAAGCAGAAAATGAATGCTGTACAAAGATAAAATACAGCAAAACAATGAAAAAAGAAAAATACAGCCTTTTTGGACGATGTATCCACAGGAGGCTAAATTGAATGAGAAGTAGAAAAATGTACAGCACAGGATTATTACCCTTAAACTCCAAAACAAAACAAAGAAATCAAATGTCGTAAACATGAAAGAGAGACAAACTAGATGCAGAAGGCACTTTTCCCCAAAAGAAGAAAAGCATCGTTCTTTAGAGGTGATGCAATCTTTCATTTTGTATAACTCCTTGAATCATGCACAAAAGTCTCCTGTTTTTCCTCATAAGAATTTTCCGCATCATGGTCACTTAAGTTTTTTGGAATTAATTTATCTCCTCGTTTTCTGCTATAAGTGTCTACCAATGAGTTTTCAGTACAGTTATATATTTTTGCCCCAAGATAATTTGCATACTCACTAAAAATTCTGTGTCCTTTAAAAACTGAATATTTATCTTCAAGGAAAGTTTCCATTGTAAAGGGAAGCAACTTATGCCCGAAATGATTTATCATTGGTTTTGGATTTAAATCTCTTTCATAAAAATGAGAATCAATATGACAAAGAACATTGTCTTTCGTTACTGTAAGTCCGTCAAAAAAGTTATGATCAATTCCATAAACAAAAACTTCCTTATAATTTAAGTTCAAGGCAATAAAAAGTGCATTTAAAACAACTGTTCCATAATTTCCCGATCCCAATCCTTTTTTGTAAAACCAGAAGCGCAATTTCTCATATCCCTGATATTGCAAAGTATGGAATGGAATAATTTTTATGTTTCTGTTCGTAATTATTTTCTGGTAGTTGATTTTTTTTAATGAGGAATACTGAACATACAGGTTCATGTTCCAAGAAACCTTACTGTTCAAAGTTTTGTAGACTTTTGAACCGCTTTCAAATAGAGGATTCTCAGGATCATAAAAAGAAGGGTCTGACAAAACATAATATTCCGGCTTTATTTCTTCAAAATTCTCATTAGAGCAAAAATAGTTCACCCCAAAAACATCATTCTCTAAAAAGTCCTTGTTCTGTCTCCAATTTGCAAGGACATTTTTCAATGACGGACCATTTCCAAGAATTGTTATTTTTTCTGTATTCTTAAAACTGTTTTTGCCGTTTTTTCTGATATAATCCCAAAAATTCTCTCTTATCAACATTTTAAAGAGAAATAAAATAAAACTCGCTGAATTTTTTATAAAGACTAACATTTTATAAAATTCTCCAGCAAGTCTCTCAGTGCTCCATCACCGCCGTTTCTTTTGCAAATGTAGGTTACATTTTTTTTAACTTCATCTGCCGAATCTGCTGGACAGGCCGAAAACCCGCAATATTTCATGCATTCAATATCATTGACATCATCACCAAAGTACAAAGCTGATTCTTTATCAAGTTCATATTGTTTTAAAATACTTTGCAAGACAGAAAGCTTGTCATTCACCCCTTGATGAATTTCGTTTATACCAAGCTCCTTACAGCGAATTTCTGTTATTTTTGAAAACCGCCCAGTTATTATAACTGGAACTAAAGACGCATTCTTCAGCAAGGTTATTGCCATTCCGTCTTTTATGTTGAAAGTTTTAAATAATTCTCCCTTTTCTGAAATATGGATTTTCCCATCGGTAAGAGTCCCATCCACATCCATAAAAACTATACATATCTTTTTCATTTCAATTCCCGCTTTCTTTGAATTTTTTATACATTTCCAGAACGTATGGTTTCTTGCACTTTGTTTTCATATCTTCAGGAATTGTCAAGAGAAATTTCGAAAACTCAGAGACTGAGACTTCATACTCATCCAACAAATAACAAGCAAAGTTTGGATGATAATGGTAAAGCCCTGTTATAAACATATAAGGAGAATATCCCCATTTTGTTTTCTGATTGATTGGCATAATGTAATCACTAATCAGTGACAGAATTTTGTTTATATTGTATTTATCTCCGAACAGTTTGTTATAATAATTGCAAATCAATTCTGTATTAAGATTTCCAGCACCTCTTCCCATTCCGTAAAGAGACGAATCTATAACAAGTCTTCTGGTCGTCTGATATTCAAGAATGTCTTGTGCGGTAATAAAGGCTAGGTTCATATTGTTATGTGAGTGAAAGCCGATAATTGTTTCAGGTGGAAGAAGGTTGTCAAGAATTTTAAAGTAATTCCGAAAATCTGACTTAATCATATATCCAAAACTGTCTACAATTGAAACGGCATAGGGCTTGAGCGCTTTCACACGGGCAATCAATGAGGCGTATTCATCTACTGTGTAATCGATTGTGACCATTGGCTGAACAAAGAGCTTATAGCCGTTTTTTGATACAGCCTCGCACATCTTTAAGGCTTCTTCTATCTGATGCTTATAAAAAACAACTCGAATTCCATCAATTGATTTTCCAGAAAATGGAGTTAAATCTTCTGGCAGAAATTGCTGGACATCAGCCATTGCAATAATGACTGTGTTTTCGCGTTCTTTTTTTGACGGAAGTATTTCTGAAATTTGTTCTATATTGTTAAATTGAGAAGTGTTTTCTTCGTAAAGTTTATGATTCAAATATCCAACCTCGACAAAATCAAGATTGGCTTCAATCAATTTCCTTACAGTATCAGCCATCATTTTCTTTTCGAAATGCCAGCCGGTTATATATCCGCCGTCTCTCAATGTACATTCCAAAATATTAAATTTATCCATAACTAAAACCTCCTAAAAATTTATCATTATTTTTGCAAGTTCAAAATCTTCGGGATTATTAATATCAATAGCTTCTTTAAATGTGGCTTCGTGTATAAAAGGAGTGTTTCCAATTCGTCTACGAAGATTTATAAAAACATCTTTTGTAAAAACATAACAGCCGGAAGTTTCACGATATATCGGTACCAAGTCTTGGCTTTGAGGAATATTGGCAGCATTAAAATTCAGCGGCTTTCCATCTTGCCAAAGGAAATCTTGAATTTTTGTCGCACAAAATGCAGAGTCATACATTCCTGATTTTACGGCTTCAATACATTCAGATATTGTTTCAGATTTTATAAACGGTGCAGTTGCGTGAATATAAACATAAATATCTGCATCAACCACCTTCATGAACGAATCAAATATTTGAGTAAAATTTGCCGTTGGCAAGTCCAAGTCAGAACTTCTTTTTAGGAATGAAACGCCCGGTAACATGAAATCTTTAATTTTCTCATCGCTACAAAAAACATAGAACATATCAAGAAGCCCGGACTTTTTTCCTGCCTCAAGCTGATATTGAAGCAACGGCTTGCCGTTAAGAAGCATTGTGTTTTTTCCTGGCAATCGCTGATTATTCATTTTTATTGGCATTATTCCGATAATCTTCATGGTAAAACTTCCTCTTTTACTCTTTGCTTTTGCTGAATTTTTCTCTTACCAAATTTCACCGCCTGTGCAATCTCAGTCCTGAACAGGGCGCAAATTATTACAATCATCACGCCGTTCATCGCCCCAGCCCACGCCGCAAGCCGCTCGGTCGCAAGCACAACAGCGCATTGGACGACAAGAAGTGCATAGGCGGCGCAGTCTTTCGCAATGGAGACGTTCAGGCGCATGATCCTTTTTGCCCGGCGCATCCTCATCACCCAGACAAGGATATACGCCGCGGCGGTCGCGATGGCCGCCCCGATCGTTCCCATAAGCCAGACCAATGCAACCGTAAGGACGATGTTCAGGACTGCCCCGGCGACGGTGGACGCGGCAAAGCTTTTCGAGTCCTTCACCGCCGCGAAAATGCCGCCCAGATAGCCGGACAGCGCGCCGAACACCGACGCGACGAGCAGAAACGGCACGAACCGCCACGCCGCATAGAAGTCGTTCGCGTACAGAAGCAGCGCCATAGGGCGCGCGCAGGCGATCAGCAGCGAGCAGGCGCAGGTCATGCACGCGTTGTACAGCCCGTACATCTTCGAGAAGAAGCCGCCCCGGTCGTCGCGGTCAAAGTCCTGCACGGCGGAGAGCGTCCACGCCTGGCTGAATATGCCCTGGAACATATTTAATATGGAAGGAATTTTATATGCGACGGAATAGATCCCGTTCTGTACGATGCCGCAGAGCCAGGTGACGACGTAGCGGTCGGAGACGGAATTCACCCACCACGACACGGAGTTGAGCATCATCGGGCACGAGTAGGCGAGCATGTCTTTCCTCAGTTTCTTATCCTGCCGTCCTGTCCTTATGAACCTGAAAATCCTGAGGGACACGCAGAGATAGGCGGACTGGGCGAGCGCGCCGCCGATGAAGGCAAGGTAATAGCCCGCAAGCCCCATGCGGAGCGGAATGCGGAGCGGAATGCGGAGCGGAATGCGGAGTACGATGTTCAGCGCGATCATCACGGCGGAGCAGAGGACTCCCGAGACGGCGACATCCTTGATCCGGTCAAATCCGCGCGCGAAATTCAAAAGCAGCTGGCTCAGGTTGCCCAGGGCGAACATCAGCAGTAGGAACGCGGGGTATGCGTTGAGGATCGGGAAAAGTCCGAGAAGCCGGTTCGCGCACACCAGCGCGGCGAACAGCAGGACGGAGCGCGCATAGTATTTCAGGCTGACGGAGACGATTCCCTCGCGCGGGCTGTCCTTGTCCAAAAGGAACACCGTCGTCGAGTCGGCGATGTTCAGCGTAAGTATCGGAATGAGAAGGCTTACCGTCACGGAATATAGGTCGTATGTCCCATACTCCGCGGAGGTCAGGACGCTCGTGTACAGCGGCACGAGGAAGAAGCTCAGCAGCTTCGTGCCGAACTGCCCGACGGTGAGAAAGAACATGTTCTTTGCAAGATACCGCTTACCCCTCAAAATGATGCCTCGTACCCCTGTTTTTTCAATATGTTCGTGCTATCGTAGCACATTCACCCCATCGTCATTGTTTGAAGCCCGAGATTTGAGATGACCGTCTCGAGCACCCGATTTCGCGCCGCCTCTTGTGGAGAAAGTTTTGTTCACATCCTGCATTTTGCCTTTTTCCATAACTATCCGTAAAAAACTCACAGAGTTTTGTCCGAAAACTCACTGGCTTTTGAAAAAAACTCACAGAGTTTTTCGCCTACCACACACCAAAAACAAGCTACTCCTCAAAATCCCGCCAATACAACAAAAAAAATCCGAAAAATCGGAATCCGATTTTTCGGAGTAAATATACATTATTTCGCCCACTCTGTAAATACTATACAGATGATTTCACAAAAACCTTTCTTTGCTCAACACACACTAATTCTGATTTTCATAGCAGACAACACGCATCAAAAAAATGATAAGGACATCTAAAAAAATTTGTAGCGCGTATATGACAAGGCATGCAAAAAAAAATTGCAAGACCACGCAGAAAATTTCAGTTACGTTTTTTCGCCAGGGAGGGGACAAGCAAATCGCGCACGACTTCGCTTGCGATGAGCAAGCCCGCCACGCTCGGAACGAACGCCGTCGAAGCGACGACCGCGCGCGCGTTTTCAGTTTGTGCATTTTCATTTTGCGCGGCTTCTATATGCGCGAGCGGCTTTTCCGTTGAAAATACGACTTTCAAATTTTTTACGCCGCGCTTTTTCAGTTCGTGGCGCATCACTCGCGCGAGCGGGCAGACGCTCGTTTCGTAAATGTCGGCGACTTTCAAAAGGGAGGGGTCGATTTTATTTCCAGTTCCCATGCACGAAATGACTTTTGTTCCTGCCGATTGCGCTTGCAACGCGATTTGAATTTTTGCAGAAACCGTGTCAACTGCGTCAACAACATAATCGTAATTTTTAAAATCAAATTCACTTGAATTTTCTGGAAGAAAAAAAATTTTTCGCGCGTTCACGTTCGCATTTGGATTTATCGAAAGCACGCGCTCTCGCGCCGCGTCCGCCTTGAAATCGCCGAGCGTTTTAGAAGTGGCGAGAATCTGCCGATTGAAATTTGAAATGCAAATGCGGTCGCTGTCAATCAAATCGAAATTGCCGACGCCACTTCGCGCCAACGCTTCCAAAACGTAGCCGCCCACTCCGCCCAGCCCGAAAATTGCCACGCGCGATTTTTCGAGGCGCAACACATTTTCTTTTCCGAAAATAATTTGCGTGCGCGAAAATCGATCTTCCGTTTCTTCCATAAAAAAAATCATAGCAAAATTTTTCGCATTTTTCAAGAAAAGAAAATCATTTCTTTTTGATGCGTTTTCTTCCACAAGAGTCATTGTAAGTTTAGCGAAATGAATGCAGGGTCTTGGGGCTGCTGCCCCAAGCGGTGCTTGGGAAAGTGGGTGGTTTGGAGGGAGAAAACCCCCGCTTCCGAGTAGAGG